>NZ_JBYIRL010000001.1:0-447639 GCF_057708125.1 Actinacidiphila sp. bgisy145
CCCCCCCCCCCCCCCCCCCCCCCCCCCCCCCCCCCCCCCCCCCCCCCCCCTTGGGCCGGTTGGCGTGCGGGCGGGGCGGGCCGCCCGCACTGGTAGAGACCAATTTGTGGGTTGACCCAAAGGTCTGGACCAACCTATTGACGTGTTCGGATCACCGCAGGAACCTGCTGGGACGTTCCCCCCACAGGAGGTCCGACGTGAACCGTCTCAAAGCCCTCGGCACCGGAGTGGCCGCCGCGCTGCTGGCCGCCGCCGGGCTGGGCACCGCGGCTGCCCTCGGCACCGGCGAGGCCAGCGCGGCCCCCACGGCCAGCGCGCTCAGCAGCAGTTGGTACGCCGCCGCGCCCTACCTGATGCCGCTGGACAACAACCCGCCGGACGCCACCGCGATCATGGACGCCAGCGGCCTGAAGGCCTTCCAGCTCGCCTTCATCCTCGCCCCCAGCGGCGGCGGGTGCAGCCCCACCTGGGGCGGCACCAGCCCGGTGTCCTCCGACACCTCGGTCGCGGCCACCATCTCCGCGATCCGCGCCAAGGGCGGCGACGTCTCGGTGTCGATCGGCGGCTACGGCGGCACCAAGCTCGGCCAGGCGTGCTCCGACGCGGCCTCGACCGCGGCCGCCTACCAGCAGGTCGTCGACAAGTACCAGCTCAAGGCGATCGACTTCGACCTGGAGGAGCCGGAGTACGAGAACACCGCGGCCGTCGCCAACGAACTGGGCGCCGCGAAGATCCTCCAGCAGAACAACCCCGGCATCTACCTCTCGGTCACCACCCCGGGCACCTCGGCCGGCACCGGCTGGTTCGGCACCCAGATGCTCGACGAGGCCAAGTCGATCGGCTTCACCCCGAACAACTTCTCGATCATGCCCTTCGACGGCGGCTTCGACAACGGCGCCGCCTCCCAGACCGCGGCCCTGACCGCGTTCAACAGCCTGCTCCAGAGCACCTTCGGCTGGAGCGCCGCGACCGCCTACGCCCACGAGGGCTTCTCCGGCATGAACGGCCGCAGCGACACCGGCGAGTACTTCACCCATGCGGACTTCCAGACCGTGCTGGACTACGCCACCAGCCACGGCATGGGCCGCTTCACCTTCTGGTCGCTCAACCGCGACCGCCAGTGCAGCCCGCCGGACAACAACGGCAGCACCTCCGGCTCGTGCAGCTCGGTCGCCCAGAACTCCTGGGACTTCGCCAAGTACTCCGTGGAGTTCGCCGGCGCGACCCCGCCCACCGGCACGCCCACCGACACCCCGACCACCACCACCCCGCCGGCCGGCGGCAGCTGCGCCGACGTGGCGGCCTGGAGCGCCTCCGCGGTCTACACCGGCGGCGACGAGGTGTCGTACGGCGGCCACAAGTGGCTCGCCCAGTGGTGGACCACCAACGAGCAGCCCGGCACCACCGGCGAGTGGGGCGTCTGGAAGGACGAGGGCTCCTGCTGAGCCGTTAGGGACCGTACACCGACGAGCGGTTCATCTTTAGAAGCACTCATCCGATCACCGTCCGCGCGATAAGGTCGGGCCCGGGGCGCTCAGGCGCCACGGGCCCTTCCTGCTGGGTGCGCGTCTCCGCAGGTGCGCGTATCCGCATCGGTACATGCCGGTGCCAGCCGAGCAAAACGGACCTCGCGTTTCCGGCGATGTGCTTCACTCCGAACAAGTGATCAGTAATCTCGGTCGAGCATCCGGGAGTCTGCCCGATCCGGCCTCTGCCCGCCTGCCGCGTCCGCACTCCCACGACCTGGAGCACCGACCGTGACCGACCGACCGTCCTGGGCCCCGCAGAACATCGACATCACCGTTCCGAGCGTGTCCCGGATCTACGACTACTTCCTGGGCGGCTCGCACAACTTCGAGGTCGACCGGGAAGCGGCCCGGACCGCGCTGAAGGCGCTGCCGGGGATGCCCAAGATCGGCCAGGCCAACCGCGCGGTGATGCGCCGCGCCGTCAACTACGCGCTGGAGCAGGGCATCACCCAGTTCCTCGACATCGGCTCGGGCATACCCACCTTCGGAAACGTGCACGAGGTCGCCCAGGAGACCCACCCCGGCGCCCGCGTCGTCTACGTCGACAACGACCCGGTGGCCGTCACCCACAGCCGCGCGGTGCTCGCCGGGAACCCCGACGCCGACATCGCCGCGGCCGACCTGCGCGACCCGCGCTCCATCCTGGAATCGCCCCAGGTCCGCCGCCTGCTGGACCTGGACCGGCCGGTCGCGCTCATGCTCATCGCGGTGGTGCACTTCCTGTCCGACGACGACCGCCCCGGCGAGATCATCGCCACCCTGCGGGACGCCCTCGCCCCCGGCAGCATCATGGCCATCACCCACGCCACCCCCGCGGAGTCGACCGGCCAGTCCGACGCGCAGCGCGACGTCGCGACGGTCTACCAGCGCACCGCGAGCCCCCTGGTGCACCGCACCGCCGACGAACTGCGCCCGCTCTTCGCCGGGTTCGAGATCGTGGAACCGGGCATCGTGCACCTGCCCCACTGGCGGCCCGACACCCCGCCCGCCGACGACGACGACCCGGTGGTGCTGCTCGGGCTCGCCGGTGTGGGGTTGAAGGCGTGAGCACCAAGGCGGCCGGCGACGCGGCGCGCCGAGCCGGCACCCGGCCGGCCGCCGCCCCCGCGGACGGGTCGGCGGTCGCCGCTCCCGGAACGGCCCCCGACCACGCCCCCGAACCCCCGGCCGCCGCCGGCGCACCGGGCCGGGCCGAACCCGAGGTGCTGGCGCACGCCGACCCCGAGCTGTGCGCCCGGGCCGCGGCCGACGACAGCCTGCGCCGCTTCGCCGCCATCTGGGCCCGCGCGGTCTACCCGCTGACGGCCACCTCCATGACCCGGGCCGAACTGGAGGCGTACCTGCGGCCGTTGGCCCGCGTGCTGCGGGACGCGCTCAGCGCCGACCGGTTCGACCCGCGCACCGCGGTCCCGGTCGGTGCCGCCCTGGTCGACGCGCACTGCACCGACCCCGAGGCGCTGCCCAGCATCCTCGGCGTCATCGACGCCTACCTGGTGCTGTACTGCCCGCCCGGCGGCCTGTCCGCCGACGAGACCCGCGCCCGCTGCTCCCGCCTCCAGCACGCCGTGGCCGTCGGCTTCTCCCAGGCGCTGCGCGAACGCACCCTGCACGAGCAGGAGTCGATCTCCCGCGCCGCACTGGCCGCCCAGGCCGACGCCGAACGCGCGCTGGCCGCCAGCGAGGCCCGCTTCCGCGCGGTCTTCGAAGGCGCCGCCATCGGCATCGGCATCGCCGACCTCGACGGCCGCGTCCTGGAGATCAACGACGCGCTCAGCCGTATGTTCGGCGGTGAACGGCACGTCATGCAGCGCACCGTCCCGGAGTGGACCCACCCGGACAACCCCGCGGTGATCAGCGCCCTCAACGGCGAGATGCTCCGCGGCGAGCGCGACGGCTACCACACCGAGAAGGCGTATCCGCGCGCCGACGGCTCCGTGCTGTGGGGCAACCTCCAGGTCTCCGTGCTCCGCGACAGCGCCGGCGCCCCCCAGTACCAACTGGCCCTGCTGGAGGACATCACCGAGCGCCGCCAACTGCTGCAACGGCTGCGCCACGAGGCCACCCACGACGCGCTGACCGGCCTGCCCAACCGCGCCCTGTTCTTCGAACGGCTCGACCAGGCGCTCGCCGACCAGGACGCGCCCGACGGCGGCGAGGCGGGCGCCGGGCGCCGGATCGGCCTGTGCTACCTGGACCTCGACGGTTTCAAGGCGGTCAACGACAGCCTCGGCCACGCCGTCGGCGACCAGCTGCTGGTCGCCGTCGCCGACCGGCTGCGGAACTGCCTGACCTCGCCCGACCAGCTCGTGGCCCGGATCGGCGGCGACGAGTTCGTCGCCCTGTACACCGACCCGCCCAGCCTCGACGCCGTCACCGACCTGGCCGGCCGCATCCTGGAGGCGTTCGCCACACCCGTCCTCGTCGACGGCCGTGAACTGCCGGTGCACGGCAGCATCGGCATCGTCCTGACCCCGACCGCCGAGCACGCCGCCGCCGACGTGCTGCGCAGCGCCGACATCACCATGTACCGGGCCAAGGAACTGGGCGGCAACCGCTACGAGGTCGCCGACCCCGACGCCGACGCCCGCGCCATCACCCGGCACAGCCTCACCAACCGGCTGCCCGGCGCGCTGGAGCGCGGCGAGTTCTTCGTGGAGTACCAGCCGCTCATCGGGCTCAGCGACGGCGTGGTGCACGGCGCCGAGGCCCTGGTCCGCTGGGGCCACCCGGTGCACGGCGTGATCGGCCCGGACCGCTTCATCCCGCTCGCCGAGAACACCGGGCAGATCGTGCCGCTCGGCCGCTGGGTGCTGGAACAGGCGGTCCGGCAGGCCGAGGTGTGGCAGCGCAACCACCACGGCGCCCGCCCCCCGCGGGTCAACGTCAACCTCTCGCCGATCCAGCTCCACCACCCCGACCTGGTCGCCGAGGTCACCCGGGTGCTGGACGACAGCGGCCTGCCGCCGGACGCGCTGTGCCTGGAGGTCACCGAGAGCGCGCTGATCGGCGCCGACCAGGACGCGCTCAAGCCGCTGCGCCGGATCGCGGACCTCGGTGTCGAGATCGCCCTGGACGACTTCGGCACCGGCTACTCCAACCTCTCCTCGCTGCGCTGGCTGCCGGTCAGCGTGCTCAAGCTCGACCGCGCCTTCACCCGGGGGATGAGCCACCACCCGGCCGACCCGGTCGACCTGAAGATCGTCGAGGGGATCGTCTCCCTCGCGCACGGCCTGGGCCTGTCCGTCACCGTCGAGGGCGTGGAGACCAGCGCCCAGGCCGGCTACCTGCGCGACCTGGGCTGCGACACCGGTCAGGGCTGGTACTACGGCCGTCCCGCGCCGCCCGAGCAGATGGGCACCCTGCTGCTCGCCGACGCGAGCTGACCGCCCGCGCCGGTCAGCTCTGCTCGGTGCCGGTCAGCTCTGCTTGCTGAACGTGCTGGGGGCGCCCACCGACAGGTCGGTGTAGTTCGTCAGCGCCAGCGTCCGGCCGTCGCCGCCGAGGGTGAGGGTGTACACGCGCACCCCGGAGCACACGGTGCCGCTGGACGGGTCGGACGGGGTGCTGGACACCGTCTGGAACTCCAGCGTCGAGCCGTCCTGCCCGGTGTAGCCGAGCGTGTCGACGCAGCCGATGTCGGCGCCGCCGAACAGGTCGGTCACATGGGTGACCTCCTTGCCGACGACACTGCCGCGCGCGCCGCCGGTGAAGGTGATGGTGACCTTGGCCTTCCCGGTGAGCGAGGGCACGCCCGGGCCCACGCCGTACCAGGTGCCGATCCAGGCGGCGGGCAGATCGTCGCCCGAGCTTCCGGAGCCGTCGCCGGTGCCGGACGCGGTGCCTGTGGGGGCGGTGGTGCCAGGGGTCGTGGCGGCGGGGGTCCCGCCGGCGGCGTCGTCGCTCCCGCCGGAGTGCTGCCGCCAGCGGTAGGCCGCGACGGAGCCGGCCACGACCAGGACCACGGCGACCGCGGCCGCCACCGCCACCGTGCCGCCGCGGCGCCCGCGGCCGGGGGCCGCGGCAGGCCCCGAGGAGCCGTGCGGGCCACTGGGCGGCGCATACCCGCGCGGCGGTGCCTGCGGCCCCGGTACGGGCGGCTGAGGGCCCGTCGGAAGGCCCTGGCCCTGGTAGGCGGGGTGGCGGAAGGTCGCGGACTCCGGCCCGTACGGCGTGGTGGCGGCCACCGGGGGCGCGCCGGGCTCGGCGGCCTTCGGGGCGGCCGGCGGATCGGTGTGCGGAGCGGCCGGTGAACCGGCCGGGGGATCAGCTGGGGGAGCGGCCGGGGGAGCCACGGCCAGCGCGGCCCGCATCTCCGCCTCGCGCGCGTCCAGTTCGCCTGCCAGCCCCGGCGGCAGCAGGCCGCCCCACGGCGGCGGCGCGGACATCTGCCCGGCGCCGCCCAGCAGTTCGGCCGCCGCCGGCGCCGCCGGCCGCTCCGCCGGGTCTTTGGCCAGCAGTGCGGACACCGCCGGCAGCAGTTCGGCGGGCACCCCGGTCAGGTCCGGGTCCTCGTGCACCACGCGGTAGAGCAGGGCGGCGGTGGAGACGGTCTCGCCGGGGTGGTGGAAGGGGCCGCGGGCGGTCGCCGCGTAGACCAGCACCGCGCCCAGCGCGAACAGGTCGCCCGGCTCGGCCGAGCCGCCGGACGTGGCCTGCTCCGGCGCCATGTACCCGGGCGAGCCGATCATCGCACCGGTGCTGGTGTGCCGGGTGTCGTCGGCGGCCCGGGCGATCCCGAAGTCGATCAGCAGCGGCCGGGCCCGCGCCAGCAGCACGTTCGACGGCTTCACGTCGCGGTGCGCGAGGCCCGCGCGGTGCACCGCGTGCAGCGCCTCGCACAACTGCGCGCCGAGCGCCACCACGCTCCGCGCGGGCAGCGGGCCGTGCGCCCGTATCCAATCCGCGAGCGACGGCGCGGCCACGTACTCCGTCGCCAGCCACTTCGGGCTCGCCCCCTCGGGGGAGTAGTCGACCACGGCGGCCGTCCACGGCGAGCGCACCCGGTCCGCGTTCCTGATCTCGCGGGCGAACCGCTCGCCGAAGGACGGGTCGAGCCCGAACTCCGCGCGGACCGTCTTCAGCGCCAGCGGCCGCCCCGCGACCGTGCGGGCGAGGTAGACCTGCCCCATGCCGCCCGCGCCCAGCCGGGCGAAGAGCGGATAACCGCCCACCGACCGGGGATCGGACGCCTCCAAGCTCTCCATGCGCAGCAGCGTACGTGGCCTTCCGCTCCGTTCGCGGGTGTCCGACGGGTTCGCCCGCGCGGCCCGGACCGCCCGGGCGCCGAACCAGGGGACGCGGCGGGTCGCCCCCGCGGTTGCGGCCCCCGCAGGCGGCCGGTGGCGGCCGGTGGCGCCCCGTGTCGGCCGGTGTCGCCCGGCGGCACCCGGCGGGTGCACCCCTGCGGCGGGAGGAGCCGTGGCGGTAATTCGCCGGTGACGTCTTCGCCCCCATACGGCATACTCCATGCGCCGGACCCGTTGATCACCCGTTGCCGAGACCCGGCGTGGGAGATCGCGACGGGAACGGGGTAGTTCTCACCGGACGGCTCCACCTCACCCTCGCGCGGGGCCGCCGCCACCCCACAGGGAGGATGTGCCGCCATGCCCCAGCAAGGCCCGCAGCCGGTCGAACGGCAGCTGCCCACCGACGAGGCCCGCCTTCTGCTCGACCTGACCCGGGACCTGGCCCGCCGCGAGATCGCGCCCTCCGCCGCGGCGGAGGAGGAGGCCGGGCACTTCCCGCGGGAGACCATGGCGCTGATCGGCCGCTCCGGGCTGCTCGGCCTGCCCTACCCCGAGGAGTTCGGCGGGGGCGGCCAGCCGTACGAGGTCTACCTCCAGGTGCTGGAGGAGCTGGCGGCCGCGCGTCTGACCGTGGGGCTCGGGGTCAGCGTGCACACCCTGGCCTGCCACGCGGTGGCCGCGTTCGGCAGCAAGCAGCAGCGCACCGACCACCTTCCCGCGATGCTCGGCGGCGAACTGCTGGGCGCCTACTGCCTGTCCGAGCCGACCTCGGGCTCCGACGCGGCGAGCCTGCGCACCCGGGCCGTACGGCACGGCGACTCCTGGACGATCGACGGCACCAAGGCGTGGATCACCCACGGCGGCGTCGCCGACTTCTACACCGTGCTGGCCCGCAGCGGCGGCGAGGGCGCGCACGGCATCTCCGCGTTCCTCGTACCGGGTGACGCGGCCGGGCTGAGCGCGGGGGCGCCCGAGCACAAGATGGGGATGAAGGGCTCGCCGACCGCGCAGCTGCACTTCGACGGGGTCGAGGTGGCCGACGAGCGGCGGATCGGCGAGGAGGGGCAGGGCTTCGCGATCGCGCTCGTCGCGCTCGACGCCGGGCGGCTGGGGATCGCCGCGTGTGCGATCGGCGTGGCGCAGGCCGCGCTCGACGCGGCGGCGGACCACATGGCCCAGCGCCGCCAGTTCGGCCGCCCGATCGCGGACTTCCAGGGGCTGCGGTTCATGCTCGCGGACATGGCCACCCGGGTCGAGGCGGGCCGGGCGCTCTACCTCACCGCGGCCCGGCTGCGCGACGCCGGGCGGGAGTTCAGCGCGCGGGCGGCGATGGCGAAGCTGTTCTGCACGGACACCGCGATGCAGGTCACCACGGACGCGGTGCAGTTGCTCGGGGGGTACGGCTACACCGCGGACTTCCCGGTCGAGCGGTACATGCGCGAGGCGAAGGTGCTCCAGATCGTCGAGGGCACCAACCAGATCCAGCGGATGGTGATCGCACGCCACCTGGTGGGCCCGGAGACCCGCGGCTAGGTACCGGCCGCGGGTGTGTGCGGCTCCTCGCCGTCGGGGGCGCCCACGCGCCCCCTTCCGGCCGCGACGCCCAGCTGCTCAGGCGGCCAGCGGCGGGTGGGCGGCGCGCTGGGCGGGGACGCGGACGGGGCGGGAGCCGGGGCCGCCGACGTGCGAGAAGGGCTGGGTGCGCCAGTCGAGGGGGCGGGCCGGGGCCAGGGGCTCGTGGGCGGGCGCCAGCACGAGCGGCTCGAGGGCTCCGGCCTCGGCCACCGCGCGGCCGGAGCCGGCGCAGACCGTGAGCCCGAAGGGCTGCCAGGGGTTGGGGCACACCGCGTGGGGCGGCAGCAGGGTGTCGTCGCCGGCGACGGCGATCGGCCGACCGCAGTCGGGGCAGGCGAGGCGTACGACGTCGGCGAGGTCGTCGCCGTCCTCGTCGTAGGGCTCCGCGCCGTCGTCGAAGCCGTCCGCCGGGTCGAAGTCGTCGGCGTCGGCGGCGTGGTCATCGCCGGCGGCGGCCTTGTCGGCGGTCGGTGCGGGAGCGAGCGCGAGGTCGCGTTCGTGACCCTCCGCGGCGGTGGACGACGTCCGGGCACTGCGGCTGTGGCGCACAGGGTGACGCATATGGGTTTCCCCCTTGGGTGATGCCCTCCGTTGGGCCGGCCCGGCTTCACGCTCGCGGCCATAGCGAGCACTTCCCGCCGTGCTACGCGGGTAATCGCGCCATGCGGAGCCCTCCGCGCCGTCGCGGTGTGGCCTTCGTCACACTCCCGGAATGGCCGGATGATGCGCCCCCGCGATGCGCCCCTACGCCCCCCGGTGCCCCCGAAAGCCACCCGCACGGCCGCCTTATAGGGTGACCAAAAGGCGGGGACCAGCACGGTTGTGTCGGCAGCGGGCCGGCGGGCGGGAGTGGCACGGCATGCGGACCAACTGGGCGGGCAACCTGACGTTCGGCGCACAGCGCGTGCACCGGCCCACCACGCTCGACGAACTGCGCGCGATCGTCGCCGGCAGCCGCCGCGTCAAGGCGCTCGGCAGCGGCCACTCCTTCAACGCGATCGCCGACACCGACGGCGACCTCGTCGAACTGGCCGCGCTCCCGGCCGAGATGGACATCGACAGCGCCGCCGGCACCGTCCGCGTCGCCGCCGGCGTGCGCTACGCCGAACTCGCCGCGTACCTGCACGCCCACGGCCTGGCCCTGCCCAACATGGCGTCCCTGCCGCACATCTCGGTGGGCGGCTCGGTCGCCACCGGCACCCACGGCTCGGGCGACACCAACGGCTCCCTGGCCACCTCCGTGACCGCGCTGGACCTGCTGACCGCCGGCGGCGACACCCTCCGCCTCAGCCGCGCGCAGGACGGCGACCGCTTCGACGGCGCCGTGGTCTCCCTCGGCGCCCTCGGCATCACCACCCACCTGACGCTGGAGACGGTGCCCGCCTTCGACGTACGCCAGACCGCCCGCACCGGCCTCGCCCTCGCCGACGCGCTCGCCCACTTCGACACCCTCACCGGCGCCGCCTACAGCGTCAGCCTCTTCACCGACTGGCGCGCCCCGCGCTTCACCCAGGTCTGGCTCAAGCGCCTCGACGGCACCCCCGAACCCGACCTGCCGTGGACCGAGCCCGCCCCGGGCTCGCTGCACCCCGTGCCCGGCGTCGACCCGGTGCACTGCACCCCGCAGGACGGCACCCCCGGCCCCTGGTACGAGCGGCTGCCGCACTTCCGCCCCCAGTTCACCCCCAGCAGCGGCGCGGAACTTCAGTCCGAGTACCTGGTGCCCCGCGTCCACGGCACCGCCGCCATCGCCGCGCTCGCCGACCTGCGCGAGACCCTCGCCCCGGTCCTGATGACCTGCGAGGTCCGCACCATCGCCGCCGACCGCCTCTGGCTGAGCCCCGCCTACGGGCACGACACCGTCGGCCTGCACTTCACCTGGCGCCAGGACCCCGCCGCCGTCACCCCCGTCCTGGGCCGCATGGAGGCCGCCCTCGCCCCCTACGGCGCCCGCCCGCACTGGGGCAAGCTCGCCACCACCGACCCCGCGACCGTACGCGGCCTGTACCCCCGGATGGCCGACTTCCAGGCGCTCGTCGCGGAGCTCGACCCCGACGGCACCTTCGGCAACGCCCACCTGCGCCGCTTGCTCGGCCCGTGACCGGCCACCCCGGGCCCGGCCGAGACGTGCCCACGGACCCCGCGGTGCCGGTAAGGTCAACGGCTGTGGAGGAGCTGGACCGGCACATCGTGGAACTGCTCGTCGCCGACGGGCGGATGAGCTACACCGACCTGGGCAAGGCCACCGGCCTGTCCACCTCGGCCGTGCACCAGCGCGTCCGCCGGCTGGAGCAGCGCGGCGTCATCCGCGGCTACGCGGCCGTCATCGACCCCGAAGCGGTCGGCCTGTCGCTGACCGCCTTCATCTCCGTCAAGCCGTTCGACCCCAGCGCACCCGACGACATCGCCGACCGGCTCGCCGAGGTACCCGAGATCGAGGCGTGCCACAGCGTGGCCGGCGACGAGAACTACATCCTCAAGGTGCGCGTCTCCGCCCCCATCGAGCTGGAGCACCTGCTGTCGCGGATACGCTCCCTGGCCGGCGTCTCCACCCGCACCACCGTGGTGCTGTCCACCGCCTACGAATCCAGGCCCCCCCGGATCTGACCGCGCCACCGGCCCGGGCAGACTGGCGGTATGCACCAGCGCCCCGCCGCAGCGGCGACCAAAACCCCCGACCAGCACCCCAGCGACCGCCCCGCAGCCGGCACCGTGCTGCTGCGCGGCGGCTTCGTCTACAGCCCCGCCGACCCCTTCGCGACCGCGATGGTGGTCGACGGCGACACCGTCGCCTGGGTCGGCTCCGAAGGCGCCGCCGACTCCTTCGCCGACGGCGTGGACGAGGTCGTGCACCTCGACGGCGCACTGGTCACCCCCGCCTTCGTCGACGCCCACGTGCACACCACCGCCACCGGCCTCGCCCTGACCGGCCTGGACCTCGGCCCGGCCCGCACCCTCGCCGACGCCCTGGCCCGCACCGCCGCCTACGCCGACGCCCACCCCGGCGACCGGGTGCTGCTCGGCCACGGCTGGGACGACAGCCGCTGGCCCGAGGGCCGCCCGCCCACCCGCGCCGAACTGGACCGGGCCGTGCACGGCCGCCCGCTCTACCTCGCCCGCACCGACGTCCACTCCGCCGCCGTCACCAGCGCCCTGCTCGCCCTCGTGCCCGGCGCCGCCGGCCTGCCCGGACACCATGAGACCGGCCCGGTCACCCGCGACGCCCACCACGCCGCCCGCGCGGCCGCCTACGCCGCCGTGACCCCCGCCCAGCGCGCCGCCGCCCAGCGCGCCGCGCTGCGCCACGCGGCCGCCCGCGGCATCGGCAGCCTCCACGAGTGCGCCGGCCCCGACATCTCCTCGCAGGACGACCTGACCGGCCTGCTCGCCCTCGCCGCGGCCGAACCCGGCCCCCGCGTGCACGGCTACTGGGCCGAGCCCGTGACCGGCCCCGCCGACCTGGACCGGCTGCGCGACCTCGGCGCGCTCGGCGCCGGCGGCGACCTCTTCGTGGACGGCTCCCTCGGCTCCCACACCGCCGCCCTGCACGCCCCCTACGCCGACGCCGACCACCTCGGCGTCACCTACCTCGACGCCGACACCATCGCCCGCCACCTGACCGTGTGCACCCAGGCAGGGGTCCAGGCGGGCTTCCACGCCATCGGGGACGCCGCGCTGGCCGCCGTGGTCGACGGGGTGCGCGCGGCCGCCGCCACGGCCGGCACAGGCCGCGTACGGGCCCTGCGGCACCGCGTGGAGCACGCGGAGCTGATGACCGCCGAGACGATCGCCGCGTTCGCCGAGTTCGGCCTGATCGCCTCCGTGCAGCCCGCGTTCGACGCGACCTGGGGCGGCGACGACGGCATGTACGCCGCCCGGCTCGGCCGCGAGCGCGCCCGCACCCTCAACCCGTACGCCGCGATGACCCGCGCCGGGGTGCCGCTGGTCCTCGGCTCCGACAGCCCCGTCACCCCACTCGACCCGTGGGGCGCCGTCCGCGCGGCCGCCTTCCACCGCACCCCCGGGCACCGCGTCTCCGCCCGCGCGGCCTTCAACGCCCACACCCGCGGCGGCTGGCGGGCCGCCGGCCGCGACGACGCCGGCGTCCTCACCCCCGGCGCCCCGGCCGACTACGCGGTCTGGCAGGTCGGCGACCTGGTCGTGCAGACCCCCGACGAACGCGTCGCCAACTGGTCCACCGACCCCCGTTCCGGCACCCCCGGCCTGCCCGACCTCACCCCGGGCACCCCGCTGCCCACCGCCCTGCGCACCGTCGTCGCCGGCCGTACGGTCCACCACCCGCCGAACGGGTGACCTGCGCTTTCCGGCATGCGCCCGAACGGTGCGCGGTGCCCGCCCCGCGGCGTGTCGCAACCGCCCGGACACCTCGCCACTGACCTGCTGATTTGTCGAAGATCCGCAGGTCACAGCGGTGTTGACAGTGGCTGGTCGGCGGCGGGTAGGTTCGGCCAGGTCCACCACAGGACGTCGGACCGGGGGCTCTCCGCGGTTGCGTCGAACACCGCTGGGTCATGGGGCGCCGCGCCCACCGCGCGCCGCCACTGGCAGCCAGGTCCAGCGTCCGCGGCGCGGAACGCGGGGGGAGTGCCGCCCGATCGGCAGGTGTGACCCGGGAAGGGCCCGGACACCCAGTAGACAACGGCCTCGGTGCCGAGCCGCAGCCAGCGGTTCCCAGGTCGGCCCGAAGGGTGTCCGGGCCCGCTCCCGTTGGGTGCCCCGACCCCCCGGGGTGCCCCGCCCCCTCGTCACGGGACCTTGCGCCCGCCGGGTGGCTTGTCGCGCCGTTCCCCGCGCCCCTGAGTACGTGCGGCTGCTCCGCAGCTCGCCCCACCCGCACCCGACGACGCTGAGCAACCCCGACAGGGGCGCGGGGAACTGCGCGACCAGCCACCCACCGGCCGCAAGGTCCGGGAACCGGCGTGCAGGGGCAGCCCGGGCGGACCCGCACCCATCAACCCCCCAGGAACACGGGGTACCGTCACCTTCGTCAGATGTCCCCACCTGCAGGAAGGCCACGCCTGTGCGCCTGCGTCCGCCGAACGCCCCCGCGGCGCCCGACGGGGTCGCGCCCGACGGGGCCGCGCCCGCCGCCGAAGTGAACGTCGTACCGGTCGCACCGGTCGTACCGGTGACCCGGCGGGCGCGGTGGAAGGCCACGGCCAGGGCCGCCGCCCCCAGGAGCGCGGTCGCCGCGGCGTTCGGCCTGATGATGGCCGCGGCGTTCCCGCCGTACGGGGTGTGGCCGCTGTCCGTGGTGGCGGTGGCCGGCCTCGCGCTGGTGCTCGAGGGCCGCACGGTCCGGCAGGGCGCGTGGCTGGGCTTCGCCTTCGCGTTCCCGTTCTTCCTGTGGCTGCTGGTGTGGCTGCGGTCGGTGATCTGGCTGGCCGTGGTGGGCCTGTCGGCGATCGAGGCGCTGTACCTGGTGCTGATGGCCGCGCTGATGGTGGTGGCGAGGCGGCTGCCGTGGTGGCCGCTGTGGGCGTCGTGCCTGTGGGTGGCGCAGGAACTCGTCCGGGACCGGCTGCCGTTCGGCGGGTTCCCGTGGGGGCGGCTGGCGTTCGCGAACACCGGCTCGCCGTTCACCCCGCTCGCCGCGCTCGGCGGCGCCCCGCTGGTGAGCTTCGCGGTGGCCCTCAGCGGCACCGTGCTGGCCGCCGCGGCCCTGGCCGCCCACCGGGCCTGGCGCGGCCGGGCCGGGCGCCCGTGGGCCCCCGCGGCGGCCGTACGCGGCCTGCTGCCCGCCGCCGGCGCGCTGGTGCTGTCCGCGGCGGTGCTGCTGGCCGGACTGCTGGTGCCGATCCACACCGATGCCGTCGGCCATGTGAAGGTCGCCATCGTGCAGGGCAACGTGCAGCAGCCGGGCATGCACTTCCTCGGCCGCCCGATGAAGATCCTCGACAACCACGTGCAGGCCACCCTCAAGCTCGCCGCGGACATCAAGGCGGGCAAGGTGGCCAAGCCCGACATCGTGCTGTGGCCGGAGAACTCCTCCGACCTGGACCCCTTCACCTACCCGCAGGCGTACGCGAAGATCAGCGAGGCGGTCCAGGCGGTGGGCGTGCCGGTGCTGGTCGGGGCGCTGGTGGACGGCCCGGACAAGGACCACGTGCAGAACGAGGGCATCGTGTGGGACCCGCTCACCGGCCCCGGCGACCACTACACGAAGCAGCACCCGGTGCCCTTCGGCGAGTACGTCCCGTTCCGTAAAGAGTTGACCAAGGTCATTCCGATGCTGAACGAGATCCCGAAGGACTTCTACCCAGGTAAGAGCACCGGAGTGCTCCGGATCGGCCCGGCGAACCTCGGCGACGTGATCTGCTTCGAGGTGGCCTACGACGGAATTGTTCGCGACACAGTGAACGCCGGCGCCCAAGCCATCGTCGTACAGACCAACAACGCAACGTATGGCCGCACCGGCCAGCCCGACCAGCAGCTCGCGATGTCCAAGCTGCGCGCGGTCGAGCACGGCCGGGCCGTGGTCACCGCGGCGACCAGCGGGATCAGCGCGGTGGTCGAGCCGGACGGGACGATCGAGAAACGCAGCAAGGAGTTCACCCAGCAGGTCATCAGCGCCGACATTCCGCTGCGCGACGAGAAGACGGTCGCGGACCGAGTCGGTGCGGCACCTGAGTGGGCACTCGCTATGGTGGGTCTCCTGTCCTGCGCGGCCGCCGTCGCGATCGGCAGGCTGGAGCGCACGCGCATGGCGAAAGGGCAGTCGCAGCAGTGAACGAGGACGGGCAGCGGAGCTTTGACTCCCTCGGCAAGGTCCTGGTCATCATCCCCACCTACAACGAGGCGGAGAACGTCGGGCCGATCGTCAAGCGGGTCCGGGCCTCGGTGCCCGACGCGGACATCCTGATCGCGGACGACAACAGCCCCGACGGGACCGGGAAGCTGGCCGACGAGATGGCCGCCGACGACCCGCAGGTGCACGTGATGCACCGCAAGGGCAAGGAGGGCCTGGGCGCGGCCTACCTCGCCGGGTTCCAGTGGGGCATCGACCACGACTACGGCGTGCTGGTGGAGATGGACGCCGACGGGTCGCACCAGCCGGAGGAACTGCCGCGGCTGCTCACCGCGTTGAAGAGCGCCGACCTGGTGCTCGGCTCGCGCTGGATTCCCGGCGGCCGGGTGGTCAACTGGCCCAAGCACCGCGAGTACCTCTCCCGCGGCGGCAGCACCTACTCGCGGCTGATGCTCGACGTGCCGCTGCGCGACGTCACCGGCGGCTACCGGGCCTTCCGGCGGCAGACCCTGGAGAGCCTGGGCCTGGGCGACATCGCCTCGGCCGGGTACTGCTTCCAGGTCGACCTGGCCTGGCGCGCGGTGAAGGCGGGCTTCCACGTGGTCGAGGTGCCGATCACCTTCGTGGAGCGCGAGCGCGGCGACAGCAAGATGAGCCGCAACATCGTGGCCGAGGCGCTGTGGCGGGTCACCGCCTGGGGTGTGGGCGCCCGCGCCGGCAAGATCACCGGGCGCCGCCCGCTGCCGTAGCCGGCGCCGGGTATGAGCCGGCGGGAGCCAGGGGAAGGGGGCAACCCTGAGCCGGGCTTTACCCGGTCTTTGGCACACTTGAGATATGACGACGACGACACCGCCACCGGTCCGGCCGCAGCGACGGCGGCGCTCCCGGGCCCGCACCATCGTGCCCCTCGCGATCGCGGCCTGGGCGGTGCTGGAGATATGGCTGCTGATCCTGGTGGCCGGGGCGACCAGCGGTTTCGTCGTGTTCCTGTGCATCCTGGCCGGGCTGGTGCTGGGCGCCGCGGCGGTCAAGCGGGCCGGGCGCAGCGCCTGGCGGAATCTGACGGCGTCCGTCAGCGCCCAGCAGCAGGGGGTCGCCCTCGGCCCGCCGCAGGGCGGCGGCCGCACCGGCCTCGCCATGCTGGGCGGGCTGCTGCTGATCATCCCGGGCTTCGTCTCCGACGCCGTGGCGCTGGTGCTGCTCTTCCCGCCGACCCGGGCCTTCATCGGCCGCCGGGTGGACCGGGCGCTGCTCTCCCGCGCGGTGCCGATGCCGGGCGGCGGACTCGGCGGACCTGGCGGCTTCGGCGGTTTCGGTGGCCCGGGCGGTCCGGGCGGCTTCGGGGGTGGGCGCGGCGGCCCCGGCGGGGGTCCCGCGGGCGGCGGGGACAAGGTCGTCCAGGGCGAGGTCGTCAACCGGGACTGAGCGGGCACGGGAGCGCCGCCAGAGGCGGAAATGGTGTGCGGGGGCGGGAGTTGGCATAGTGCCCGCATGATCATGCTGTTGCGGCGGGTACGCACCGCCGCCCGCGCCCTGCCCGTGGCCCTGGGCGGTCTCCTGGTGGCGGCGGTGCCGTTCGCGACCGCTCTGCCCGCGGCCGCGGCCGGGGCGGGTCGGGTGGTGCTGCGGGCCGAGGCGCCGAAGACGTTCGTGATGTACGCGGCGGACGAGGGCGCCGACGGCACGAACAGCGGCTTCGTCATCCCCGTCTCCGTGCGGGCGAGCGACGCGGGCCCGGCCCGCGATGTCAGGGTCGTCGTGGACGCTTCGGGGCTCGCCGGCGTCGCCCGGGTGAGCGCGGGCGGCGGCGGGAACTGCACCCGGTCCGGCGCGGTGTTCACCTGCTCCTACGGCGACGTGCAGAACGGCGACGGCGAGTCCGAGGCGCCCTTCACGCTGAACGGCGTGGACGGCGTCGCACCCGGTGACGGCGGGACGGTGACGTACACCGCCGTCGCGGACAACGCGGCCGAGGTGACCGGGTCCACCCGGATGACGGTGGGCGGCCCCTCCCTCGATGTGCCCGGGAAGGACCTGACGGCGCAGGACGTGGCGCCGGGCAGCTCCCGCCCGGTGACCCTCGCTTTCGCCAACCACAGCCGCTTCGCCGCCCGGCAGGGCGTCGCACTGACCGTCTCCGCCGATCCCGGGCTGAAGCTCACCTCGCGCCCGGGCAACTGCTTCTTCGACCCGTCCTTCACCTCGGCCTGGTGCGGCTTCGCCACCGCGGCAGGCCCGCACACCGCCTTCCGTACCAGCGCCCCGATCCGCTACACGACCGCCGCGGGCCGGATGTCGGGCACCCTCACCTACAGCTGGTCGTCCGACCGCACCCGCCCGGCCGGGTTCACCGTGCGCGGCACGCAGGCCCCGCTGGCGCTGGCCAGGACCGCGGACCGCGGCTTCACCGCCGCCACCGGCACCGTCCGTGTCACCACCACGGTGCAGGCCGACTACCAGCCGGTGACCGCGACCGTACGCGGCCGGGTCGGCCAGACGGTGACGGTGCGGCTGGGGGTGCGGAACAACGGCCCGGGGCGTCCGCTGGGCAGCGAGACGATGGGCGGCTTCAAGGTGGTGCCGCCGGAGGGCACCACGGTGACGTCCATCCCGTACACCATCGAGGAGGACGGCGGCACCTGGGCGTGCGACCGGCCGGCGAAGTCCGGGGGCGCGTTCGTCTGCGACATCGGCACCGACCCCTTCGGGCCGGGGCCGGCGCAGGGCCGGACGACCGTCATCGGCTTCCGGGTGCGCATCGACCGGGTGGTGCCCGGCGCGCAGGGCACCATCAGCACCTACGGCCCCTTCGACCGCACCCCGGGCAACGACCGGGCCGTCATCGCCGTGGACGCCTCCCCGGCGTCGCCGGTGGCGCGGCGGCACACGGTCGCGTGGTCGGTCCTGGCCGCGGTCGTGGCCGGGGGAGCGGTGGCCGCAGGGGTGGCGCGGGTGCGCCGCCGCCGGGCCCGCGCCGGGGCATAGCTGCGCCCGGCGCGGAGCGGTGGGCTCCGGCCGGGCGGAAGGGATCGCGGGCCGCCGCGGGTGCGGGCCCGGGCGGGTCCGCGGCGCCGCGGACCCGGGTCCGGTCAGGCGGTCTTGCGGTTGTCGCGCGGATGCACCGCGATGTTCATCGCACCGGAACGGAGGACGGCCAGCCGCTCGGCGAGCACTTCCTCCAGCTCTTCGAGCGTGCGCCGCTCCATCAGCATGTCCCAGTGCGTGCGCGCCGGCTTGGTGGTCTTCTCCTCGGGACCTTCTCCGTCCACCAAGAGCGCGGTCTGGCCGCAGGCGCGGCACTCCCACTCCGGCGGAATCTCGGCCTCAACCGAGAACGGCATCTCGAATCGATGTCCGTTCCGGCATGCGTACTCAACGGTCTGGCGCGGGGCCAGATCGATGCCGCGGTCGGTCTCGTAGCTGGTGGCCCCGAGTCGCGTGCCGCGGAGAGCTCGCTCACTCATGAATCGTGCCTCCCGGGCTTTTGGTCGCCCACAGGACAGGTGTCGCTGTCGTCGTCATCCGGTCAACGTCCGGTCGGCGGTGAAGATTCCCGTTTCGGGATATGCGTCGCCCGTCGTGTCGCCCCTGTTTCTACCCAGCGACATCCCATTTGTCACACTTGGCGGGATATGTCACCCACTGTCGTCGTATCTTTTGCCGTCGACGGCGGTCAGGTCGCTGGGCCAACCGCGTACACTACCCGCCCGCACCCCTCAGGGCTAAATCGTGTCCACCACTCGGTGTTCCGGCGCTTCCCGGCGAATCACCGCAGAGCCGGTCGTAGTGGCCGCGGAGCCGTCGAACAGGCGCAGGAAGAACTGGGCGAGCGGACCGATCGACACCGCGTACAGCACCGTGCCCACGCCCACGCCGCCGCCGAGGGCGAAGCCCGCCACCAGCACGGTCAGCTCGATGCCGGTGCGGATCAGCCGCAGCGAGCGGCCGGTCCTGCGGTGCAGCCCGGTCATCAGGCCGTCGCGCGGGCCGGGGCCGAAGCGGGCGGATATGTACAGGCCGGTGGCGACGCCGTTGAGCACCACGGCACACACCATCAGCGGTACCCGCACCGCGAGTGCCGCGTGGTAGGGCACCAGGTCGAGGGTGGCGTCCAGCGAGAGCCCGACGAGCACCACGTTGGAGACAGTGCCGAGCCCCGGCCGCTGCCGGATCGGCCACCACAGGAGCAGAACGGCGGCGCCGACGACAATGGAGACGGCGCCGATGCTCAGCCCGGTCAGCCGGGAGAGCCCCTGGTGGAAGACGTCCCACGGGTCCAGACCGAGCGAGGCCCGGACCAGCAGGGCGTCGCTCGCGCCGTACAGCGCGAGGCCGGCGTACAGGACGACGAGGCGGTGGGCGAGTGGACGGCTCATAGGGACCCCCCTGGCGTGTGGACGAGCGCGCATGACACTGTGTGGCCTGCGGACGGTTTCCTGCCATGGCCAATCAGGGAAAGGTGGACTGAGTTTCATGCCTCAGTGGACCGCTACGGTGAGCGCGGCGCATCTGGCCCGGCTCCTGACGCCCCGGCCGGCGACCGACCGGGCCGCCGCGACCGCCCCCGGCGCCCGGAAGCTGCCCGCCTACCGCGGCCTCGCCGACGGCGTACGGCTGCTGGTGCTGGAAGGACGGCTCCAGGTGGCCGCCCGGCTGCCCGCCGAACGCGAACTGGCCCTCGCCCTCGGAGTCAGCCGCACCACCGTCGCCGCCGCCTACGAGGCGCTGCGCGCCGAGGGCTTCGCGCGCTCCCGGCGCGGCGCCGGCAGCTGGACCGCGATCCCCGAGGGCCACATCCTGCCCTCCCGCAGCCTGGAGCCCTTGCCGCCCGACGCCGCCGGCTCCGTGATCGACCTCGGCACCGCCGCCCTGTCCGCCCCCGAACCGTGGCTGACCCGCGCCATGCAGGGCGCCCTCGCGGAACTGCCCGCCTACGCCGCCACCCACGGCGACTTCCCCGCCGGGCTGCCGGTGCTGCGCGAGGCCATCGCCGACCGCTACACCGCCCGCGGGGTGCCCACCATGCCCGAGCAGATCATGGTCACCACCGGCGCGATGGGCGCGGTCGGCGCGGTCGCCCGCCACTCCGTCGGCTACGGCGAGCGGGTCGCCGCGGAGTCGCCCAGCTACGCCAACGTGCTGGAGCTCTTCCGCGAGACCGGCTCCCGCCTGGTGCCCGTCGCGCTGCGCGAACGCCTCGGCGGCTGGGACATGGACATATGGCGCCGCGTCATGCGCGACGCCGCGCCCCGCATGGTCTACGTCATGCCCGACTTCCACAACCCGACCGGCACCCTCGTCGGCGACGACGAGCGCCGCGAACTCGTCGAGGCCGCCCGCGTCGCCGGCGCCACGGTGGTCGCCGACGAGACCATGGCCGAACTCGTCCTGGACGGCGAGGAGTCCGGGGTGCGGCCGCTCGCCGCCTTCGACCGCGGCGGCACCGTGATGACCGTCGGCTCCGCCAGCAAGAGCGTCTGGGCCGGGCTGCGCATCGGCTGGGTGCGCTCCACCCCCGACGTGGTGCGCCGCCTCGTCTCCGCCCGCGCCTACCTCGACCTCGCGTCCCCCGTGGTCGACCAGCTCGCCGTCGCATGGCTGCTGCGCGGCGACGGCTGGGAGCAGGCGCTCGCCTCCCGGCGGGACCGGGCCCGCGAGTGCCGCGACGACCTCGTCACGGCCCTGCGCGCCCACACTCCCGGGTGGGACTTCAGCGTGCCCCGCGGCGGCATGACCATGTGGGTCCGCACCGGCGACGTCTCCGGCTCCCGCCTCGCCGTCACCGGGGAACGGCTCGGCGTCCGCGTCCCCGCCGGGCCCCGCTTCGGCATCGACGGCGCCTTCGAGTCCTACATCCGCATTCCCTTCACCGTCAGCGGCCCCGCCGCCGACGAGGCCGCCGCCCGCCTCGCCCAGGCCGCCGAACTCGTCCGCTCCGGCGCTGCCCCGGAGGGGTCGGAGCCCTCCGGGCTTTTCGTGGCCTGACCCGCCCTCCGGGGTGGTGGGTTCCGTGCCTCGTCGGGACCTCGCGGTCCGCGGTGGCTTGTCGCGCAGTTCCCCGCGCCCCTGGGTCTGCTCGGGTTTCCCTGCGGTGCCCACCCTCCGGGGTGGTGGGTTCCGTGCCTCGTCGGGACCTTGCGGTCCGCGGTGCCTTGTCGCGCAGTTCCCCGCGCCCCTGAGTAGGTGCGGCTGTTCCGCGAACTGTGGCGTGCGTGAGTGGGCAGAGGCTGGGCACCCACAGCCACCACAACTTGCGGAGCACCCGAGCGCACCCAGGGGCGCGGGGAACGGCGCGACAAGCCCCCACCGGCCGAAGGTCCCGGGACGCCAGCACCCACCACCCCGGAGGGTGGGTACCGCAGGAGAACCCGAGCAGACCCAGGGGCGCGGGGAACGGCGCGACAAGCCCACCGCCGGCGGGTGGTCCCGCAACTCACAGCAACCCCCACCCCGGGGGGTCGGGTTCAGCCGAGCTCGAGGTCGGCCACCGTACGGATCACCGCACCCTTGCGGAGGGTGACGGTTTCGAGCGGGGGAGGGGCGTCGTCGGGTGGGGCGGGGGGAGAGGAGGGAGCGGGGGTGGGGTCGGAGGGGAGGAGGGTGAGGACGGCGGAACGGTGGGCGGCGGGCGCTTCCTCGTCGTAGGGGTCGGGGGCCGCGGGGACCTGGAGCCGGAGGACGGGGCCGGTGCCGAGACGGGCGTAACCGCGGCCGGGGGGTACGTCGGCCGCGGGGGTGGTGCGTTGGGGCGCGCCGAGGACGGCCTGGACGTGTTCGGGGGCGAGGCGGCCGAGGACGACCCGGGCGCGGGTCTGCGAGATGACGACCGGCGCGAGCGCTTCGGTGGCGTCGAGCTGGTCGGCGACGGCGACCGCGACACTGGCGGCGCGCCCGTGCCGCAGGGGGACGTCGAGCAGGGCCTGCGGGTCGGGCCGCCCCTCGGCGAGGGCGAGTTGGGTGAGGGAGGTCGGCCGGTCGACGACGATCCACAGCGGCCGCCGTACGTCCTCGGCGACGGGGCGGCCCGCCTGCCGGGCCCGGTTCACCGCGATCAGCCGCCGCTCGGTCTCGTGGACGGCCCACTCCAGGGTGGCCGCGGCGCCGAGCAGCCCGTCCTCGACGGCGAGCACACCGGGGCGGCCGGCCAGCGCGGCGTACTCCCCGGTGCCGCCGCCGTCGATGACGACCACGTCGCCGTGGACCAGCGCCTGGAGCGCGATCGAGCGGAGCAGGCTCGTCGTGCCGGTGCCGGGCTGGCCGAGCGCCAGCAGGTGCGGCTCGGTGGAGCGGGCACCGGTCCGCCACAGGACGGCGGGGGCGTCGCGGGTGACCGTACCGTCGCCGCCGTCGGCGCCCTCGTCGGCGGACGGGACCGACACCGGCACCGTGCGCTGCACCGCGCCCTCGTCGGTGAAGCCGAGTACGGTCTCGCCCGGTGACGTGACGAACCGCTGCGCGGCGATGTCCGTCGGCAGCGGCGGGAGGGCGGTGAGGGTGAGGTGGTTCTCCTCCTCGTTCCAGTCGAAGCGGTACTCCCGGCCGCGGCCGGCCTTGGCGTGCAGCAGCTGCTCGACCCGGGTGCGGGAGTCGTCCTCGCCGTCGGTGAAGTACGCCGGGTAGCGCAGGTGCAGCCGCGCCAGCCGGCCGTCCTGGAACTCGTAGGAGCTGAACGCCCGCTCCCAGCTGCCGTCGTGGGCGTAGAGCGGCGCGGGGTCGCCCGGGTCGGACAGGTAGGGCACCAGCGCCTCGTAGAGCGACTGGAGCCGCACCCCCTCGGCCTCGGTCGGCCCGGCCGCCGCCGGCGCGCCGCGCTCCCGGCCCAGCCACGCCGCGGACGCCACGAGCGCGGCGACCCCGAGGATCGGCCCGTACGGCATCATCGCCACGATCACGACGGCCGCCGCGGCCAGCAGCAGCGCCGGCCCCCGCCGGTCCTTCGGGGTGCGGCCCCACCACTCGCCGGCCCACGACGCCTGCCGGCGCATGCCCCGGGCGATGGTGATGACAGGGTGCAGCACGTCACCGGCGCCGTCGGCCGCGGTGCGCGCCAGGTTGCGGCCGCGGGCGAGCGCCGGCCGGCTGGTGAGGATGCTGGGAAGGGGACGCCTGACCACGGGTGCTCCATGGGTGGTTCGGGTGGGGGACGGCGCGTGGGGGACACGGGCGCGCGCGGGGCCGGGGGGGTGGCGGGATCGGGAACGGCGCCGGGCCCGGAGGCGGATCGACCGCCGCCGGGCCCGGGGGAGGGGCAGGAGTGGCCGCCGGACGCCCTGGAGATCCGGACGGCTAGATCTTGAGCCCGCCGATGAGGCCGGCCAGGCTCGCCCCGCCCGCGGTGATGCTGGGGGCGATCGCGGTGCCCGCGAGGTAGAACCCGAAGAGGGCGCAGACCACTCCGTGGGACACCTTCAGGCCGTCCTTGCGGAAGAACAGGAAGCAGATGACGCCGAGCAGGACGACGCCGGAGATGGACAGGATCATGGGGCTCTTCTCCTGAGGTGATGGGGACGGTCACCGTGAGTCCTTCCAGGCTCACAAAAGGTAATAGATCGTGCGCGCTGGCAAACGGGTGATATGTCGTCGCTTTCCGCCACCCGGGTGAGGTGCGACGCGGCAGGAGGCGGCTCCCGGTTCCAGTGCCGTACGGCCCTCTCGCCCGAACGGGTGAGGGCGGGCCGCCGGGGCGGCACCTGGGCCGGGTCCGGCAGGATGGCCGGGTGCAGCCGACCCCCATCACCTGGCCCAAGCTCGCCGACGCCCTCGCCGAACGGATCGCCGCCGGCCGCCCGCCCGGCCCCTGGTGGCGGGTGGCCGTCGACGGCGCGCCGGCCGCCCGCCCCGCGGACCTCGCCGACGCCGTCGCCGCCGCGCTGCCCGCCCTCGGCCGACCGGTGCTGCGGGTCGGCGCCGACACCTTCTGGCGCCCGGCCTCGCTCCGGCTGGAGTACGGCCACGAGGACGTCGACGCCTACTACCAGCTCTGGCTGGACACCGGGGCGCTGCGCCGCGAGGTGCTCGACCCGCTCGGCCCGGGCGGCACCGGCCGCGCCCTGCCCTCGCTGCGCGACCCGCGCACCGACCGCTCCACCCGGGCCGGATACGTGGAACTCCCGCCCGGCGGCGTGCTGCTGCTGGACGGCCCGCTGCTGCTCGGGCAGGGCCTGCCGTTCGACCTCACCGTCCATCTGCGGCTGTCCCCGGCGGCGCTGGCCCGGCGCACCCCCGCGCCGGAGCGGTGGACGCTGCCCGCGTACGAGCGGTATGCGCGGGAGGCGCTGCCGGAGGAGGCCGCGGACGTCCTGGTGCGCGCGGACGACCCCAACCACCCGGCATGGACAGGGTGAGGCGGGCCTGAACGCCCGTGCGCGGCACCGACTTTCGGGCGCTTGGCGGCACCCGTCCCGACCTGTCCCCGCCCCCGGCCGGGCCCGCCTTGCCCTGGGACGGCGCCCACCGCTAGCGTCCACGAGCACCATGACTGTCGCCATCGCGCCGCTGACCACCGAGCACATACCCCTCGCCGTCCAGCGGTACGACCGCTGGTTCGCCCGGGCCCGGCGCCCTCCCTCGCAGCGGTCCTGGCTCGCCGACGGCCCGGTGCGCGGCGGGGAACTGCTCGACGGGCTGCACCGCACGCCCGGCATCGAGGCGGTCCGCGCGCTCGACGGCGACGGCGGCCTGATCGGGCACCTGGCGGCCGTACCGGTCGACCTCGCCCCCGACGACCCGGCCGCCCTGCGCGGCCACCCGCGTGCTGCGCTCGTGCCCTACGGCGGCCACGCGCTGCCCGCCGGGCGGGAGAGCGAGGTGCTGCGCGCGCTGTACGTCCGGGTCGCCGAACGGCTCGTCGCCGACCAGCGGCTGGCGCACTACGTGGACGTGCCGGCCGGCGAGGTCGGCACCGCGCCCTGGTCCGACCTCGGGTTCGGTCGGGAGCGGGTCTGCGGGCTGATGGCGGTCAAGGCCCGCGGGCGGCAGCCGCGCGGGGTCGAGGGGCTGGCCATCCGCCGGGCCGGGCCGGGCGACCTGCCGCAGATCGGCCGGATGGCCGCGGAGTCCGCCCGGCGGCAGCGCGGCACCGCGACCTTCCAGCCGCAGCCGGAGGCCGCGCTGGCGGCGCTGCGCGTGCACTACGCGGCCGCGCTGGCGGACACCCGGTGCGGCGCGTGGATCGCGTCCCGGCGGGGCGAGGAGATCGGCATGGTGGTGCTGGTCCCCGCGCGGCCCGACCCGGTGGTGCCCGCGTCCTGCGTCGAACTCGTCGAGATGTACGTCGAACCCGCGTTCCGCGGCGAGGGGATCAGCCGGGTCCTGCTGGCGACCGCGCTGGCCTGGGCGTACGACGCCGGGCACCGGTACATGTCCGCGCAGTGGCCGTCCGCGTCCCCGCACGCGGCCGGACACCTTCCGGCGATCGGCTTCCGCCCGGTCGCCTACCGCCTCGCCCGCATGCTCGACCACCGCCTCACCGGTCCCGCGGGCACCTTCTGAAGCGGCCTCGCGCGACCCGGGGAACCTGCGTGCCGCAGGTCACAGCATGACCTGAAATACCATGCTAATTCGGGCAATTGGGACTTCTGTGAGCGGGATCACCGGGTGGTCGCCGGACATGTACGGTGCGCGGTGCGAGGTCGCACGGAACGTCGCGGCGGCGGGCTGTTCGTGATGGACGGTGGCGGTCGGCGCACCCGGCGCAACGCTCGCATCACGGACATTCGGGGGCACGGTCGCCGACCGTGACGGCGGCCTGCGCTCCGGCGCCCGGCGCTGTTTGCCCGGGCCGGGCCGGTCCCCTAGGTTCCGTCGGTGCGGGGCACCCCCGCATCCCATCCGCCGGGCGGACCGCCGAGTCCTGCCACCGCCCGACGCGCGGACCACCCGAGCACCGACACGGCAGGAGCGGGGGACCCACGGTAGTCCGCCGCCCGGACCGGCCGCCGCGCCAGCGGCGGCCGCACCCGGGCGGCTCGGGGTGAAGCCGCAGCCGCGGCCGGGCATCTCCTGCCCGAACCCGACAGCTCACCTCGCAGGCGTAGGAGAGGACATCCCCCATGCCCGCACACAACCGGCACCGCAGGTCCAGCACCCTGGGCGGCCGCCGCCTGCCCCGTCTCACCCGCCTCTACGTGGCCGCGGGCGCCGGCGGCGCCGCGCTGGTGCTGCCGCTGGTGGCCGCGACCCACGCCGGCGCGGCCACCCCGGTCAAGAGCGCCACCGCTGCCACCGCGACCACCACCGCCGCGAAGTCCGCCGCCACCGGCTACATGAAGCCCGTCGGCGACGCCGCCATCGGCACCGGCTACAAGGCGTCCGGCTCGCTGTGGTCCAGCGGTTCCCACACCGGCGTCGACTTCCTCGTCGGCTCCGGCACCCCCGTGCACGTCGTCGCCGCGGGCACCGTGGTCTCGGCCGGCTGGGACGGCGCGTACGGCAACGACGTGATCGTCCGCCACGCCGACGGCAAGTACACGCTGTACGGCCACCTGTCGAAGGTACTGGTCTCCGCCGGCCAGACCGTCACCGAGGGCACGCAGATCGGCGTGTCGGGCGCGACCGGCAACGTCACCGGCCCGCACCTGCACTTCGAGGTGCGCACCACGCCGAGCTACGGCTCGGACATCGACCCGGTGGCGTACATGAGCGGCCACGGCGTCACCATCTGACGGACGCGGCGGCCCCGCCGGTGTGGCGGGGCCCCGCGGCGCGGGCCGGTACTCGCGCGGGGCTATGCCGCGCCGGGGAGGGTGGCGCGGGCGGTGCGCAGGAAGTCCGCGTTCGTCGGGGTCTCGCGCAGGCGGGTGAGGAGCACTTCGGTGGCGGCGTGCGGGTCGCGGGAGACCAGGGCCCGGCGCAGGTGGTGGCGGACGGCCAACTCCTCGGCGGGCAGCAGCAGTTCCTCGCGGCGGGTGCCGGAGGTCGCGATGTCGATCGAGGGGAAGACCCGCCGCTCGGCGAGGAACCGGTCGAGGTGCAGCTCCATGTTGCCGGTGCTCTTGAGCTCTTCGTAGTAGAAGTCGTCGGCGCGCGAGCCGGTGTCGACCAGCGCGGTCGCCAGGATCGTGAGGGACCCGCCCTCCTCGGCGAGCCGGGCCGCGCCGAACAGCTTCTTCGGCCCGAGCAGCGCGGCGGCGTCCACCCCGCCGGAGAGCGTACGGCCGCTGCCGGCACCGCTGTTGTTGTGGGCGCGGCACAGCCGGGTCAGGGAGTCGAGCAGCAGGACGACGTCTCGGCCCTGCTCGACCAGCCGCTTGGCGCGCTCGACGGCGAGTTCGGCGACCTGGATGTGCTGCCGGGCGGGCTGGTCGAAGGTCGAGGAGATGACCTCGCCGCGGACGCTCGCCCGCATCTCGGTGACCTCCTCGGGCCGTTCGTCGACGAGCAGCACCATCAGGTGCGCCTCGGGGTGGTTGGTGGCGACCGCGGCCGCGATGCCCTGGAGCAGCACGGTCTTGCCGGCCTTGGGCGGCGCGACGATCAGCCCGCGCTGGCCCTTGCCGACCGGCGCCATCAGGTCGATGACCCGGTTCGCGGCGGCCGGCGAGCCCCTCAGTGCCGAACTCTCCAGCCGCAGCGCCTCCTTGGGGTGCAGCGGGGTGAGGTCGGCGAAGCGGGGGCGCGCCGGGGCGGGCGGCAGCCCGTTGACCAGGTGGACGTCGGCGAGGGCGCCCGGCTTGCCGGTGGTGCCCTCGACCAGGTCGCCCCTGCGCAGCCCGGCACGGCGCACCAGCGCCTGCGGCACCGCCGGGTCGTCGGGCGAGGGGAGCAGGCCGGGGCCGCGCAGCCGGGCCTGGCCGCCGCGCTCGGTGTCGAGCACGCCGGTCACCCGCTGCGGCACCTCCCGCCGGGCGGGCGGGCGTTCGGTCGTGATGTCTGTCGTGGGGTAGGTGATCGTGTCGGTCATGGAAGTCGTCCTTTCGCGGACGGAAAGTTCGGGTCGGCGGCGTCGGGCGCCACCGGGTCGCATGGGAGGGGGAGGGGCGGTCCGGGCGGAGGACTCACGCTCCGGGTACCGCGGAGGACGGCAGGGCGCGGGCGGGAGAGGACCGCCGCTGCCGCGCCGTACGGGAAAGCGCGCCGTACGGAAAGACGCGCCGTGCGGCTCGGCGCACGCACCACGACGTCGGACGTGGGGAGCGGCGGGACGCGCACTGCGGGAGAAGGCACCGCACTCGGACGAGAACCGAGCGGGGGAGGGGACGAGGCGCTGTCAGAAAAGACGCAACCTACAAGTCCCTACGGTGACTGTAGCACACGGCGGACCGCCGCCGCCCTACTCCACCTCGATGCCGTGCTCCTGCACCAGCTCGACCAGGCCGCCGGGCCCCTGGTAGCCCTTGCCGCCGGGCACGAAGGCCCAGTCGTCGCCGGAGCGGCGGCGGAAGGAGCCGAGCACGAGCGCGGTCTCGCCGGGGCGGCCGTCGGAGACAGCCAGCCGGTCCGCCTCGCTGCCCTGCGGGTCGGTCAGGCGTATCCGGGCGTCGGTGAAGCCCGCCAGGTCGGCATCCGGGTTCACCGCGGGGTCGATCGCCGCGACCAGCACCACCCGGTCCGCGGTGGCCGGCAGCCGGTCGAAGCCCACCCAGATCGCCGCCTTGTCACCGCCGAGCGGCGGCATCATCCGCACACTGCCGTCCGGGGTGCGCGGGTTGTTGTAGAAGACGAAGTGGTCATCGCCGAGCACCCGGCCGCCCGCGCACACCAGCGCGCACACGTCCAGCGCCACGTCCCCGGCCCACCACATGCCCAGCACGCTCGCGTCCGGCTCGTCATCGACACCCAGGTCCTGTCCGGCCGTCGGCGCCTGGCCGCCGGCGGCCACGGCCGGGGTCCGGCCCAACTGCCCGCCCAGCCCGTGCTGGTGGAGCAGGTCCACCAGTTCCGGGCCCGACACCAGCGTCAGCGGCTTGCCGTTGGCGAAGGTGTGCGAGGTCGGCCCGAAGCCCGAAGTGGTGATCAGGACACCCTTGTTGGCGCCCTCGGACTGCACCGTGCCGTAAAGGTCGCGGACGGCGCTGGGCGAGACGGTGTTGCGGTAGCGTTTGACCTGCACCACGATCTTGCCGCCGCGGATCGGGTCCGGGTCGAGCGCGTCCACGTCGACCCCGCCGTCACCGGAGCGCACCGTGGTGAGCGCGCGCATGCCCATCGCCCGGAACAACTCGGCGACCAGCTCCTCGAACTCCAGCGGGTCCATCGTCAGCAGGTCCGGCTCCTCGCCGCCGCCGTGCGTGACCACATGGCGGCCCGCCTCGCCCGGCTGCCGCAGCGGCGCCACCGCCGCCCGCCGGTCCGGGCGCGCCGACAGCTCGCCGCCCAGCCCGTCCACCAGGCAGTCCACCGCGTCGACCTGTGCGAGGTTCACCGCGGCGAAGTCCGCCCGGGAGACCGCCGCGGTGGCCAGGAACACCGCGCTGCGGTGCCCGGTGGCCGGATCGGTGCCGTCCACGAAGCCGTTGAGCACCACCGAGTCCAGCAGGCCGAACCGGTCCGCGCCGAACAGCTCGCGCAGCACCAGCAGCAGGCACTGCGCCAGCAGGTCCCGGTAGGCCGCCCGCCGCTCGGTGACCGGGGCGGCCACCTCCTTGTCGCGGTCCACGCTCGGCAGGTAGCGCACCGCGGCAGCCTGCGGCAGCACCGAGAACGCGGGCAGCTCCCAGTTCAGCACCAGTTGCCGCTCGGCCGCCTCGAAACTCGCCGACACCTGCCGCGGCAGCCCCTCCGGCCACGCCCGCGACGCGTACAGCGCCCCGGTCAGATACTCCTCGACCGCCTCCGGCTCGGCGGCGCGCAGCCGGTCCAGCGCGTCGCGCACCCCCGCGTTGTGCCGGCGCACCTCGGCCAGCCGCTGCTGCGCCCAGGCGCGGTAGCGCTCCTGGTAGTCGGCGAGTTGGCGCTGCCGCTGCGCCTCCGCGGCCCGCGCGACCGCCAGGTCGTGCTCGTAGCGCTCGCGGACCTGCCGGTCCTGGCGGCCCAGGCTCCAGGCCGAGCGGTGAGCCGGGGCGTACTGTTCCAGCCGCGGCAGCGCCACCGGCACCGCGAGCGGGCCGGGCGCGAAGGGCTCCAACTCCTCGGAGAGCACCAGCGATTCGGGCGAGAAGAGCGGCGCCGCGCAGCCCGCCCGCAGCAGGCCCGCCAACTCGGCCCGGCGGCGGTCCAGTTCGTCGGTGCGCCGGCGCGCGTCCTCCTCGCGGCGCTGCCGGTACGCCGCCTGCTGCTCGCGCTGCGCGCGGGCCTGGGCGCGCTCGGCGGCCCGCTGCCGCCGTTCGGCCTCGCGCCGCTGCTGCTCGCGGGCCCGGTGCTGGGCCTCCGCCTGCCGCTGCTGCTGGCGCTGGGTCTCGGCCCATGTGGCCACCGACCCGGTCGAACGACGGCTCATCTGGTTGCGGCTCCCCCTCCGGCGGCGCGTGTCAGCGCACGGGCGGCCGCCGGCTCGCGCCCACCGCCCGGCCCGACCGCCCCGTCACAGAGAGTACCCCTCTGCCAGGAGCTTCACCGGTTCTTCGCGGTGCCGCGCCGCCGCAGGACCACCACCGAGGTGCCGGCGAGCAGCACCAGCGCGCCGCCGACCGCCCAGGCCGTCGGCGAGGCCACCGCGGAGTGCGCGGCGACGGGGGCGGCGTGCGCCTCCTGCGGCGCCGAACCGGCCGCCTTGGCGCTCCCCCCGGCGCCGGCGGCCTTCCCGGTCCTCCCGGCCTGCTCGGCGTCGGCGGACCGCGCGGGCGCCGCGGCGTTGAGCGTGCCCACCGAAGTGGTGTGGCCCGCCGCGGCGAAGCCCCAGTCGAGCAGCTTGGCCGCCTCGGTGTAGACGGCGTTGGTCTCGCCGGACTGCGGGTTCATCACCGAGACGATGATCGTACGGCCGTTCTTGCGGGCGGCGGCGACCAGCGTGTTGCCCGCGTTCGTGGTGTAGCCGTTCTTCACGCCGACCAGGCCCGGGTACGCGCTGACGCCCTTCTCGCCGGTCAGCAGCCGGTTGGTGTTCTCGATGCCGAAGGACGAGACGTACGAGCCGTGCGCGTCGTAGCCGCCGGGGAACTGCGAGTCCTTCGTCGAGGCGTACCGCGCGAAGTCCGGGTTGTCGAGCCCGGCCCGGGCGAACACCGCCAGGTCGTACGCCGAGGAGACCTGCCCCGGCTCGTCGTACCCGTCCGGGGTGACGACGTGGGTGTCCAGGGCGCCCAGCATCCGCGCCTTGGCCTGCATGTCGGTGACGGTCTTCGCCACGGAGCCGTTCATGTTCGCCAGGACGTGCACGGCGTCGTTGCCGGAGGCGAGGAAGACGCCCCGCCACAGGTCGGCGACGGTGTACGTCTGGCCGGGCTGCACCCCGACCAGGCTGCTGCCCTCGCCGAGCCCGGCCAGGTCGGAGTCCTTGACCTTGTGCTTGAGGTCGCCGGGGAAGCGGGGCAGCACCGTGTCGGCGAAGAGGGTCTTGAGGGTGGAGGCGGGCGGGAGCTTGCGGTGCGCGTCCTTCGCGGCCAGCACCTGGCCGGTGCGGGCGTCGGAGACCGTCCAGGACAGCGCGGACAGCCCGGACGGCAGGTCGGGCGCGCCGGCGCGGGGCATGACGTGCACCCCGGGCTCGGCCAGCAGCGTACGGTCCACCGACGCCTGGGAGGAGGTGCCGGCCGAGCCGCCGGCGGCTGCGGCCGGTCCTGCGGTCAGCGCGGTCAGGCAGCAGGCGGCGGCCAGCACGGCGGCCGGCAGGGCGGCGGGTGCGGCGGTGCGGCGGCGACCGGAGGGGCGAACGGGACGGATGGCAGTCATGCGATCACCGTAGGAATGATGAACGCCACTGGCGCGGTGGCGCCGTCCATCCCGGTGAGGCCGCTGCTCCGTCGGGGGAGTGCCCGCGGCCGACCGGACGTGCCGTCACCTCGCCCCCGGGCGGGGTGAGCTGACCGCCCGTCGGGTGCGGCGGTCAGCACAGCAGCTCGGCCAGCAGGCGGTAGGACTCCAGGAGTTCGGCGCGGTCGTAGGTGCTGGTGGTCACCAGGAACTCGTCGGCCGCGCTGCGGGTCAGCAGGGACTCCAGCCGCGCCCCGACCTCGTCCGGCCTGCCGCTGACCTGCCCGGACATCGCCGCTTCGAAGCGCTCGCGCTCGGCGTCGGACATCGCGGCGGCGGCGATCGAGGCGTCGGGCGCGAGCGCGGGGAAGACGCCGTGCGTACGCGAGTAGGCGGTGGCCCACGCCTCGGGGACCAGCAGGCGGCGGGCGGCCTCGCCGGTCGCGGCGACGGCCACGGTGCCGGAGAGCACCACATAGGGCGCGGCGGCCCACGGCGAGGGGCGGAAGGCGGCGCGGTAGCGGTCCACGGCCCGCAGCATCGCGTCCTCGCCCCGTATCGCGCCGATCACCAGGGGCAGGCCGTGGGCGGCGGCCAGGTCGGCGCCGCTGCCGGTGGCGAGGAGGAAGGGCGCCGGGCGCAGCCCCTCGGCGGGCCAGGCGTGCACTTGCGGGTAGGCGCGCTGCGAGCCGTCGAACCAGCCGAGCAACTCGGCGATCTGGTCGCCGAAGCCGTCGGCGGCCTCCTTGCCGTGGCCCAGCGCCTTGCGCACCCCGCCGGTGAAACCGACCGAGCGGCCCAGGCCCATGTCGATCCGCCCGGGGAAGAGCGACTCCAGCACCCCGAACTGCTCGGCCACCACCAGCGGCCGGTGGTTGGGCAGCATCACCCCGCCGGTGCCGACCCTGATCCGCGAGGTGGCCGAGGCCACGGCCGCCGCGAGCACCGTGGGCGCCGACCCGGCCACCCCGGGCACGCTGTGGTGCTCCGAGACCCAGAACCGGTGGTACCCCAGCGCCTCGATCCGGCGGGCGAAGCCGACGGTCTCGCGCAGCGCCGACGGCGGGTCCTCGCCCTGACGGGTCCGGGACCGGTCCAGGACGGAGAACGGGGTGGCGCGCAGCACGGAGGTCACTTGGAGTACAACGCCCCGGATGCGCCGCCTAGTCCCACCTGGTGCGGGTGCGGGTGCTCTTGTGGCGGCGCCGGGGCGGGCCTATCTTTGGGCCGCTTCTTCGGCCCGCCCGGGACGGCCCGGGCAGGGGAGGGAAAGGACGCGTGCCATGGCCTTACGCGGACGCCACCGCCGCTACCGTCCGAGCCGGGTCTCGCAGGCGTCGCTGACCGTCACCGCGGGCGGCGCCGGGCTCGCGCTGCCGCTGATCGCCGTGGGCAGCGCGCAGGCGGCCACGACCGGGGTCTGGGACAAGGTCGCCAAGTGCGAGTCCTCCGGCAACTGGAAGATCAACACCGGCAACGGGTACTACGGCGGGCTCCAGTTCACCGCCAGCACCTGGCGCGCCTACGGCGGGACCGCGTACGCCCCGCGCGCCGACCTCGCCTCCAAGAGCGAGCAGATCGCGGTCGCCGAGAAGGTGCTCGACAGCCAGGGGCCGCGCGCGTGGCCGGTCTGCTCCCTGCGGGCCGGGCTGACCCGCGAGGCGGCGACGGCCTCGCACACCGTGCACGTGACCACCGGGACGAAGAAGGCCGCACCGAAGAAGGCCGAGCCGGCGAAGGCGGCGGCGAAGCCCGAGGTCAAGAAGCCCGCGGCCAAGAAGCCCGAAGCCAAGAAGCCCGCGGCCGGGAAAGCCGCGCCCGTCTCGGAGGCCGCACCGGCGAAGAAGCCCGCCGCCGGCGACCCCTACACCGTCGTGCGCGGCGACACGCTCTCGGGCATCGCCGCGGACCACCGGGTCGAGGGCGGCTGGCCGGCGCTGTACGCGGGCAACCGCGCGGTGGTGGGCGACGACCCCGACCTGATCAGACCCGGCCAGCACCTCACGCTCGGCACGTCCGCCAAGGCCGCGCCGGCGAAGCCCGCCGCGAAGTCCGCCGCCAAGGCGGCCCCCGCCAAGCCCGCCGCGAAGTCCGCGCCGAAGTCCGCGCCGAAGAAGGCCCACCCCGCGGCCGCGGCCAAGAAGACGTCCAGCTGGACCGTGCCCGTGCACGCCGCCATCGGCACCGGCTACCACGTGGGCGGCAGCAGTTGGGCCAGCGGCCAGCACACCGGCGTGGACTTCCTCGTCGGCACCGGCACCGCGGTGCACTCCGTCGCCGCGGGCACCGTGGTCAGCGCCGGCTGGGGCGGGGCGTACGGCTACCAGGTCGTCATCAAGCACGCCGACGGCGAGTACAGCCAGTACGGCCACCTCTCGCAGATCTCGGTGCGGGTCGGGCAGCACGTCAACGAGGGCCAGCGGATCGCGCGTTCGGGCGCGACCGGCAACGCGACGGGCCCCCACCTGCACTTCGAGATGCGCACCGGGCCGGACTACGGCGACGACATCGACCCGCTGCACTTCCTGCGCGCCCACGGCGTCACCGTCTGACCCCGCCCCCGCTACCACCGGCACCGCCCGCGCGTTCCTGAGCGCGGGCGAACCGGCTCAGCGGCGGCAGCACCAGCAGCAGCCAGCAGCCCGCGTACAGCCAGCCGCCGAGCACGTCCGTGGGCCAGTGCACGGCCAGGTAGACCCGGGAGCAGCCGATCGCGGCCGCGGCCAGTACGCACACCGCCGCCACGGTCCGGCCCACCGCACCCGGGCGGGCCCGCAGCGCGCCCCACGCCAGCAGCCCGGCCGCCATCGCGCTCGACGAGGTGTGCCCGGACGGGAAGGAGTGCCCCGTCACGGCCACCGCCCAGTCCGCGGCCGGGGGCCGCGCCCGGTGGAAGGCCGTCATCAGCGCGGTGCGCACGATCTGCTCGGCGAGCAGCGCCACCACCGCGAGCAGCGCGGTGGGCACCCCGGCGCGGGCGCCGGCCGCCCGCCCCCGGCTGCCGCCCAGCCACCCGCCGACCGCCGCCGCCACGTAGGGGAAGGGGCCCGTGCCCGCGTCGGTCACGTAGCGGCCGGCCGTCGACCAGGCGTGCGGGCGGTGCCGTACCGACCAGTCGACCGGGCCGGTGTCGAAGGGGTAGGGGGTGCCGTGGCGGGTGAGCACCACCGCGGCCAGCGCCGCGAACGCCGCCGCGAGCCCCACCGCCCACGCCAGGCCGCGCCGGGAGTACGGCGACCGGTGCGGCGGGGCCGGCGGCGGGTCGTACGGCGTGCGGGTCATCGGGCGGGCGTGCCTTCGGCGGACGTCTGCGGGGGAGGTCTGGGCGGTCTCGTCAGCGTACGCCCGGCGCGGGCCGGGCCCGTACCGCCACGCGCGGCGGCACGGGCCCGGCCGGGCAGTCGCCGCGCGGTCAGCGGCGCTCGGGCACGTTGTCGTGGACCCGCTTCGGGTCGGTGGTCGCGACGGGGGCAAGCGCCTCCTCGATCCGCGCCATCAGCTCGGCCTCCAGCGTCACACCGGCGGCCTTGGCGTTCTCCGTGACCTGCTCGGGGCGGGAGGCGCCGATGATCGCCGCGGACACGTTCGGGTTCTGGAGCACCCAGGCGACCGCGAGCTGCGCGGTGGACAGGCCCGCCTCGGCGGCGAGCGGCTGGAGCAGTTGCACCCGCTCCAGCACGTCGTCGCGCATCCAGCGGCTGATCATGCCGGAGCCGCCCTTGTCGTCGGTGGCGCGCGAGCCCGCCGGGGGCTGCTGCCCGGGCAGGTACTTGCCGGTCAGCACGCCCTGCGCGATCGGCGAGAACACCACCTGGCCCAGGCCGAGTTCCTCGCAGGTCGGGACGACCTCGCCCTCGATGATCCGCCACAGCGCGGAGTACTGCGGCTGGTTGGACACCAGCGGGATACGCAGCTCGCGGGCGAGCGCGTGGCCGCGCCGGATCTGGTCCGCGGTCCACTCCGAGACGCCGATGTAGTGCGCCTTGCCGGAGTGCACGACGTCGGCGAACGCCTCCATCGTCTCCTCCAGCGGAGTGGAGACGTCGAAACGGTGCGCCTGGTAGACGTCCACGTGGTCGGTCTGGAGCCGGCGCAGCGAGGCGTTGATCGACTCGGCGATGTGCTTGCGGGACAGGCCGCGGTCGTTGAGGCCCGGGCCGGTGGGCCAGAAGACCTTGGTGAGGATCTCCAGGCCCTCGCGGCGCTCGCCCTTCAGCGCGCGGCCGAGCACCGACTCGGCGCGGGTCTGCGCGTAGGTGTCGGCGGTGTCGAAGGTGGTGATGCCCGCGTCGAGGGCGGCCCGCACGCACGCGGTGGCGGCGTCCTCCTCCACCTGGGAGCCGTGGGTGAGCCAGTTGCCGTAGGCGATCTCGCTGATGAACAGGCCGCTGCGGCCGAGGTGACGGTATTCCATGACCCCCGACCCTATGCGCCTGCAATGACCCGCCGGCAGGGTCCCCCCGCAGGTCCGGGCGTCAGGGCCGGGCGGGCTGGGGCTGCGTGCGGACGTAGACGCCGGCGCGGGCCGCGGTGGCGGCCGCGGCCGCCGCGCGGCGGGCGGCGGCCTCGTCGGGGGCGTCGGCGGTGGTGAGGAGGCGGTAGTACAGGGGCGCGGAGACCGCGCGGACGACCTCGCAGGGGTCGGTGCCCTCGGGTGCCTCGCCCCGGGCGACGGCCTGTTCGACGCAGGGCGCCCACTCCTGGACCCGGGTGTCGTAGAAGCGGTGCAGCGCCTCGGCGGTGCGCGGTTCGCAAGTGGCGGCGGCGATCACCGCGCGGAACAGGGCGCCCTGCCGCGGGTCGGCGAGGGTGCGCCGCACCAGCTGCGCGTTGGCGGTGAGGTCGCCCAGCAGCGAGCCGGTCTCGGTGCGCGGCAGCGAGGTCTCGGCCATGTCCGCGAGCAGGTCGGCGACGAGGCCGGTCACGGTGCCCCAGCGGCGGTAGACGGTCGTACGGCCCACCTCGGCGCGGCGGGCGACGTCGGCCAGGTCGAGGTGGGCGAAGCCCTGTTCGGCCAGCGCGTCGCCGGCGGCGGCGAGCACCGCCGTCCGCACCCGGGCGGTGCGCCCGCCCGGCCGGACGGTACCGGGGTCCTGGTCCTTCGCCACGTTCTTCGCCACCATAAACGGGACTCCTGTTTCGTTAAGCGGCTCGCGCTGCTATCGTCGGTGCCACCTTAACGGAACTACAGGCCCGTTAGTCGGTGTCGGGTCCCCGCGGGCTCCCGTACGGCGGCGCGGACCGAGGAGCGGTCATGGAATACAGGCGACTGGGTTCGTCCGGACTGCACGTGCCGGCCTTGAGCTTCGGCGCGGGCACGTTCGGCGGGCGGGGCCCGCTCTTCGGCAACTGGGGCACCACCGAGGCCCGCGAGGCGCGCCGCATGGTGGACATCTGCCTGGACGCCGGGGTGACCATGTTCGACACCGCCGACGTCTACTCCGGCGGGGCGTCGGAGGAGGTGCTCGGCGCGGCGGTCAAGGGCCGCCGGGACGAGGTGATCCTCTCCACCAAGACCGGTCTGCCGACCGGCGACGGCCCAGGCGACGCCGGCACCTCCCGGTCCCGGCTGATCGCCGCGTGCGACGCCGCGCTGCGCCGGCTCGGCACCGACCGGATCGACCTCTTCCAGCTGCACGCCTTCGACGCCGGCACCCCGGTCGAGGAGGTCCTGGCGGCGCTCGACGACCTGGTGCGGGCCGGCAAGGTCCGCTACGTCGGCGTCTCCAACTTCTCCGGCTGGCAGACCATGAAGTCGCTGGCCGCCGCCGAGCGCCAGGGCCGCCCGCGCTACGTCGCGCACCAGGTGTACTACTCCCTGGTCGGCCGCGACTACGAGTGGGAGTTGATGCCGCTCGGCCTCGACCAGGGCATCGGCGCGGTCGTCTGGAGCCCGCTGGGCTGGGGGCGGCTGACGGGCAAGATCCGGCGCGGGCAGCCGCTGCCCGCCGCCAGCCGGCTGCACCGGACCGCGGACTTCGGCCCGCCGGTCGCGGACGAACTGCTCCACCGCGTGGTGGACGCGCTCGACGGGATCGCGGCGGAGACCGGCCGCGCGGTGCCGCAGATCGCCCTCAACTGGCTGCTCCAGCGGCCGACGGTCTCCTCCGTGCTGATCGGCGCCCGCAACGAGGAGCAGCTGAGGCAGAACCTCGGCGCCGTCGGCTGGACGCTGACGCCCGACCAGATGGCGCGGCTGGACGCGGCGAGCGCGCGGACGGCGCCCTATCCGTACTTCCCCTACCACCGGCAGGAGGGGTTCGCGCGGCTCAACCCGCCGGTGGTGGGCAGCGGGGAGCCGGCGGCCGAGGGCTGAGGCCCTGGGCGTCAGGCGTGGCGGGGGGAGACCAGGAGGAAGGGGGCGCCGGTGCGGGTGCGGTGGGTGGTGGCCTGCCAGCCGGCCGGGGCGAGCAGGGCGGCGGCCCTGGCGAGCGCGCCCGGGCCGGAGTCCGCCGCGGACCAGGTCACTTCGACCAGCCCCGGGTGGCCGGAGGGCGCCACGCGGTAGCCCGGCGCCTGATCGCCCCGGTGCGGCGGCACCCCCGCCGCCTCCAGGGCCAGCGCCACCGCGTGCACCGGCCGCTCAAGCTCCCAGGCCGCCGGTACGTCGAAGGCGCCGTCCCCCAGCACCGCGCGGATCTGGCGCAGCCCCTCCCACGCGGCGGCGACCTCCGCGGCGCGCCCGGCGGACGCGCGCACCGCGCCCGAGCCGTCGTCGGCGGTGAACCGGCCGTCGGCCGGCTCCGCTTGGCCGCCTCCGGCCGCCGCGGGAGCCGCCTGGGCCGCGGCGCGCCCGGCCAGTTCGGCCCGCAGCCGGCGGCCCTCCGGCGTCAAGTAGTGCTGCCCGGCGCGGCCGTGCCGCACCGCCAACCCGGCGGCCACCAGCGCCGCGCACACCGCGGCCCCGGCCGCCACCCGCCCCGTCGCCGGGTCGGACTCCGCGACCGCCCTGCGCTGCGCCGCCGTCAACCCCTTGCCCACGCCCCGACCGTATCCCGCGCCACCGACATTCCGGTCCCGCGCCGTCCCGCCCCCGACCGCCGGCACCGTGTCCTTCCGCGGTCCGGCGCCCCCCGCCGCCGACGTCGCCGCCGCCCTGCACGCGCACGGGGCCACCCCCACCACCCGCCCCGACGCGCTCCGGCTGTCCGCCCACGCCTCCACCACGCCCGCGGCGATCTCCCGCGTGCGGGCGGCCCTCGCGTCCCTGTGGCGGTGCGGGCCGCCCGCCTGCCGGACCAGGCCGTTCCTGACACATCCCACCCCCATGGCCAGGGGGCATGGGGGCGCCCCCAGCCGGCGGGGCCTGGCACACAGGCTCTCCCCTGCCTTTCGCCGGAGGCCCCAGCTTGCCGGTCGTCGGCGCGGCCCGCTGCGCTCGGGTCCCCCAGGGCTTCGCCGCGGAGGGGCCCCACTCTCCGCCCTGCGATCGGTAGGCACCGCCCAATGCCGCAGGCCGTGGGGGAGCACCAGGCGCTCTGGGCCCCGCCCTTCGGGCGGGACGACGCCATGGGTCGGACACGGCCTAGGATCAGGGGATGGATCTTCGGTGGCCGCGGGGGCGGAAGTGGGTCGCGCTGGCGGGGGCGTTCGCCGCCCTCGCGTGGGGCGGGGCCGTCACGGACACGGCGGCGGCGGCCGGTTCGGGCGGGTCGGTGCACCGTACGGACGCGATGCTGACCGGGGCCGGGGGAGTGCGGCTGGACACGTCGTACTTCACCGACGGCGGCTCCCAGCGGCGGCCCGCGGTGCTGCTCGCGCACGGCTTCGGCGGCACCAAGGACGACGTGCGCGGCCAGGCCGAGGCGCTGGCGAAGCACGGCTACGCGGTGCTGACCTGGTCCGCGCGCGGCTTCGGCGCGTCCGGCGGCCGGATCGGGCTCAACGCGAAGGACGGCGAGGCCGCCGACGTCAGCCGCCTCGTCGACTGGCTCGCCGCCCGCCCCGACGTGCAGCTCGACGCGCCCGGCGACCCCCGGGTCGGCATCTCCGGGGTCTCCTACGGCGGTGCCATCTCGCTGATCGCCGCGGGCGACGACCCCAGGATCGACGCGATCGCGCCCCGCGAGACGTACTGGAACCTCGCCGACGCGCTGCTGCCCGACGGCGTGTACAAGAAGCTGTGGAGCGGCATCCTCTTCTCCGGCGCCCGGCCCGAGACCACCGGCGACGACACCGCGTCCTCCGGTACGGGCGGCACAGGCGGCACGGGCGCGACCACCGCCCCCGGCACCGCGTCCTCCGGCAGCGCCTCCTCCGGCAACTCCGCCGACGCGGCAGCCGCGCCGGCGGCGCCCTCCGACCCCGTCTGCGGCCGCTTCGAGCCGTCGATCTGCGACCTGTACAAGCGGGTCGCCACCAGTGGCCGGCCCACCGCGGCCGACCGGGCCCAGCTCGCCGCGCTCAGCCCCGCCGCGGTCGGCAGCCGCATCAAGGTGCCCACGCTCGTCGTGCAGGGCCAGACCGACTCGCTGTTCACCCTCGCCCAGTCCGACGCGATGGCCCGGACGATCAAGGCGAACGGCGTGCCGGTGGCCGTCGACTGGATCGAGGGCGGACACGACGGCGGCGACACCGAGGACGCCCGGATCGACGCCCGGGTCACCCGCTGGTTCGACCGCTACCTCAAGGGCGACAAGGGCGTCAGCACCGGCCCCGCCTTCCGCGTCACCCGCGTCACCGGCATCAACTCCACCGACGGCAGCCAGGTGCTCAGCGGCGCGAGCCTGGACCGCTACCCGGGCCTGGACGGCACCGCCACCCGGCAGATCGCCCTCACCGGCCGCGCGCAGCAGATCACCAACCCCGCCGGCGGCTCACCGCCGGCGATCTCCGCCGTCCCCGGCTCGGGCGCGCTGTCCGGGCTCGCCGAGCTCGGCCGCAGCCTCACGGTGGACTACGCCGCCCAGTCGGCGCGCTTCGAATCCGCACCGCTGCGCCGCACCACCGTCCTGACCGGAGCGCCGACCGTCACCGTCAAGGTGGCCACCACCGCGCCCGAGGCGGTGCTCTTCGCGAAGCTGTACGACGTCCGCGCCGACGGCCAGGAGACGCTGCCGTCGGGCCTGGCCACCCCGATCCGGGTGACCGGCTCGCCGGACGGGCGGACCGTGCGGGTGCGGCTGCCGGCGGTCGACCACAAGTTCAAGGCCGGGCACCGGCTGGCCGTGGTGCTGGCCAGCACCGACCTCGGCTACGCGACACCGGCCGCGCCCGCCGCCTACACGGTGTCCCTGGCCGGCTCCGGCGCCGTCACGCTGCCCACCGACCAGGCGCTGGCCCTCGGCGCGCACACGCTGCCGTGGTGGACCTGGGCGCTGCCGCCGGCCGCGGTGGTGGTCGCCGCCGCACTGCTGCTGGTCGGCCGCCGCCGGGTCCGCCCCCGCCCGGCCGATCCGGCGCTGGCCGGGGTCCCGTTGCGGATCAGCGGGCTGAGCAAGCGGTACGCGAAGTCCGCGGACCGGTACGCGGTACGGGAGTTGAGCTTCCAGGTCGAGCCCGGCCAGGTGCTGGGGCTGCTCGGGCCGAACGGCGCCGGGAAGACCACCACGCTGCGGATGCTGATGGGGCTGATCCGCCCGGACGAGGGCGAGATCAGGGTCTTCGGGGAGGCGGTGCGGCCCGGGGCGCCGGTGCTCTCCCGGGTCGGCGCGTTCGTGGAGGGCGCCGGCTTCCTGCCGCACCTGACGGGCCGGCAGAACCTCGAACTGTACTGGCAGGCGACCGGCCGCCCGGACGAGGACGCCCACCTCGCCGAGGCGCTGGAGATCGCCGGACTCGGCGACGCCCTCCAGCGCGCGGTGCGGACCTACTCCCAGGGGATGCGGCAGCGCCTGGCGATCGCGCAGGCCATGCTGGGGCTGCCCGATCTGCTGATCCTGGACGAGCCCACCAACGGCCTGGACCCGCCGCAGATCCGCGAGATGCGCGAGGTGATGATCCGCTACGCCGCCACCGGCCGGACCGTCATCGTCTCCAGCCACCTGCTGGCGGAGGTGGAGCAGACCTGTACGCACCTGGTGGTCATGGACCGCGGGCGGCTGGTCACCGCGGGGCCGGTGGCGGACATCATCGGCTCGACCGACACCGTACTGGTGGGCGTGGCGGGGGAGTTGACGCCGGAGCTGGTCGAGCGGGCGGCGGCGCTGCCGGTGGTGGCCAGCGCGGTGCCGGCCGACGACGGGCTGCTGGTCGTGATGGCCGAGGGGGCCGGCACCGTCGAGCTGGTGGCCGAACTGGTCGGGATCGGCGTGCCGGTGGCGCAGGTCGGCCCGCACCGCCGCCTGGAGGACGCGTTCCTGACCCTGATCGGAGGCTCGGCATGAGCACCGTGCCCGAAGCGACCGTGCCCGAGCTGCCGGAGCCGGCCGGCTCCCCGGCCGATACGGACCGCGTGGCCGCGCCCGGCTACCGCCCCGGCCGTACGCTGCGGCTGCGGGTGGAGGCCCGGCGCCAGTTGCGCCGCCGCCGCACCCTGGTGGTCGGCGGGCTGCTCCTGCTGCTGCCGTTCGTGCTGATGGCCGCGTTCGCGATCGGCGGCACCCCGGGCGACGGCACCACCACGGCCACCCTGATCAACACGGCCACGGCGTCCGGCGCGAACTTCACCGCGGCCACCTTGTTCGTGTCGGCCGGGTTCGTGCTGGTGGTGCCGGTCGCGCTGTTCTGCGGCGACACGGTCGCCTCCGAGGCGGGCTGGTCGAGCCTGCGCTACCTGCTGGCCGCGCCGGTGCCGCGGGCCCGGCTGCTGGCGGTGAAGTTCACCGTCGCGCTGGGGTTCAGCGCGGCGGCGCTGGTCCTGCTGCCGCTGGTGGCGTTCGCGGCGGGCACGGCCGCGTACGGCTGGGGCGACCTCGAACTGCCCACCGGGGACACGGTGCCGGCGGGCACCGCGGTCGGGCGGCTGGCGGTCTCGGTCGGCTACCTCTTCCTCAGCCAGCTGGTCACCGCGGCGCTGGCGTTCTGGCTGTCCACGATCACCGACGCGCCGCTGGGCGCGGTCGGCGGCGCGGTCGGGCTGACCATCATCGGCAACGTCCTCGACGCGGTGACCGCGCTGCACCGGTGGCGCGACGTCCTGCCCGCGCACTGGCAGTTCGCCTGGCTGGACACGATGCAGCCGGTCACGGAGTGGACCGGTATGACCGAGGGCACGTCGATCTCGGTGTCGTACGCGGTGGTGTTCACCGCGCTCGCCTTCCGCGGCTTCCGGACGAAGGACATCGTGTCCTGAGCGGATCTGACCTGATCTGACCGGCACTGACCCGGCCTGGCCTGCCCGGACCTGACCCCGCCCGACCCGACCGGCGCGGCACCGGTTATGACGCCGCGTCGGCTTGCGTCATGACATGGTCATGGCATCGTAAAATCATCGGCCGTTCGGGTAAAACGACGGACGGCCCACGGCGAACTCCCGTGCCCTGGGCATGATCTATCCGAGTGACCACCCGCGACCGGCCCCGGGCCGGCCGTTCCCGCACGCCAGGAGAGCCCGCCACGCAAGGAGAGTCCATGCGCACACCTCGCCCGCGGCCGCGCGCCGTGGTCGCCGCGGCAGGAGCCGCCGCCCTCACCGCCGCCGCCCTGATCGCCGCCCCGCTCACCGGCGCGGCCACCGCGGCGGCCGCCCCCGCCGTGAAACCGGTGCCCGCCGTCGCCGGACACGAGCTGGTCAAGGGCGCGGGCAGCCCGCTGACCATCGCCCAGTGCCAGGCCCAGTGGGGCATCAACTGCTACACCCCCACGCAGTACCGGCAGGCGTACGACCTCAACCCGCTCTACCGCGCGGGCGTGACGGGCAAGGGCCGCACGATCGTGATCGTCGACTCGTTCGGCTCGCCGACCATCCAGCACGACCTGGACGTCTACAGCAAGCAGTTCGGGATGCCCAGCACCAAGGTGCAGGTGGTCAAGTGGGGCGATGTGCCGCCCTTCGACCCGACCAACCCCGACCACACCGGGTGGGCCGGCGAGAGCACGCTCGACGTGGAGATGGCGCACGCGATCGCACCGGCGGCGCACATCGTGCTGCTGGAGACGGGGGTCGCCGAGACCGAGGGCGTGACCGGCCTGCCGGAGATGATGGACGGTGAGAAGGCCCTGATCGACCAGGGCGTCGGCGACGTCATCACGCAGAGCTTCGGCGCCACCGAGAACACCTTCCCGGGCTTCGCCCAGGGCGACTTCTCCAGCATCCGCAAGCTGCGCTATGCCTTCGAGGCCGCCGCCCGCAACGGCGTCACGGTGCTGGGCTCCTCCGGTGACGGCGGTGCCACCGACGCCACCGAGGACGGCACCTCCAACTACCCCTACCGGGTCAACTCCTGGCCCTCCTCGGACCCGCTGGTCACCTCCGTCGGCGGCACCCAGCTCCACCTGGACCAGGCGGGCGAACGGACCGCGCCGGACAGCGTGTACAACGACTACGGGGCGGGCGGCGGCGGCCAGTCGCACGTCTTCGCCCGGCCCGCGTACCAGAACGGCGTGCGCGACGTGGTCGGCGCGCAGCGCGGCACCCCCGACATCTCGATGGCCGCGGCCGTGGACGGTGGCGCCTGGGTGTACTCCAGCTACGACCCGTCGGCCACCGGCTGGGACGTCTACGGCGGCACCAGCGAGGCCAGCCCGCTCTTCTCGGGCATCGTGGCGCTCGCCGACCAGGTCGCCGGGCACCGGGTCGGCGACATCCACACCGCGCTGTACGCGCTGGCCAAGGGGACGGAGAAGTTCGGCGGGGTGGTCGACGTCAAGGACGGCACGAACAACTCCTACGACGGCGTCACCGGTTACACCGCGGTCAAGGGCTACGACATGGCCACCGGCCTCGGCACCGTGGACGCGGCGCGGTTCGTGCCCGCGCTGGCGCTGCTGAGCCCGCGGCGCTGACCTCGCGGTCCTGAACCCGCGGCCCTGAAAGCGGCCGCCGCCGCGCCCGCGTACACCGGGCGCGGCGGCGGCCGCTTTCGCGCGCCTTCGGTGCATCCGCCAACCGGTTTATCTGTAAGGGCTCTTGACAGTTGGGGGCTCCAGATCGAACAGTATGGACCAGCATTGGTCCAGACCAGCATGGCCCGTTGTGCTGGTACCCCCCACCGAAGGGAGCGCGGTCCATGACCGGACCCGTTCGCAGACCACTCCGCGCCCTGATCGCCGTCGCCGCCGCCGTCACCGCGTCGGCCGGCCTGGCGCTGGCCGGCGCCGGCGGCGCGCACGCCGCGGCCCCGAAGGCGAGCGCCGCCACCGCACTTCCGAGCCACGTCTTCGCCCCCTACTTCGAGGCGTACAACGGCGACAGCCTCTCCGGGCTGGCCAGCGCCTCGGGCAACAAGTACCTGACGATGGCGTTCCTCCAGACCGCGTCGGCCGGGTCCTGCACGCCGGACTGGAACGGCGACAGCTCCACGCCGGTCAGCCAGGCGAACTTCGGCAGCGACATCGCCACCATCCAGGCCGGCGGCGGCGACGTCATCCCCTCCTTCGGCGGCTACGCGGCCGACAGCACCGGCACCGACATCGCCGACAGCTGCACCAACGTCAACTCCATCGCCGCGGCCTACGAGAGCGTCATCACCACCTACAACGTCAGCCGGATCGACCTGGACGTCGAGGCGGACTCGCTGACCAACGCCGCGGGGCTGGACCGCCGCAACAAGGCCGTCAAGCTGGTGCAGGACTGGGCGGCGAGCAACGGCCGCACCGTGCAGTTCTCCTACACCCTGCCGACCACCACCCACGGCCTGACCACCGGCACCCTCGGCGACGGCTCCGGGCTGTCGGTCCTCCAGAACGCGATCGCCGACGGGGTGCGGCTCGACGTCGTGAACCAGATGACGTTCGACTACTACGACGGCGCGAGCCACGAGATGGCCACCGACACCGAGACCGCCTCGCAGGGCCTGCACGACGAACTCGCGCAGCTCTACCCGTCGAAGAGCGACGCGGACCTGTGGGGCATGATCGGCGTCACCGAGATGCCGGGCATCGACGACTACGGGGCGGCGGAGACCTTCACCACCGCCGACGCCACCACCGTCTACAACTGGGCGGTCGGCAAGGGCATCAACACCCTGTCGTTCTGGGCGCTCCAGCGGGACAACGGCGGCTGCCCGGGCCAGGGCGCCTCGGACTCCTGCTCCGGCATCTCGCAGAGCACCTGGCAGTTCAGCCGGACCTTCGAGCCGTTCAACGGCAGCAGCGACAACGGCGGCGGCACCGGCGGGACCACCGGCGGCGGCACGGGCGGGACCACCGGCGGCGGTACGGGCGGCAGCACCGGGGGTGGCACCGGCGGGACCTGCACCGCCGCCGCGTGGTCGGCGAGCGCGGTGTACGTCGGCGGCGACAAGGTCTCCTACGGCGGCCACACCTGGCTGGCGAAGTGGTGGACCACCAACGAGACCCCCGGGACCACCGGCGAGTGGGGCGTCTGGGAGGACGAGGGCGCCTGCTGACGCCCTCGTACGGACCCCTCGAACGGACGGCCGACAGCCCGGCCGCAGGCGCGAGGTGGCCGGCGGGTGAACAGCGGTCGGTGCGCCGGTGAACACGCTGTGACCTGCGGCGAAGTGGCGCGCGGCGCCGGTACGGTACTCCGTGGCGGCGCCGCCCCGAAGTCGTACGGCGGCCGCCGATCCTCTAGAGTCTGACCGGACGTCTACGCGAATGTAGTCGGGTCGGAGCGGGCCGGGCATGCCACGGGCGTGCCCGGTCCGTCCGCACTTCCGGGCAGCTCCGGCAGCACCACCAGACCAGAAGACCAGGGGACGGAAACCACCCATGAGCGCGATCGGCCTCGGCCAGGCCGCCCTTCTCGGCATCGTGGAAGGGCTGACCGAGTTCCTGCCGGTCTCCTCCACCGGCCACCTCAAGCTGGTCGAGGGGCTGATGAACATCCCCGTCGACGACGACGCCGTGGTCGGCTTCACCGCCGTGATCCAGGTCGGGGCGATCGCCGCGGTCTTCGTCTACTTCTACCGGGACATCGCGCGGTTCGTGACCTCCTGGGTGCGCGGCCTGGCGCACCGCGAGGAGCGCGGCAACCACGACTACAAGTTCACCTGGTGGGTGATCTACTCCACGATCCCCATCGTGATCGTCGGACTCGCCGCCAAACCGCTCATCGACGGCGTGCTCGGCTCGCTGTGGGTGGTGGCGGTCTCCCTGATCGTCGGCAGCGGCGTGATGTGGGCCGCCGAGCAGATGGCCCGCTTCAAACGCGGCGAGGACCAGGTGACCGTCAAGGACGCCATGATCGTCGGCTGCTCGCAGATCCTCGCGCTGCTCTTCCCCGGGTTCTCCCGCTCCGGCGCCACCATCTCCACCGCGCTCATCCGGGACCTGGACCGGATGGCCGCCACCCGGCTGTCGTTCTTCCTCGGCCTGCCCGCGCTCACCGGTGCCGGCCTGTACGAACTCAAGGACGCCACCAGCGGCGGCGTCAGCGGCTCCGCGCTGGCCGTCGGCACCCTGGTCTCCTTCGTGGTCGCCTACGCCTCCATCGCCTGGCTGCTGAAGTTCGTCGCCCGGCACTCCTTCAACTCGTTCGTGGTCTACCGGATCGTGATCGGCGTGGTCATCATCGGCCTGCTCGCGACGGACACCGTCAACTCCTGAGCAGCACCCGGCGGACGAAAAGACCTGACCGGCCCATCCCCCACGGGTGGGCCGGTCAGGTCGCCGGGGCGGACCCCGGGTCGGCGGTGGCGACGGCGCCGGTCAGGTCAGCGTCGCCGCCACCGGGTCCCAGTCTTCCGGAAGCGTGGCCACTTCCGGGGCGCGGGAGGAGATCTCCACGAAGCCGTGCCGCTCCGCGGAGTCCGTCACCGTGGACATCAGCTCCAGGACGTGCTGCGCCAGCTCACCCGACGCGCGGTGCGGCGCACCGGTCCTGATGCCGCGCGCCATGTCCAGTACGCCGATGCCGCGACCGGCGGTCGTGCCCGTCACGGGCAGGCCGCGCCACTCCTGGTCCTCGAACGACCGTACCTGCACCGGCCCCTCGAACGTGTTCGGGTCCGGCAGCGACAGTGTGCCCTCGGTGCCGGTGACCTCGATCATCCGGCGCGGCACGGAGGAGTCGAAGCTGAAGGTGGCCGCGGTGCTCGGGCCCGAGACGAAGTCCAGCAGCGCGTGCACGTGCGTGGGCACCTCCACCGCGAACGCCGTGCCGGCCTTGGGGCCGGAGCCCACCACCCGCTGCACGCGCGCCTGCCGCGCGCTGGCCGCGACCCGCTCCACCGGCCCGAACAGCGCCACCAGCGCGGTCAGGTAGTACGGGCCGATGTCGAACAGCGGCCCGCCGCCGTACTGGAAGAGGAACTCCGGGCTCGGGTGCCAGCTCTCCGGCCCCGGACCCTGCGTCACCGCGACCGCGCTGACCGGCTCGCCGATCACCCCGGACGCCAGCGCCCGCGCCGCCGACTGCAGACCCGCGCCCAGGAAGGTGTCGGGCGCGCTGCCCACTCGCAGGCCCAGCTCCTGCGCCTGCGTGAGGATCTTCGCGCCGTCCACGGGCGCCAGCGCCAGCGGCTTCTCGCCGTAGACGTGCTTGCCCGCCGCCAGCGCGGCGGCGGCGACCTCGGCGTGCGCCGCCGGGATCGTCAGGTTGACGACGATCTCCACCTCGGGGATCGCCAGCACCGACGCCACGTCGCCGGCGTGCGGCACGCCGTACGCGTCGGCCTGCGCCCGGGCCCGCGCCACGTCGAGGTCCGCCACCGCCAGCACCCGTATGTCGGGGAAGGTGGACAGCGCCTGGAGGTACTGCGTGCTGATCACGCCGGCGCCGATCAGCGCGACGCCGACCGGGCCGGAGCCCGAAGCACCCGAAGCGGTGGTCATGACAGCCCCTCCTCCAGTGCCGTCAGGTAGGCGCGGCTCTCGGCGACGGCCTGGAAGATGTCGGTGGCGCAGGTGTCCAGCTCCACGATCCGCTGCGCGTCCGGCGCCGCGGCCAGGATCGACGGCACGTCGATCGCGCCCTTGCCGACCGCGGTGTGCGGCTCGCCCTTGACGCCCGGCCCGTCCTTGACGTGCAGGGCCAGCACCCGGTCGCCCAGCGTGCGCAGCAGCGCCGGCACGTCGGCGCCGCCGACCTGCGCCCAGTAGGTGTCGACCTCCAGGAACACCTCGGGCGCCAGCTCGTCGGTGAGCACCTCCAGCGCGGTACGGCCCTCGAACCGCGGCTCGATCTCCCACCAGTGGTTGTGGTAGCCGATCCGGATGCCGTGCTCGGCGGCCTTGGCGGCGAACCCGTTGAGCTTGTCGGCGGTGCGGCGCAGCCCGTCGGCGGTGGTGAACTCCTCCTCGGCGATGCCGCCGGGGATGATCGCCAGGTCGGTGCCGACGGTGGCGACCGCCTCGAAGACCTCGCCGGCGTCCTTGTCGAACAGCGCGTAGGCGTGGGTGCTGGAGACCCCGACCCCCAGGTCGTCCAGGAGCTTGCGGAAGCCGGCCGGGTCGGCGGTCGGGTCGAACGCCTCCACGGCGCGGTAGCCGATCTCGGCGAGCCGGGTCAGCGTCCCGTCGCGGTCGGCGGCGATCTGGTCGCGGAGGGTGTAGAGCTGGATGCTCAGGGGTTTGGCCATCGAAGCGATGCCTCCTGGAAGTACGACGGCGAAAGCGGGTGCGGGTGCGCGTGCTGGTGCGGACGTGCGGTGGTGCGGGCGGCGCGTGGGGATCGTGCGGCTCGTGCGGCCTGTGCGGCTCGCGCGGCGGTCATCCGACGATCAGCGGGCGCAGCGTGCGGTGGGCGATCTCCAGACCGCCCGTGACGCGCTCCACGTCGCCGCTCCACACCGGGTCCTCGTGCTCGACGGAAAGCACCCCGGTGAAGCCGCCCTCGTAGAAGGTGTCCACCAGCCGGCGCCAGTCCACGTCGCCCAGGCCCGGGACCCGGTAGCGCCACCAGCCGCTGTCCCAGCCGTCGGTGCGCTCCACGGTGCGGCCGAAGAACCCGTAGCGGTCCCGGGCCCGCGGGTCGAGCTGCGCGTCCTTGGCCTGCGCGTGCGGGATGCGGTCCAGGTACGGCTTGAGGGCCGTCACCGGGTCGATGCCCAGCCACAGCAGGTGCGAGGGGTCGTAGTTGAGGTAGAAGCCGAGGTCGAACATCCACTCCCACAACTCGGGGGAGTAGGCGAGGTTGCCCGGGTAGCCGTCGGGGTGCCACCCCTCCATCACGCAGTTCTCGATGATGATCTTCACGCCGCGCTCGCCGGCGTACTCCACCAGCGCCGGCAGCTCGCGCTCGGCCTGGGCGAGGTTCTCCTTCACCGACAGGCCCGGGTGGCGGCCGATGAAGGTCCCGACGTAGTCCACGCCGAGCAGCGCGGCCGCGTCCACGTTGGCCCGGACGTGGGCGGCGATCTCGGCGCGGCGCTCACGGTCGGGGTGCAGATTGTTCTCGTAGTACGCCAGCGCCGACAAGGTGAGCCGGTGCTGGTCGAAGAGGGTGCGGACCTTTTCCGCCTCCGCCTTGCCGAAGTCCACCACGTCGATGTGGCTCGCCTCGAAGTCGCGCGACCCGGTGGACGGCCAGGTGGCGACCTCCAGCGCGTCGTAGTCGTGGGCGGCGGCCCAGCCGGCGATCTCGGCGAGCGGCAGCTGCGGAAGGCAGGCGGTGAGGAAGCCCAGCTTCATCAGGAGACCTCTTTCCAGGTCCGGTCCTCCGCCGAGCCGAGGACGGCCTCGGTCAGGCGCACCATGCGGGCGGCGTCGGCGAAGGTGGCGAAGGGAGTGGCGGGAGCGCCGGGGGCGGGGTCGGCGGTGCCGGACGCGTCGGCCGCGCGGGCGGCGGCGTGCACGTCGCGGACGAAGGCGGCGAAGCAGTCGAGGTAGCCCATCGGGTGCCCGCCGGGCACCACCGACAGCCGGGCCGCCTCGGGGGACAGGGTGGCCGGGTCGCGCAGCACCGCGGCGTTCTCACCGCGGCTGCCGACGAAGAGCGACTCGGGCGCCTCCTGGTCGAAGGCGAGCGAGGTGCGGGTGCCGTCGACCTCGAACCACAGCCGGTTCTTGCGACCGGGGGAGATCTGCGAGACCGTCACGCTCCCGCTCGCACCGAGGTCGGTGCGGAAGAGCAGCTGCACGACGTCCTCGGTGGCGGGGGTGCCGCCGGTGCGCGGCACGGTCTGGGTGAGCGCGGTCAGCTCGGCGATCCGGTGCCCGGTCACCCACTCCACCAGGTCGCACCAGTGCGAGCCGATGTCGGCGAACGCCCGGGAGGGCCCGCCGGCGGCCGCGTCCACCCGCCAGTTGGTGTCCTCCGGCAGCAGCAGCCAGTCCTGGAGGTAGTGGCCGTGCACCAGGCGTACGTCGCCGGCCCGGCCGTCCCGCACCCGGGCGCGGGCCTCGGCGGCCATCGGGTGGTAGCGGTAGACGAACGGGACCGCGGCCACCTTGCCGCTGCGCGCGGCCAGTTCGGCCAGGGCGCCGGCGGTGGCCGAGGAGGTGGTCAGCGGCTTCTCGCAGACCACGTGCTTGCCCGCGCGCAGCGCGAGTTCCGCCAGGCGCGCGTGCGCGTCGTTCGGGGTGCAGATGTGCACCACGTCCACGTCGTCGCTCGTCACCAGCTCCTCGGAGGAGTCGAAGGCCCGGTCCACGCCGAGCGCGGCGGCGGCCTCCTTCGCCCGGGCCGGGGTGGAGGCGCTCACCCCGACGACCGGGGCGCCGCTGCGCCGCACGGCGTCCAGGTGGACCCGGCCGATCATGCCGGTGCCGGCGATCGCCGTACGCAGCGCGGTGCCGCCGGTGGCGCCGGGGGTGCCGGGGCTGCTGGGTGTGCCCGGTGGGTTCGTGTCGTCGGGCCCCGAGAGTGACACAGACTTCCCTCTCTTTCGGTTCGACCAGAACGCTAGCCACCAGGGTTTCGGTTGACAATGGCAAAAATTACGCTAACTTCTGTCATAAATCGGGGTCGACGGCCGCCCAGGGAGCGGTGGCGCGGCGACGGGGAACAGGGCAGGGCCAACGGGCCGACAGATCAGCGGGCCGAGGGCCGAGCGGACGAGGGACGGGCGACGACGTGACGGCAGCAACCGACCGGCAGCTCACCTCGCTCAGCGAACTCGCCGGGCTCGTGGCCGGCGGCGCCACCCGCCGCAGCCAACTCGTCACCGCCACCGGCCTGTCCCGCGCGGCCGTCGCCCAGCGGGTGGACCTGCTCATCGAGCGCGGCCTGCTGGTCGAGACCGGCACCGTGGCCACCGAGCGCGGCCGCCCGCCGCTGGCCCTGCACCTCGCCTCGCACAGCGCCGTGGTGTGCGCAGTGGACCTCGGCGCCACCCACGGCACCGTCGCGATCTCTGAACTCGGCGGCGCCGTCCTCGCCGAGACCACCGAGGACCTCGACATCAACGACGGGCCCGAGGCCGTACTGACCGCGCTGGACGCCCAGATCGACCGGATGCTGGCCGCTGCCGGGCACCCGGCCGGGCACGTCCGCGCGATCAGCGTCGGCGTGCCCGGACCGGTCGAGGCCAGCACCGGCACCGTGGTGCGCCCGCCGATCATGCGCGGCTGGGACGGCTACCGGGTGCCCGGGTTCTTCGCCGGGCGCCGCGCGGCACCGGTACTGGTGGACAACGACGTCAACATGATGGCCCTCGGCGAGTACGGCCACCGGCCCGCCACCGCCCACCTGCTCTACGTCAAGGTCGGCACCGGGATCGGCTGCGGCATCGTCTCCGGCGGCGTGGTGCACCGCGGGGCCAGCGGCGCGGCCGGCGACATCGGGCACATCGCCGTACCCGGCCACGACGACGTGCTCTGCCACTGCGGCAACACCGGGTGCGTGGAGGCCGTCGCGTCCGGCGCCGCCGTCGCCGCGCGGCTGCGCGAGGCCGGGCTGCCGGCCGAACACGCCGCCGACGTGGTGCGCCTGGTCGCCGAGGGCGACCCGCTGGCCCGCCGCCAGGTCCGGCTGGCCGCGCAGCGCCTCGGCGACGTCCTCGCCTCCCTCGTCAGCTTCTACAACCCCGACACCATCGTGCTCGGCGGCTCGCTCGCCTCCCTCCACGACGACCTGCTCGCCGACATCCGCGCCGCCGTCTACGGCCGCGCGCTGCCGCTGGCCACCCGCACGGTCGCGATCGAGAGCACCGTGCTCGGCCGCCGCGCGGGCATCGAGGGCGCCCGCCGCCTCGCCGTCCAGCACCTCCTCTCCCCGGAGGGCATCGCCCGCTTCCTCGGCGCCTGAACGCCGAACGGCCGGCGCTCGGTCCGCACGTGCGCGGGCGGCGGCCCGGGCGCGCGGCGCCCCATGGGCAACGGAATTGCCCCGTACGAAGGGAGCCCGGTACGTTGCCGCAGGCAGTCGGCGCGGCGGGCCGCGGATACGGGGACCGCGCTCCGCGCCCCGGTGGCTCCGAACGGCCGCGGGGTTCGGCCGGACACAGCAGGGGGGACCACACATGGGCGACGCAGCTCGGGTGCGGACGGCGCGACGGCCGCTGGCGGGCCCGCTCTGCCTCGCGGTCCTGGTGGTGGCCGCGGCGACGGCCTGCGGGGGCGGCGGTGGCGGCAAGGGCGGGGGTACGCACGCGCCCTCGGGTGCGGCATCGACCGCCGGGGCGGCGGCGAGCGGCACGCCTCGGGCGGCGCGGATGCTCGACCAACGCCAGCTGGAACAGGCGGCCGTGGGCAAGCCGGACCTGCCGGGATGGTCCACGGGCACGCAGTTCGGCCACGGCCCCGACGGGGTCTCGATCAAGGTCGCGATCACGGACGTGGCCCGACTGCCCAAGGTGTCACCAGCCGTGTGCACGGCGCTGGCGGGGATCGCCATGGGGCCGGTGAGCCCCGGCCACCAGCACCACGCCCTGTTCGAGCAGAGCGTCACGCGGGACGTCAAGGACGGCGAGGACGACTCGGTGGTGGGGGACACGCTCCTCGCCTACCAACCGGCGGACGCCGCCGGGGTGATGACGGACCTGCGCGCGTCGCTCAAAACCTGTGACTCCTTTCCCGGCGGTCAGGGGGAGCGGTACACCCGTCCCGTGCCGGCCGCCGCGCCCTCCGTCGGTGACGACGCCGTGGAGTACACCATCACCCAGGTCGTGTCGGGCGGGAACGACGGCGGGAACGACGGCGGGGACGACGACGCCGTCGACGTGCCCTTCCGCTTCCTGGTCGTCCGCGTCGGCGCCACCATCGTGGTCCTGTCCGCGCTGGGCTTCCCCGGCGGCCGTCCGGAGATCCCCGACGCCGTGGTGAACGCCCAGGTGGCCAAGCTGGCCAAGGCCGGCTGAAACGGCGTGAATCGCCGCCAATGGTGGGGAACACGCCTGCGGTGAGGGGCCATTGGCCGGTGGGACGGGCGGGCGCCGGTGCCGGGCGGGGGTGCGGTTTTGGCCGAACCGGGGGACTGGGGGCGGCCGGGCGGGCATGCTAAGGGCATGAAGGCGAACGGTGACGCTCAGGAGGAAGTGGCCGGCCGGGAGTGGCCGCGGTCGACCGCGCCATCGTCGCCGGTCGCGGCGGGGCCGGCCGCGCCCGCGGACGTGGAGACCTGGAAGGCGCGCAAGGCGTACCCGTCGACCCTCTTCGCCGGCGGCCCGGTCTTCGGCATCGCCCGCGAACGGGCCGAAGGTGGCTGGAAGTTGCACCCGGGTTTCGCCGGGCTCGCCCCGCAGGACGCCCGCGACGCGCTGGGCGCGTATTTCCGGACCCGCGCCGACCGCTGCGCCGCCGACGGCGACGAGACCGGCCGCGCGCAGTACACCGCGGCGGCCGAACGGCTCGACTGGGAACGGCTCGACGAGCTGACCGTGGCCGGTGCCCGCTACCGCGTGGTCCGCGCCGAGCGCTTCATCCGGATGGGCCCGGACGGCCCCGAACCGCCGCGCGCCACCGACCCCGACCGTACGGACCCCGCGCAGCCGCCGCTCGACCCCGCCTCGGACCTGGTCGTCGCCGCCCCCGGCGGCGCGGCGGCACCGTCCCCGGGCGTGCTGCGCGCCGAACTCCTCACCGCCCTGCGGAAGAACGGCAGCGTGCCGCGCGACGTACGGGAGGACTCCCGCGCCGCCGCGCACACCCACCCGGGCGGTGTCCTGCTGCCGGCGACGTTCATGGCCGCCGAGCGGGAAGGGGGCCGCTGGCGGCCGCAGTCCACCGGCACCGCCGCCACCCCGCGCGACGCGCGCGACGGACTGGCCATGCAGCTGCGGGTGATGGTGCCCTGGCAGCGCGAACTCACCGACGAGGAGCACGAACTCCACAAGCGCGCCGCCGACCACCTCGACACCGAGCAGGTCGACGAACTCGACGTCGCCGGGCGGCACTTCCGGATCATCCGGGTCGAACGGCTGCTGCGCACCGGCCCGGACGGCCCGGAGGGCCCGCGCCCCTCGGACGCCGACCCGGTGCCGCCGGCCATGGTCCACGACCGCCAACTGCGCGAGCAGGCCGCGGTCCAGGACGAGGAGGACGGCGAAGCCGAGGAGGGCACCCGCAAGTTCATGGCCCTGCTCGACGAAGAACGGCGCCGCCGCGACCACCTCCGCGACCGCCGCTGACCGGCGCACCCCGCCCGGCACGTCGGCCCGCCACGCACCCCGCCCGGCACGCACTACGCTGGCGCCGTCGATCCGCACAACACCCCGGGGGCGCGGCATGGCGGCACACGAACCGGCGGCCGGTGCGCCGGACCTGGCGGAGCTGACGCGGCGCGCCGCCGCGGCGGCCGTCCCCGAGCGCGAGGACGGCCTCGTCGTCTGCGAGAACCTGGTGCGGATCTACCGCACCGAGGGCGTCGAGGTGCAGGCGCTGCAAGGGCTCGACCTGGCCGTGGCCGAAGGCGAGATGGTCGCGGTGATCGGCGCCTCCGGCTCCGGGAAGTCCACCCTGCTGGGCATCCTCTCCGGCCAGGACGTGCCCACCGCGGGCTCCGCCGAGGTCGCCGGGCACGACCTGCTGGCGATGAAGCGCCGCGCCCGGCTGGCGTACCGGCGCTCCACCGTCGGCTTCGTGTGGCAGCAGACCGGCCGCAACCTGCTGCCGTACCTGACGGCCGCCGAGAACGTGATGCTGCCGATGAGCTACGTCGGGGCGAAGCGCGCCGGGCGCCGGGCCCGCGCCGAGGAACTGCTCGGCCTGCTGGGCGTCGGCCACGTGGCGGACCGCACCCCCGACGCGATGTCCGGCGGCGAGCAGCAGCGGGTCGCCATCGCCGTCGCGAACGCCAACGAGCCGCGGGTGCTGCTGGCCGACGAGCCCACCGGCGAACTCGACACCGCCACCAGCGACGACATCTTCGCCGCGCTGCGCCGGGCCAACGAGGAACTGGGCGTCACCGTCGTCGTGGTCACCCACGACGCGCTCGTCTCCGAGCAGGTCCAGCGCACCGTGCGGATACGCGACGGCCGTACGTCCACCGAGGTGCTGCGGCGGGTGGCCACCGGCGCGGACGGCCTGCAGGCGCTCACCTCCGAGGAGTACGCGGTGCTGGACCGCAACGGGCGGCTCCAGATCCCGCGCGAGTTCACCGAGCGGCTGCACCTGCGCAGGCGGGTGCGGCTCGCCCTGGAGACCGACCACGTCGGGGTCTGGCCCGACGACGCGGCGCGCCGCGCGAAGGCACGGCAGGCCGCGGCAGGCGGCACCGGCCCCGAGCCGGAGTGACCGCCGGCGCCCACCGCCCCGCCCCACGGCACCCGCCCGCCTCAGTCGAGGCGCAGGACGGCGCCCAGCTGGCGCCTGCGGGCCAGCAGGGTTTCGGCGGCCGCCGCGGCGAGGATCAGCAGCAGCACACCGCCGACCAGCGCCGCGGTCAGCGCGTAGTCGGTGCGCAGCGCCGGGCTGACGGCGCCGCCGGTGAACTGGCGCAGGTCCAACGCCGGTGCCGTCAGCCGCGGTTCGAGCAGGCCGACCAGGGCGCCGCCGACCGCGGCCAGCGAGTCGACGGCGAACAGGGCGAGCCCGCGGGCCTGGTGGTCCTGCGCGGCGAACGCGGCCACGAGCGGGGTGAGCGCGTCGGTCACCGTCAGCGGCCCGGTGTGCTGCCGGCCGACCGTGCAGCTCTCGCCGCCGGTGAACTCGTCGGTGCCGCGGCACAGTTCGCGGTCCATACGCGGCACAGGAGTTGCGCTGAGCGGAGGTCAGGGGCGGCGGCGGACCGTGCGGGGGCCGGCGGTCTCGGCGCCGGTCGCGGTGACGCGGGCGCGCAGGCCACGGTCGGCGGTGACGACCAGGCAGGGGCGGGGCGCCGCGCCGGCGGCGATCTCGGCGATCAGGTCGTCACCGCTGCCGGGCGCGGAGCGCACCGTCACCCCGGGCACGGACGCCACCCCGCGGGCCGCGCCCTCGACGACGAGCACCACGTCGAGCGGCACACCGGCCGCCCACGCCGGGGCGGGGCCGTCCGCGGGCAGCCCGGCGGCCGCGCAGGGCGCGAGCGCGTCACGCAGCCGCTCCGCGGCGGCGTACCGGTCGCGCCACCAGCCGTCGGGCACCGAGCCGACGACGTTCGCGCCGTCGACGACGAGCAGGGGGCGTTCCGTCACGTCCCCCACCCTCGCACACCCCGCTCACGTCAGCGGGGGCGCCGCCGGCTCCGGCTGGGGCGACGGCGGGATCGGCTCCGGCGCGGGCGAGGGCGGTGTGGGCTCGGGCCCGGGCGGGGTCGGCACCGGGTCGGGCGCGGGCCCGGGGACCGGGTGGGGCGTGGGGTTCGGTACGGGGTCCGGCCCGGGGCCGGGGCCGGGTGCGGGCCGGGGGCCGCCGGGTCCGGGTCCGGGCTTCGGATTCGGATACGGCTCGGTCATCGTGTCCTCCCAGGTGTCGCGGCGGGGCGGGACGCGGGTGCGCCCCGCAGTGGACGCCCTCGCGCCTACCCGATGCCCCGCCCGCCATGCCGCCCGCGGCCCGTGCGGGTGAAAACCGGCACCGACCGGCAACCGCGTCCCCGCCGGCCATGTCCCTCCCGGCAACCGGCCCGGTCCGCGAGGGGCCGGCCCGCCCCGAGGAAGGGAGCCGAATCCGTGCCCAAGGACCGCAGAGTCCCCGCGCAGCGCCCCGGCGGCGTCGACGGCCGCACCGACGGCCTCGCCCACGTCCTGATCACCGCAGGGGACGAGGCCAGCGCCTACCGGGTCTTCGACGCGCTCGTGGAGCGCTTCCCCGGCGTCGAGGCGCCGGTCCCGTGGCCGGCCCGCCCCGGCCTGGTGGCGTTCCGCGTGCTCGCCCCGACGCTCGGACCCGCCGCGGCCCACCGCGCGCCCCGGCAGCTGCCCGGCCCCGACGGACCGCCGCAGCCGTAGCCCGGACGCACCTCGGGCGGCGGGGCCGGTCGCGGCCCCACCGCCCGAAGCACGTGTCGTGAACGGACCGGTGTGCGGTCAGCTCACGTTGAGCGCGGTGTCGTCGATGACGAACGACGTCTGGAGCTTGGAACCCTCGACCCCGGTGAACTTCAGCGTCACGCTCTGGCCCGCGTACGCGCTCAGGTCGAAGGTGCGCTGCGTGTAGCCGGACGCCGCGTTCGCGTTGGAGTACGTCGCGAGCGTGGACAGCACCGTGCCCGAGGAGTTGAGCACCTGCGCGGTCAGCGTGTCGTACGCCGTCGAGCCGGTCTCGGCAGTGTCGATGTGCAGCCAGAAGCTCAACGAGGCCGAGCAGCCCGACGGGATCGTCACGCTCTGCGCGAGGGTGTTCGTGGTGGCGGTGCCGTAGCCGTCCAGCCACGCCTTGTACGAACCGGTGTGCGCGGCTTCCGCGGTGGCGTTCGTGATCACCTTGCTGCTCGCGGTCCAGCTGGTGTTGCCGGACTCGAAGCCGGGGTTGGCGAGCAGTTGCGCGGAGGTGCAGCTGCCGGAGCCGCCCGTGGTGGAGCCGGTGGTGGAGCCGGACGTGGTGCCGGAGGACGTCCCCGAGGTCGTGCCGGAGGTGGTCCCCGACGTGGTGCCGCCGGTGGTGGTGCCGCTGCCGTCGCCGGCCAGCCACGCGGTGGCGTTGAGCGCGAGGGCCGCGTCGGTGCCGCGGGTGTCGTTCCAGCCGTCGTACAGGGTGTTGCCGGACTGGCCGGTGCCGTCGTCGACCGGCGAGCTGTCGCCCCAGATCGCCACCCGGCCGCTGCCGAAGGTGCTGGTGACGAAGAACGCGCCGGTGTTGCCGGAGTAACCCGTGCGGTACAGCAGGCCCTTGACCGAGGAGTTGTCGGACGGCTTGAGGGTGAAGGTGGTGCCGTCGGCGATGATGCTGCCGGTCACGGTGCCGAACGCGCCGTGGAGCACCGGGTCGGAGCTGTCGCTGATCGCCTTGGGCGTGTCGGTGCTGATGTCGAGCGAGTCGACGGAGAACCCGAACGGGTCGGAGCTGTCGACGGTGTTGTTCGTCAGCAGGTCGTTGATGACCTTCGGCGAGTCGTAGCCGTCGTTGTTGCGGTCGCTGCCGTTGTGGTCGGAGATCAGGAACAGGCCGCCGCCGTTCTTCACGAACGTCATCACCGCGGTCTTCTCGGCCGCGCTCAGCAGGGTGTTGGGCTCGTCGATGACGAACTCGTCGTAGTTGCTGAGGTCCTGCGCGTTGGAGGAGTTGCCGTAGGTGATGGTCTTGCCGGAGGCCAGCGTCGCCAGCGAGTAGTCGCCGGTCTTCTGCAGGGCCACGCCCCACGACGACAGCGCGCCGGTCCAGTCGGTCTCCTTGCTGGGCGAGGCGTTCTCGCCGAGCGGGTCGGGCTTGCTGGTGCTGATGATCCAGTCGGCGTTCCCGGCCTCCTCGGCCTTGGTGTCGTCGAACAGGACGCGGTGGGTGGCCGAGGCGGCGGGGGCGGCGGCCGCCGCCTGCGGGCGGGCCGCGGCCTGCGCGCTGCCGCCCGACAGCGCCAGACCGCCGAGCGCGGCCACGGCGCTGAGCCCGGCGGCCGCGCTGATCAGCACCCGGCTGCGGGAGAAGAGCGGGATCTGCGGCAGGGCCGGGACCCGGCCGGCCTGCTCGGCACCGGACCTGCCGGATCTGCGGAACGGGCCGGTGGCGCCGGGGACTCGGATGGGCATCCGTCAACCTCCAGGTGGGGGCGGTTTGATGGGGGAACCGTCGTCGGAAGCGGGCATGCGGAGCGAGACGTGGTGCAGCACCTGATTCTCCGCGCGTAGAGCCGGGGACGTATGTGGATGGTGTGACGAATTAGTGAACGTCCCTCGAAGACCTTGGACGCGTCGGCGCCCCGGTGCCACCACGTGGCCCCGTGCTGTCGCGGGACCGGGCCGGATCGGGTGACGATGGGACGGGGGACCAAGGAGGAGCTGAAGATGCCCATCGCCACCGTGGACCCGGCCACCGGGCGGACCCTCAAGACGTTCGAGCCGATGGACGCGGCAGCCGTCGAGGAGCGGATCGCCAAGGCGGCACGCGCCTTCCGCGCACACCGCGAGACCGACTTCGCCACCCGCGCCGCCCTGATGCGCGCCGCCGCCGACCTGCTGGACAGCGAGCGCGACACGATCGCGCGCACCATGACCACCGAGATGGGCAAGACCTTCGCCGCGGCCCGCGCCGAAGCCGCCAAGTGCGCCAAGGCGATGCGGTGGTACGCCGGCCACGCCGAGGAACTGCTCGCCGACGAGCACCCCGACCCGGCCGACGTGGCGGACAGCGGGGCCGACCGGGCCGTCGTACGCTACCGCCCGCTCGGCGTCGTGGTGGCCGTCATGCCGTGGAACTTCCCGCTCTGGCAGGTGGTCCGGTTCGCCGCGCCGGCGCTGATGGCGGGCAACACGGGCCTGCTCAAGCACGCCTCGAACGTCCCGCAGACCGCGCTCTACCTCGGCGACCTCTTCCACCGGGCGGGCTTTCCCGACGGGTGCTTCCAGACGCTGCTGATCGGCTCGGGCGCGGTCGAGGACATCGTGCGCGACCCGCGGGTGGCCGCCGCCACGCTCACCGGCAGCGAGGGCGCCGGGCGCGCGGTCGCGGCGGCGGCAGGCGAAGCGATCAAGCCGACCGTGCTCGAACTCGGCGGCAGCGACCCGTTCGTGGTGATGCCGTCGGCCGCCGCGGAACTCGACGCGGCGGTCGCCACCGCCGTCACCGCCCGGGTGCAGAACAACGGCCAGTCCTGCATCGCGGCCAAGCGGTTCATCGTCCACGAGGACGTGTACGACGCGTTCACCGAGCGCTTCGTGCGCGCCATGGAGGAGCTGGCCGTCGGCGACCCGATGGACGAGTCGACCGACATCGGGCCGGTCTCCAGCGAGCAGGGCCGCGCCGACCTGGAGGAGCTGGTCCAGGACGCGCTGGACCGGGGCGCGGCGGCGCTGTGCGGGGGCCGCCGCCCGCCGCGGCTGCCGGACGGCTGGTTCTACGAGCCCACGGTGCTGGCCGGTGTCACCGACGCGATGCGCATCCACCGCGAGGAGGCGTTCGGCCCGGTCGCCACGCTGTACCGGGTGCCCGACCTGGACGCGGCCGTCGCGCTCGCCAACGACACGCCGTTCGGGCTCAGCTCCAACGTCTGGACCCGCGACGCGGACGAGCAGCGCCGCTTCGCCCGGGACATCGAGGCCGGCGGCGTCTTCTTCAACGGCATGACCGCCTCCCATCCGGCCCTGCCCTTCGGCGGGGTGAAGCGCTCCGGCTACGGCCGCGAGCTGTCGGCCCAGGGCATCAGGGCGTTCTGCAACGTCACCACGGTGTGGTTCGGCCGCTGACGCGCCACCGGGTGGACGGCCGCGTGCCGCGCCGCGCGGTAGCGGCCCGGCCGGGCCGCGGCCGTCAGGGGCCGGGGGGCAGGTCGCGGAGCGCTGCCGCTGTCAGGGTGGACGCGGTGCGGACGGCGCTGGTGATCGCGTCTTCGGGGGGGAGCCCGCACAGGTCGGTGAGGCAGAACAGGGCCTCCGCGCTGACGGTCACCGCGAGGTCGCGTTCGAGCTGGGCCAGCCGCTGCGGGGCGGTGGCGGCGAACCGTTCGCGGACGGGTGCGAGCGCCTCCTCGATCAGCCCGAACCGGACGCCCGGCCGGGCCGCGGCCGTTTCGGGGCGGGTGATGGTCGCCGCCATCATGGCGCGCACCGCCCCCTGCCGGGCGAGGGTGCCGCGCAGCAGGAACGCGCACGCGAACGCGACCCGCTCCACCGGGTCCGCCGACCCCGCGACCGGTCGGAGCGCGTCGGCCGGCGCGGGCCACGCCCCGCTCAGCGCCTCGCCGACCAGCGACGGGAGGTCGGGGAAGTAGCGGTAGGCGGTGGCCTCGGAGACCAGCGCGGTGCGCGCGATCTCCGGCATCGTCACCTCGCGCCCGGACTCCACGAGGTCGCGCGCGGCGGCGAGGATCGCCGCGCGCGTGCGCTTCTTCTGGTTGCTGCGCCCCGCGCCCGCCTGTGTGGTCATCGCCCGCTCCTCCTGTCGTCCCACCGGCATCTTAGCATCCGACTCTCGTCATGAGAGAGGACTTGCATGACGAGAGCGATCCGCCTATCTTCTCTTCGTGAGAGCGAACTCTTACGAATGTGGCAGGAGCTGAGGACAGTGACCGGGGTTTCCGTGGTCGGCCCGGACGGCGGCGAAGTGATCGAGCTGGGCGCGACCCGCATGCGCATCCTGGAGGACGGCACCACCACCGGGCACCGGCTCGGCATCGGCGAGATCACCATCGCCCCGCACACCGAGGGCCCGCCGCAGCACCGCCACGCCGAGCACGACGAGGGCTTCTACGTCGTCTCCGGCACCGTGCACTTCACCGTGGGTACCGCCGTCCACGTCGCGCCCGCCGGGACCCTCGCGATGATCCCGCCCGGCGCGCCGCACACCTTCGCCAACCACGGCGACGTGCCCGCGGTCATCCTCAACACCTTCACGCCCGACCTGTACGTGAACTACTTCCGCGACCTGCGCGACATGATCGCCGGCGGCCGGGCGCTGACCGCGCGCAGCACCGCCGACGTGATGAGCCGCTACGCCACCGAGCCCGCCGGCGACTACGCCTGACCGCCACCCGCGCGGCCCGCGCCCCTGCCGCACCCGTCGCAACGACCCGCCGAACCCACCGTTCGATCCGCCCGAGGAGCACCCCTGATGACCAGCACCACCTCCACCCGCACCCTCACCGTGACCGCCGGCACCCTCGACCTCACCGTCACCGTCGACGAGCCCGACACCCCCGGGCCCGACGCGCCCCGCACCTTCCTGATGCTGCACGGCGGGGGCGGCCCGCAGACCGTCGCGCCCTTCGCCGCCCGGCTCGCCGCCGAGCGACCGGCCCGGGTGATCACCCCGGTCCACCCCGGCTTCGGCGGCACCGCCCGCCCCGCGTGGCTGAGCAGCCCGGCGGGCCTCGCCGAGGTCTACGCGGCCCTGCTCGACGCGCTCGACGTCCGCGACGCCACCGTGGTCGGCAACTCCGTCGGCGGCTGGATCGCCGCGGAACTCGCGCTGCTCGGCAGCGCACGCGTCCGCGGGGTGCTCCTCGTCAACGCCGTCGGCATCGAACTGCCCGGCCACCCCGTCGCCGACACCTTCCCGCTGACGCCCGTCGAACTCGCGCGGCTGTCCTTCCACGACCCGTCGAAGTTCCGCTTCGACCCCTCCGCGCTCACCGACGAGCAGCGCGCGGTCGCCGCCGCCAACCGGGTCGCCCTCGAGGTCTACGCGGGCCGCGAGATGAACGACCCGACGCTGCGCGAGCGGCTGGCGAAGGCGGCGCAGCCGACGCTCGTGGCGTGGGGCGAGAGCGACCGCATCGTGGACGCCGAGTACGGACGCGCCTTCGCCGCGGCCATCCCGGGCGCCGGGTTCCGCCTGCTGCCCGGCACCGGGCACATGCCCCAGGTCGAGACGCCCGCCGAGTTCCTGCCGGTGGTCTGGGAGTTCGCCACCGCGCGCGGCTGACCGCGGCCGCGCCGGAAACCGGAAAGGCGCGGAGGGCATCCTAGAACAGCACCCCGCACGTACCAGGGGAAAATGCCAGAACTCCTCGAACGGGGCGGCGCGGTGCGTAACTTGACTCCTCACCGCCCGGCCGGGCGGCGGCCCGACGGGCCCTGCACCGAGGGGAGTCGCGTGTCCGGGAACCACACGTACCTGCGCGGGGCGGTCACGCCGCCGCGGCCGAGCGCACCCCCGCCCGGCCCACCCGCCCGCACCGCCCCGAAACCGCGGGGGGCGCGCGGATGACGGCCGCGACACCCGCCGGGGGACAACTGCCCGAGGCGCCCGACGCATGGCAGCGGATCATGGCGCACGAAGCCGACGTACGCGACGAGTTGGGCCGCCTGCTGTCCCGGCTGCCCGACGCCACAGGGGCGGTCGCGGCCACCGCGGACGGGCTGCTCATCGCCCACGAGGCCCCCGACGCGCCCGCCGAGGCGCTCGCCGCGCTCAGCTCCGCCGGATTCGGCATCGGGCTGCGGCTGGCCGGGACCGGCGGCGACGACTCCTTCCACGAACTGCTGGTGAGCGCCGAACACGGCTGCGTCGCGCTCTACCCGGCGGGCCCGTCCTGCGTCCTGGCCGTCCTGGCCGGGCCGCACCCGGACCTTCAGCGGCTGCACACCGCGGCCCGCGCCACCGCCGACCTCGTCGCGGACCTGCTCGCCGCAGCCGGCGCGGACCTGGAGGTGTGAGGACCGCGGGCCGTGGGCGTCCCCGGCCGGTCAGGCGGCGGGCTGCTCCGCGGGCGGGGTGCCGGCCTCCGGCACCGCCGCCTGGGCGCCGGTGCCGTCGCCGTCCGGCGGGGGCGGCGCGTCCAGCCGGGCCCAGATGCACTTCCCGCGCTCGGTGTAGCGGGTGCCCCACTGCGCGGCCATCATCGCCACCAGTTGCAGGCCGCGGCCGAACTCGTCGTCCAGCAGCGGGTGCCGCACCCGCGGGGTGGCCTGCGAGCCGTCGTACACCTCGCAGATCAGCGCGTGCTCGATCCGCAGCAGCCGCAGCCGTACGAAGCCGCCGCCGGCCGTGTGCGGCTCGGGGGACTCGTCCAGGCCCAGCCCGATCCGCAGGCTCAGTCCGCCCTCCAGCCCGAGGCCGCCGAGGTCCTCCAGCCCCGGGCCCTCCGCCGGCCCGGCCGCCGCCTCCTGCGGGGGCTGCGGCACCAGCCCGACCGCGTGCCGCACCGTGTTGCCGATCAGCTCGCTGACGATGAGGGTGGCCGCGTCGGTCAGGTCGTCCAGGTGCCAGGACGCCAGCTCCGCCGCGGTCAGGTCCCGGGCCCGGCCCGCGGACTCCGGTGCCCACGGCAGGTCCCACGCCGACATCCGGTCCGCCGGCACCCGCTCGGTGCTCAGCGCCAGCAGCACCGCGTCGTCCTGCCGGTACGGGTCCGGCGGCAGCTGCGCCACCACCGCGTCGCACAGCGCGGCCAGCCACCGCCGCGCCGGCCCGCCGCCGGCCGGCAGCGGCTCGGCGGCGGCGTACCGGCCGACCGCCTCGGTCAGCTCCTCGGCGTCCGGCGCCCGCGAACCGAGCAGCCCGTCGGTGTACAGCACCAGCACGGTGCCCTCGGCGAGGACGGTCTCGGTGACCTGCGCGGGCACCTGCGCCATTCCCAGCGGCGGCCCGCTGGGAATGGTGAGCCGCCGCGCCCGCCCGCCCGGCTCCAGCGCGATCGGCGGGGCGTGCCCGGCGCTGGCGATGCTGCACGACCCGGACGTGGGGTCGTAGAGCGCGAGCAGGCAGGTCGCGCACACCACCGGGTCGTCGACGCGCGGCGCGAGGCGCACCACCACGTCGTTGAGGTGCGCCATGATCTCGTCCACCGGCATGTCCAGGGCCGCCACGGTCAGCGCCGCGTGCCGGATGATGCCCATCGCGATCGCCTGCTCCAGGCCGTGGCCCAGCACGTCGCCGATCACCGCCAGCGTCCGGCCGCCCGGCAGCGCGATCGTGTCGTACCAGTCGCCGCCCAGCTCCTGGCCGTCGGCCGTACGGTAGCGGGCCACCGCGCGCAGGCCCACCGTGTCCGGCAGCCGGCCCGGCAGCAGCTCCTGCTGGAGGCGCTCGGCGCGGTGCCGGGCGCTCTCGTAGAGCCGCGCGTTGCCCAGCGCCTGGGCGATGATCACGCCCACCGTGCCCAGCAGCGTCTTGTCGTCCTCGGTGAAGGGCCGCGACGCGCTCCAGCCGATGACGCACGACCCGACCGTGCGGTCGCCGACCGCCAGCGGCAGCACCGCCCACGCGCCCACCCCGTCCAGCTCCGCCAGCCGGCCCAGCAGCCACGGCGCCGTGCCGGGCGCCGCCTCGCCCGCGGCTGCCGCGGCGGCCGGCCGGTCGGCACGGGAGACGAAGCGCGGCTGGTCGGTGACGCCCGGCCCGCCCGCCGGGGCCGCCACGCCGCCGAAGCCGGGGCCCGCCGCACGCTCCTGCTGCCGCCGCTCCGCCTGCCGCAGTTGCAGCTCGTGCACCTCCTCGACCAGCGCGGGCACGAAGCCGACGTCACCGATCAGCCGCGGCGACGCCCCCGTCAGATCGTGCACCACCAGGCCGTCCGCCCGCACCAGCGGCAGCACGTGCCGCACCACCGCGGCCACCACGTCCTGCGTGTTGAGCGCCCGGACCAGCGCCGCGTTGAGGTCCGCGACCTGCCGGCCCCGCGCGGCCGCGGCCTGCTCCGCACGGCGCCGCTCGGTGGTGTCGGACATCTGGATCGACATGAAACCGCCGATCTCCACCGCCCTGACCAGGTAGGACGCCGAGCCGCGCGGCGCCGGCCGGTCCACGTCGACCTCCATGGTGGCCGCGGAGCCGGGCGCGGCCCGGGCCCGGTCCAGCAGCTCGGGCAGGCCCCGGTCGCGCAGCAGCGGCTCGGCGTCCCACGGGGTGCGGCCGGTGGGCGCCCCCGCGCTGTCGCCGCCGAGTTCGCGGGCGGCCAGGTTCGCCCACTGCACCCGGTCGTCCGCGGCGACCACGTAGATCGGGTCCGGGTTCAGCTCCAGCAGCCCGGCCAGCCACTCCAGCTGGCTGCGCCGGGCGGTGACGTTCCACACGGTGCCCACCAGCCGGATCGCGCGGCCGTTCCCGCCGCGTTCGCACGCGGCCCGCAGCTCCAGCCAGTTGACCCGGCCGGCGCGGTCCAGCACGCGGTGCTCGACCGCGTACGGCCGCCCGTCGCACAGGGACTCCTCGATCGCCTCCTGCACCGCGGGCCGGTCGTCGGGGTGGATGCGCTCCATCCACGACTCGATCCGGTGGTCCCAGGCGCCCGGCTCCAGCCCCGCCAGCTCCACCAGGCCCTCGGAGACCTCGTCCATGTCGACCAGCCCGCTGTCCAGGTCCCAGCTCCAGGTCCCGACGCTGATCTCCCGCCGCACCTGCCCGGCCGCGCTCTGCGGCTCCTGCCACCAGGGCGCCGTGCCGCTGCGCCACCGCCGGGCCACCGGCAGCCGCACCCCCACCAGCGCCGCCACGTCCGCCAGGAACCGCTGCCGGTCCGGCCCCGGCTCCCGCTCCAGCAGCACCGACAGCACCCCCACCGACGCGCCGTCCACCGGGATCGGCGCCGACAGCACCCCGCACGCCCGCAGCCCCGCCGCCATGCCGCCCGCGCCGCCCGGACCCGGCTCGGGCCAGTGCGGCGCCCACTGCACCTGCCGCCGCTCCATCGCGCGCACCGGCGCCAGCCGGTGGTCGCCGGGCTGCTCCCAGGCGCGCGCCACCGGGTCGGGCACGCCGCTGGCCGCGGCCAGCCGCAGGGTGCCGTGCTCGGGGCCGACCAGGTGCGCCAGGCCGCCGACCCCGCCCAGCGCCGCGACGCACTGCTGCACCGCCAGCCGCAGGATCTCCGTCTCGCCCAGGCCCTCCGTGGCGTCCAGCACCGCCAGTCGCAGCGCGTCGGTGGCACCGGCCGGCGCGGCGCCGTCGCCCTGCGCGGGACCGCTCATCGCCACACCTGCCTCAGCTCGCTCCGGGCCGCCGGCCGTTTCGCCCCGAAGGTCACGGTACGAGCCCGCCGCGGTAATCTCTCGCCGCGCGCACGCAGCCGAAGCGCCCGGCCGCAACCGCGGGCGCCCGCCCGCCGCCGTGCACGCGCCGGCCCGGGCGCCCCCGCGTGCCCGCCGCGACCTGGGCCATCCGGCTGACAGCGGCCCCGGCCGCCCCCGCGCCCGCGGACGCCGGAACGGCGGGGTGTGCTGGGGGCCTACGAGCCCGCGCTGCCCAGGGTCAGGCTCCAGGACGTCGGCGCGGTGTCCTGGATGTGGCCGTCGACCGGTGCCGCGCCGGTCGGGCCGACATCGTCGTAGGGGAAGGCGTACCCGATCGAGGCGTACTGGTGGACCAGCCGTGCGTAGTGGTTGGTCACCGGGTCCTGGTAGTAGCCGGACGCGCTGACGCCGTCGGGCTGGTTGTCGCCGCCGGACACCAGCAGGGAGCTGCGGTTGAGGGCGGCCGCCAGCCGTGCCGCGACCGCGCCGCGCGCGTCGGACCCGGAGTTGTACAGCGGCCCGCTGGCGCAGCCGAAGATGTCCGCCGCGCTCGGCCTGGTGAACGGCACGCCGTCGTCGTCGAGCCCGGAGAAGACGAACGCGTCACCGGACACCGTGCCGGAGTAGGTACCGGAGCTGCCCTGGGCGTTGACGGTCAGCGGGGTGGACGCGTAGTGGCTCCACACCGCGTCCAGGTAGGAGTCCCAGTAGCCGCCGAAGTCGGTCGGCGCGTGGGACGGCGCGAGCACCCGCAGCGGGGCGCCGCCGGAGCCGGTGGCGACCAGCTGGTCCCAGGGCGCGCCGTCGCTGGCGTGCTGGGCCGTGAGACCGGAGGCGATGGAGGCGAGCGCGCCGTCCGGCAGCGGGCTGACCGACTGGTTGCCGCCCGCGCCGGTGCTGGCCATCGCGATCGGCAGCGACACCATGTCGACGTAACTGATGTTGGCGTAGAGGTTGGCGCTGTTGAAGGTGAACTCGGCGAACGTCCACTGGGTCTGCCAGTTGGGGTCGGAGCTGGTGAACCCCGGCTGGACCAGGCCCGGTACGCCGCCGTCCGCGCCCGGCGGGTTGACGAAGAACTGGATGCGGTCGCCGATGGAGAACCAGACGCGGCCGCCGATCACGTAGTCCTGGAGCGTGACCGTGGTCGCCGCCGAGCCCGAACCGCCCAGCGGTATCGCGTAGTCGGGCGTGGGGGTGAGCACCGACGACGGGCTGGGCAGGCGGTTGAAGGCGCCGTCGGCGCCGACGAAGCCGGGCCAGCCGGAGTCGTCGGCGCCGCTGATGTACGCGTAGACGGTGTCGCTGCCCGACTTGTTGGCGAGCGAGACCGGCAGCGAGACGCCGGCCGCCGACGCGTGGGGCGTGAGCGCGGCGAAGCCCGCCGCCGAACCGGCGGCGGCGACCAGGCCGGTGGCACCGATCCGTTTGACGAATGAACGTCGAGAGAGCACTGACTCCTCCTGCGGGGTGGGGGCGCGGGCGGGGCGCTGCCGCGGCGCGGACACCGTGGCGGCACCCCGCCCGCGAACCCGTCGGTAGGAATGCGAGGTTCCACTATTGGCCTGAACCAAAGGCGGAGACAAGGGGGTCGGGAGATCGCGTTCCGTTGTGCAGGGGGTGTGCGGGGCTGGTGTTACTGCGACACGCGGACGTAGTCGACCAGCATCTTCTGCGGGAAGACCGAGGTGGCGTCGGGTGCGCCGGGCCAGTCGCCGCCCACCGCGTTGTTGAGGATCAGGTAGAACGGGTGGTCGTAGATCCACGGCCCCCTGGTCTGCTCCAGGTTGGCCTTGTCCACGGTGAAGAACGCGGTGCCGTCCACCGAGAACGTCATGTGGCTGGAGTCCCAGTCCAGCGCGTAGGTGTGGAAGGCCGAGGCGAAGTCGCTGCCGGCGACGGTGTAGGGCGAGCCGTCGCCGTTGCCGCCGTTGTAGGCGGGCGCGTGCAGCGTGGAGTAGACCGAGTCCGGCACCTTGCCGACGTGCTCCATGATGTCGATCTCACCGCACTGCGGCCACGGCGTGCCGGTCTTGAAGTTCGAGCCCAGCAGCCAGAACGCCGGCCACAGGCCCTGCGTGCCGCTCACCTTGATCCGGGCCTCCACGTGCCCGTAGGTGAAGTTGAAGTGGTCGGAGGTGTTGATCCGGCCCGAGGTGTAGCCGGTGGAGGTCTTGTCGGCCTCGATCACCAGGTCGCCGTTGCCGTCCATCTTCGTGTTGTCGCCGTTCGTGTACGTCTCCAGCTCGCCGTTCTGCCCGGTGCCGGGGTCCTGGCTCCACTTGGTGGCGTCCGGCTCGGTGCCCGCGGCGCCGTTGAACTCGTCGTCGAAGACGACCTTCTCCGGGCTGCCGGGGTTCGGCGGCGCGGCCGGCGGCGGCGTCGGGTCGCCGCCGGTGCCGTACACGTCGAAGTCCCACAGCGAGTAGCCGTAGCCGTTGCTGCGCGCGGTGCCGTACATCCGCACGTAGCGGCCGGTGCCGTCGACGGAGAGGGTCTCCTTGAAGCCCTTGCCGGTGGTGGTGGAGTAGATGCTGGTCCAGTCGGTGCCGTTGGCGGAGGTCTGGATCTGGTACGCCGTCGCGTACGCCGGGTCCCACTGGAGGACGACCTGCGTGATGTGCGCGCTCGCGCCCAGGTCCACCTGGAGCCAGCCCGGGTCCACCCAGCCGTTCACGTCGCTGGTCGCCCAGCGGGTGGCGGAGTCGTGGTCGAAGGCCTTCGCCGGGGTGCAGCCGCCGCAGTTCGCGTCGTCCTGGTAGCTGGAGGCGGTGGCGGGCTTGCCGTAGGACAGCAGGGTGGAGCCGGGGGGAGTGGTGCCGCCGTCCCCGCCGCCCGTGCCGCCGTCGCCGCTGCCGCCGGTGAAGACCTGGAACTCCCACAGCGAGTAGCCGTACTGGGTGGCCCGCGCGGTGCCGTACATCCGCACGTAGCGGCCGGTGCCGGACAGGGTGATCAGCTCGGTGCCGCCCTTGCCGGTGGTGGTCGAGTAGGCGCTGGTCCAGGTGGTGCCGTCGGTGGAGACCTGGATCTGGTACGCCGTCGCGTACGCGGTCTCCCAGCTCAGCTGGACCCCGCAGACCGGCTGCGAGGAGCCCAGGTCGACCTCGAGCCACTGCGGGTCGGCGGCGGCGCTGGACCAGCGGGTGCCGTTGTCGCCGTCGACCGCCGCGGAGGCGGGGGTGCCCGCGTTCTCGGTGGAGGAGGCGGTGGCGGTCTTGTGCAGCGCCGCGTTCGTGGTGGAGCAGGCGGTGCCGGTCGCGCCGGCGGTGCCGTACACCTGGAACTCCCACAGCGACACGCCGTACTGGGTGGCGCGCTGGGTGGTGTAGAGCCGGACATAGCGCCCGGAACCGTTTACGGAAACCGTCTCGGTGCCGCCCTTGCCGGTGGTGGTCGAGTAGGCACTCGTCCAGGTGCTGTCGTCGGCGGAGGTCTGGATCTGGTAGGCGGTCGCGTACGCGGTCTCCCAGCGCAGCGTGACGGAGTCGAGGGTGGCACTGGCGCCCAGGTCGACTTCGAGCCACTGGGGGTCGGCGGCGGCGCTGGACCAGCGGGTGCCGTTGTCGCCGTCGACCGCCGCGGAGGCGGGGGTGCCCGCGTTCTCGGTGGAGGAGGCGGTGGCGGTCTTCCCCTGCGACAGCAGGGCGCCGGCCGCGCGGGCCGGGGTCTGGGTCGCCACCAGCGCGCACGCGGCGATCAGCGCCGCGACGCACGCGAGGACGAGGGAGCGGGAGAAGCGTCTTGGGGTGGGGGGTGCGAGCACGAGTGGGGGGTTGCCGGTCACGACCGTCTCCTGGAAGTGGGTGGCGTGGACGGGGAGTTGGGAGAGCGCTCTCTGATTGCTGTGATGATTACGGCGCTGTTGCCGACCCGTCAAGAAAGTGAACGAGATTGGCTCGCGGGGCGCCGGGTGCGTGCAAGACCTGACGCGGCGGCAGGTGTGGCGGCCCTCCAGCGGGTAGGGGAGTGCGGGGTGGCCGCGCCGTCCATGCGGGGCGGCGCCCGCCCGGTCCGCCCGCGCGCCCTCGCGTGCCCGGCGCGGATCGACCCTAGGCTGGCCCACCAGGCGGTCAGCGGAGCCGGAGACACCGAGAGCGGGAAAGTACACGCGATGCCCGACGTACCAGAGCCGATGGTCAAGCTGGTCCGCTGGACCGCGGAGCCGGTGGCGGCGCAGATCGGCCGCTCCACGACGGCGGCGGTCATCTCCTACGTCGTCGCGGTGTGGCTGCTGCCGCAGCCGGTCCCGCTCACCGCGCCGCTGACCGCGCTGCTGGTGGTGCAGGTCACCTTGTACTCCACCTTCATGACCGGCATCCGGCGGGTCAACGCGGTCGTGGTCGGCGTGGTCATCGCGATCGCCTTCAGCTCGCTGGTCGGGCTGAGCTGGTGGAGCCTGGGCCTGATCATCCTCACCGCGCTGCTGGTCGGACGGGTGGTGAAGGTCGGGGAGTTCGAGGCCGAGGTGGCGATCTCGGCGATGCTGGTGCTGGGCGTCACCAAGGTGGCCTCCACCGCCTGGGACCGGATCTACGAGACGCTGATCGGCGCCGCGGTCGGGCTGCTGTTCAACCTGCTGTTCGCGCCGCCGGTATGGGTGCAGTCCGCGGGCGGCTCGATCGAGGCCATGGCCCACCGGATGGGGCGGCTCTTCCGCGACATCGGCGGCCAGGTCGCCGGGCACCTGCCGGTCGAGCGGGCGGCGGCCCGGCTGCACGAGGCGCGCCGGGTCGACCACGACATCAGCGAGGTGGACGCGTCGCTGCGGCAGGCCGAGGACAGCCTGCGCTTCAACCCGCGGGTGCGCGAGGGGCTGCTGTCCCGGGTGGCGCTGCGCACCGGCCTGGACACCCTGGAGATCTGCGCGGTGGTGCTGCGGGTGCTCTCGCGCACGCTCACCGACCTGGCGAAGAAACGTACCGACGAGACGCTCTTCGCCCCGGAGATCGGTGAGGAGCTGGAGCGGCTCTTCGACCATGTGGCCGCCGCCGTGGAGAGTTTCGCGGTGCTGATCACTACGCAGGTCGCCGCCAGCGCGCAGACCGCGGAGGACGGGCTGACGCAGGCGCTCGTCGACGCCGGCGAGGCCCGCGACAAGGTGGCGGACCTGCTGCTGGCCGGGGTGCAGTCGCATCCGAGGCAGTGGCAGCTGCATGGCGCGCTGCTGGCGGAGGTGGACCGCATCCTGGACGAACTGGCCGTGGAGAAGCGCTCCGAGCGGCTGGTGGAGGAGCTGGACCGGCAGTCGAGAGAGCTGAGCGAGCGGCATCCGCGGCTCGTGATGCTCAGCCGCCGGCTCCGCGGAAAGACGGTCATACAGCGCGCGTCGGCTCCGGTCCGGGCGGCCCTCCGCAGGCAGTCCGGCTCGGACGGCTGAGCCCGGCGCGGGTGCGGGCGCGCGCCCGCACCCGTACCCGTCAGCGCCCCCGCCCCGCCCGGGTCCGTACGCGCCCGCGCGCGGCGGCGGTCCGGCCTGCCCGCACGTGAATCTCTGCTGTCGCAAGGATGGACGCCGCCGTAGCACGTCTGTAACACTCTGCCACACCCGCGCAAATTATGAGCAGATCCACGATGGATCGGTGTTACAGGGTCGCAACTTCGCGGTGTTGGCCCGCATGTTTCGGATCGTGCACGCAGTGAGTCTCCTTTTCCGGACCACGACACGTAAGGGACGCCCATGAGACCCAAGCGCTCCATTCCACGGCTGGTGGCGGGGGTGACCGCCGCCGGCCTGCTCCTGCTGGGCGTGCAGGCGCTGCCCGCCGCCGCCGCGGCCAGATCGGCACCGGTGGCGGCGAAGTCCGCCGCCGCGAGCAGTACCGACGGGACGCACACCGCCGCCCGGCTGGACGACGGCAACCAGGGCACGTACTGGGAGAGTTCGGGCCGGAAGCTGCCGCAGTGGGCGCAGGTCGACCTCGGCGCGGACCGGGTCGTCGACCAGATCCGGCTGAAGGTGCCCGCCTCCTGGAGCCGGCGCAGCGAGACCATGGCGCTCCAGGGCAGCGAGGACGGGACCGGCTTCAGGACGCTGGTCACCTCCGCCTCCTACACGTTCGACCCGGGCCGGGACAACACGGTCACGGTGTCCTTCCCGGCGCAGAAGGCCCGCTACATACGCGCCGAGGTGTCCGCGAACACCGCGGGGAAGACCGCTCAGCTGTCGGAGCTGACCGCGCTCGCGGCCGCCGCCTCCACCGACAACCTCGCCGCGGGCCGGCCCACCGCCGAGTCGGGCCACAACGACGTCTACCCGTCGGGCAACGCGGTGGACGGTGACGCGAACACCTACTGGGAGAGCACCAACAACGCCTTCCCGCAGTGGCTGCGGGTGGACCTGGGCAGCGCGGTCCCGGTGAACAAGGTCGTGCTGAAGCTGCCGCCGGCCACCGCGTGGGCGGCCCGCACCCAGACGCTCGCGGTGCAGGGCAGCACCGACGGCAGCACCTTCTCCGACCTGGCCGCCTCCGCCGGGTACACCTTCGACCCGGCCACCGGGAACACCGTCACCATCACCTTCGACACGGCCACGGCCCGCTACGTGCGGCTGAACGTCACCGGCAACACCGGCTGGCCGGCCGGCCAGATCTCCGAGTTCGAGGTGTACGGGCCGACCACCGGCGACACCCAGGCGCCTTCGGCGCCGACCGGCCTGGCCTACACCCAGCCCGCCTCCGGCCAGGTCAAGCTGACCTGGAACGCGGCCACCGACAACGTCGGCGTCACCGGCTACGACATCTACGCGAACGGCACCCTGCGCAGCTCGGTGAGCGGCACCACCCTGTCCTACACCGACAGCCAGGCCGACACCGCCACCGTGACGTACACCGTCAAGGCGCACGACGCGGCGGGCAACCAGTCCGCGGCCAGCAACAGCGTGACCCGTACCGGTACCTCGGGCGACACCCAGGCGCCCTCGGCGCCGACCGGCCTGGCCTACACCCAGCCCGCCTCCGGCCAGATCAAGCTGACCTGGAACGCCGCGAGCGACAACGTGGCCGTCACCGGCTACGAGGTCTTCCGCAACGGCACCAAGGCCGCCACCACCGCCGGCGACACCCTCGCCTACACCGACAGCCAGCCGGACACGGCCACGGTCACGTACTACGTCCGGGCCGTGGACGCGGCGGGCAACGAGTCGGCGAACAGCAACACCGTCACCCGCAACGGCACCTCCCCGCCCACCGGCGGCACCAACCAGGCCGTCGGCAAGCCGATCACCGCCTCCTCCACGGTGCAGACCTATGTCGCCGCGAACGCGAACGACGACGACGTGACCACCTACTGGGAGGGCAGCGGCACCAGCTCGCTGACCATCCAGCTCGGCGCGAACGTGGACACCAGCCAGGTCGTGGTGAAGCTCAACCCGTCCAGCGCGTGGAGCGCGCGCACCCAGACCATCGCGGTCGACGGCCGCGAGCAGTCCGCGACCGGCTTCAGCCCGCTGGTGGCGGCCAAGCAGTACAGCTTCGACCCGGCCACCGGCAACAGCGTCACGATCCCGGTGTCCGCGCGCGTCGCCGACGTGCGGCTGACCTTCAGCGCCAACTCCGGGGCGGGCGGCGGCCAGGCCGCCGAGGTCCAGGTGATCGGGGTGCCCGGGCCCAACCCGGACCTGACGGTGAGCGCGCTGACCGCCTCGCCCGCCGCCCCGGTCGAGACCGACCCGGTCACGCTCGCCGCCACCGTGAAGAACACCGGCACCGACGCCGCGGCGGCCACCGACGTCAACTTCTACCTCGGCACCACCAAGGTCGGCAGCGCGAAGGTCGGCGCCCTCGCGGCCGGCGGCAGCACCACGGTCACCGCGGCGATCGGCGCCCAGAACGCCGGCAGCTACCAGCTCACCGCGAAGGTCGACGAGGCCAACGCCGTGATCGAGCAGAACGAGACGAACAACAGCTACACCGCGCCGAACCCGCTGGTGGTCAAGCCGGTCGACAGCTCCGACCTGGTGCCGGTCACCGCCTGGTCGCCCGGCCACCCGTCCGCCGGCCAGAGCGTCGGCTTCACCGTCGCGATCCGCAACCAGGGCACCGTCGCCGCCGCGTCGGGCGCGCACGCCGTCACCGTCTCGGTGCTCGACGCCGCCAGCGGCGCCGTGGTGAAGACCCTCACCGGCTCCTACAGCGGCGCCATCGCCGTCGGCGCCACCACCGCCCCGGTGGACCTGGGCAGCTGGACGGCCGCCGACGGCAAGTACACCCTGAAGACCACCGTCGCGGTCGACACCAACGAAGTCTCGACCAAGCAGGCCAACAACACCGACAGCCAGGCGTTCTTCGTCGGCCGCGGCGCCAACATGCCGTATGACGCCTATGAGGCGGAGGACGGCACGGTCGGCGGCGGCGCCACCGTACTCGGCCCCAACCGCACCATCGGCGACCCGGCCGGCGAGGCGTCCGGCCGCGAGGCGGTGCACCTGGGCGGCGCCGGCCAGTACGTGCAGTGGACCACCCGGGCGGCCACCAACACCCTGGTCACCCGCTTCAACATCCCCGACGGCACCGACTCCACCACGCTGGACGTCTACGTGGACGGGACCCTGCTGAAGACGATCAGTCTGACCTCGAAGTACGAGTGGCTCTACGGCGACGAGACGAGTCCCACCAACTCGGCCGGCTCCGGCGGGCCGCGGCACATCTACGACGAGGCGAACGTGATGCTCGGCACCACCGTGCCGGCCGGTCACACCATCAGGCTCCAGAAGGACGCGGCGAACACCGCGGCCTACTACAACATCGACTACATCGACCTGGAGCAGGCCACCGCGACGCCGAACCCGGACCCGGCGAAGTACGTCGTGCCGGCCGGCTTCACCCAGCAGGACGTGCAGAACGCGCTGGACACCGCGCGGCAGGACACCACCAAGCTCGGCGTCTACCTGCCGGCCGGCACCTACCAGACCGCCAACAAGTTCACCGTCTACGGCCGGGCGATCAAGGTGATCGGCGCGGGCCCGTGGTTCACGCAGTTCACCACGCCGCAGACCCAGGAGAACACCGACGGCGGCTTCGCGGTGCAGAGCACCGCGGACGGCTCGACCTTCACCGGGTTCGGCTTCTTCGGCAACTACACCAGCCGGATCGACGGCCCCGGCAAGGTCTTCGACCTCACCGGCGTCTCCGACCTGACGATCGACAACCTGTGGATCGAGCACACGATCTGCGGGGTGTGGGCGACGAACGTCGACGACTCGCACTTCACGAACCTGCGCATCCGCGACACCTTCGCCGACGGCGTCAACCTGACCAACGGCTCCACCGGCAACACCGTCAGCAACGACGAGGCCCGGTCCACCGGCGACGACAGCTTCGCCCTGTTCCCGGCGATCGACAACCACAACGAGCAGGAGACCGGCAACACCTTCACCAACCTCAGCGTGCAGACCGTGTGGCGCGCCGCGGGCCTGGCGGTCTACGGCGGTGGCGGCAACACCTTCAGCAACCTCTACATCGCCGACAGCCTCACCTACCCCGGTGTGACGATCGGTTCGCTGGCCTTCGGCGGCATCCCCGCCCTGGGCTTCGAGTCCTCGCCCACCACGAACTTCGCGGACATCACGCTCGCCAGGGACGGCGGCCACTTCTGGGGCGCCCAGGTCTTCCCGGCGCTGTGGATCTACTCGGCGGAGTTCACGATGCAGGGTCTGCGGCTGAGCGACATCGACATCAGCGACCCGACGTACGCGGGCGTGATGTTCCAGACCAAGTGGAACGGCAGCACCCCGCTCAACCCCATCAAGGACACCACCATCACCAACCTGTCGGTGACCGGCGCGCACAAGAGCGGCGACACCTACGACGCGAAGTCCGGCTTCGGCCTGTGGGCCAACCCGCAGCCGGAACCCGGCCAGGGCCCGGCCGACGGATCGGTGACGATCAACGGCCTGACCGAGAGCGACAACGCGGTGGACATCGAGAACACCACGTCCACCTTCACCATCAACGTCACCCAGTAGAACCCCGGCACACACCCCTGGGCGTGCCCGCGTTCGCACCACGAGCGCGGGCACGCCCGCGTGGCGGTCACGGCTGCCGGGCGGGCCGGGCGGGAAGAATGCGAGCGCTGCGGGCATTGCCCCCGCAGTGACCTTCCCGCCCTGTTCCCGTCTGGAGATCCGATGAACACCGCTGAAGTCCTCGCCGACGCCTACGGCCGCATCAAGGAGGTCGTGCACGCCGCCGTCGACGGCCTGACCGCCGACGAGTTGGCCGCACGCCTGGACGACGAGGCCAACTCGATCGGCTGGCTGGTCTGGCACCTCACCCGGGTCCAGGACGACCACGTCGCCGAGGTGGCCGGCCGCGAGCAGATCTGGACCGCCGAGGGCTGGCAGCAGCGCTTCGACCTGCCCTTCCCGGCCGGCGCGATCGGCTACGGCCACAGCGCCGCCGAGGTCGGCCAGGTCCGCGTCGCCGACCCGGAGCTGCTGACCGGCTACTACGACGCCGTGCACGCGGCCACCCTCGACTACCTCGGCGGCCTGTCCGACGCGGACCTGGACGAGGTCGTCGACGAGCGGTGGACCCCGCCGGTCACCCTCGGGGTGCGGCTGATCAGCGTGATCGGCGACGACCTCCAGCACGCCGGGCAGGCCGCCTACGTGCGGGGCGTGCTGCTGCGGCGCCGCTGAACCGAGGCCGCCGGACCGCGCCGGAAAGGGGGGAGTGCGCCGCCTCGCGCGTGCGCTCCCCGCACCCCGTCGACGCCGCCGAACCGCCCTGCACGGCAGTGATGTTGAATGATAGAGTTTTACTTAACCTAAGTTAACTAACGGCTCTCTCTCCGGGTGGGGTGTGACCGCCGCATGGCGACCGAAGAAGACTCGACGACCCGAATACAGCGGAGATCCCCGCGTATCGCCGCCGACCATCCGCACTACAAGTGGGTGGCCCTGTCCAACACGACGCTCGGCATGCTCATCGCCACGATCAACTCCTCGATCGTGCTGATCTCGCTGCCGGCGATCTTCAACGGCATCCGGCTGGACCCGCTCCAGGCCGGAAACGTCAGCTACCTGCTGTGGATGCTGATGGGCTACATGCTCGTCACCGCGGTCCTGGTCGTCACCCTCGGCCGGCTCGGCGACATCCTCGGCCGGGTCAAGATCTACAACGCCGGCTTCCTGATCTTCACCATCACCTCGGTGATCCTCTCCGTCGACCCGATGCACGGCGGCGGCGGCGCCCTGTGGCTGATCGGCTGGCGCGTCGCGCAGGCCGTCGGCGGCTCCATGCTGATGGCCAACTCCGCGGCCATCATCACCGACGCCTTCCCGGCCAAGCAGCGCGGCATGGCGCTCGGCGTGAACATGGTGGCCGGCATCGCCGGCTCCTTCATCGGCCTGGTGCTCGGCGGCCTGCTCGCCGAGTGGAACTGGCGCTCCATCTTCTGGGTGAACGTACCCATCGGCCTGATCGGCACCGTGTGGGCCTACCGCTCCCTGCACGACACCGGCATCCGCCGCCCCGCGAAGATGGACTGGTGGGGCAACATCACCTTCGCCGTCGGCCTGACCGCCCTGCTCGCCGGCATCACCTACGGCATCCAGCCCTACGGCGGCCACACCATGGGCTGGACCAACCCCTGGGTGCTCGCCGGACTGATCGGCGGCGCCGCGCTGCTCGTGGTGTTCTGCCTGATCGAGTCCCGCGTGGCCGAGCCGATGTTCCCGCTCAAGCTCTTCCGCAACGCGGCCTTCGCCGGCGGCAACGCGGCCACCCTGCTCGGGTCCATCGCCCGCGGCGGCCTCCAGTTCATGCTGATCATCTGGCTCCAGGGCATCTGGCTGCCGCTGCACGGCTACAACTACGCCGACACCCCGCTGTGGGCGGGCATCTACCTGCTGCCGCTCACCGTCGGGTTCCTCGCCGCCGGCCCCGTCGCCGGCGCCCTGTCCGACCGCTACGGCGCCCGGCTCTTCGCCGCCGCCGGCTTCGTGGTGATGGCCGGCTCCTTCGCCGGGCTGCTGCTCATCCCGACGAACTTCAGCTACTGGGTCTTCGCGCTCGTGGTCTTCCTCAACGGCCTCGGCGGCGGCCTGTTCGCCGCGCCCAACACCTCGATCATCATGGCGAGCGTGCCTGCGGAGTCCCGCGGCGCCGCCTCCGGCATGCGCGCCACCTTCCAGAACGCGGGCATGGTGCTGTCCATCGGCGTGTTCTTCTCGCTCATGGTCGCCGGGCTGGCCCGCTCGCTGCCCCACACCCTCAGCACCGGCCTGACGGCCCAGCACGTACCCGCGGCCAGCGCCCACCAGGTGGCCAACCTGCCCCCGGTCGGCACCCTGTTCGCGGCGTTCCTCGGGTACAACCCGATCCAGCAGCTGCTCGGCCCCGACCTGCTGGGGAAGCTGCCCAAGGCCAACGCGCAGACCCTCACCGGGCGGGAGTTCTTCCCGCACCTGATCTCCGGGCCCTTCCACGACGGCCTCGTCGTGGTGTTCGCCCTCGCGATCGTGATGTCCTTGGTCGCGGCGGGTGCGTCCCTGATCCGCTCCCGCAAGGTGCCCGAGCAGCAGGGCTGAACCGTACGGCCGAAGGAGGCGTCCCCGCCATGACCGAGCACGAAGGGCGCGGGGGCGCCTCGCCGTCCGCTGTCGCCCTGATCGTCGCCCGCCTGTACCGCCAGCTCGCCCAGGCGTCCGCGGACGACCTCAACCTCACCTACGCCCAGCTGTCCGCGCTCGCCCGCATCGAGCAGTTCGGGCCGATCCGGCTCGGCGAGCTCGCCGCCCGCGAGCAGGTCTCCGCGCCCGCCCTCACCCGCACCGTCCGGCCGCTCGCCGCCGCCGGGCTCATCGGCAAGGAGGCCGACCCCGCCGACGGCCGCTCCTTCCTCGTAAGCATCCACGAAGAGGGCCGCGCCCTGCTCGAACGCATCCGCCGCGAGCGCGCCGAACTCCTCGCCCGCCGCATGGCCCGCCTCACCCCCGCCCAGCACGCCCACCTCACCGCCGCCCTCCCCGTCCTCGAACAACTCCTCACGGAGGGCCCCCATCCGACGGTCAGCCCCGCTGAGCACCGTCAGGGACCTCGGTAGGTCGCGGGACGGGTGGGACAAGGCAGCCTCAGACGCTGCGCTGGGAGCCCGGCTCCAAGGGAGGGGAGGAGAAGCCGCAGTTGGGCGCGCACTGCGGCTCCGCCGTGTCCGGGGCGCCCTCGGCGAGCACCGTCCGCGAGGGTACGAGGAAGGCGGCGAGCGCGGCGCCGGCCGCGCACAGCCCCGCGCAGATGCCCATCGCGCGGCCGAACGCCGCGTTGACCGCGTGCGCGGAGGTGTACGCGTGGTCGGAGAGCCCGACGGCGAGCGGGAGCGCGGCCACCACGAGGAGTTGGGCGACCCGGGCCGCCGCGTTGTTGACGCCGCTGGCGACCCCCGCGTGGTCCACCTCGACCGACGCGAGCACCGTCGCGGTCAGCGGCGCCACGAACAGGCTCATCCCCAGCCCCTGGACGACGACCGCGGGCAGCACGTCCACCAGGTAGGAGGACGTGCCCGGCGAGATCCGGGTGAGCAGCAGCATGCCCGCGGCGGCGACGAGCGGCCCGGCCGTCAACGGCAGCCGCGGCCCGATCCGTTGGGAGAGCGCACCCGCGGGCGCGGAGAGCAGCAGCATCAAGGCGGTGACCGGCAGCGTCGCCAGGCCCGCGCGCAGCGCGCTGTACCCGGCGGCGATCTGGAGCTGCACCGGCAGCAGGAAGAACACCCCGCCGATCGCCGCGTACAGGCACAGCGTGACCACGTTCATCGCCGTGAACAGCCGGGAGGAGAAGATGTCCAGCGGCAGCATCGGGTGCGCCCGGACCCGTTCGGTGCGCAGGAACGCCGCCCCGCACAGCACCCCCGCGAGCACCGGCAGCCCCACGCCCAGCAGCGAAGGACGGCTGGACGCGGAGATCAGCGCGTACGTGATCCCGGCCAGGCACAGCGCGGCCAGCGCCGCCCCGGCCACGTCGAACGACCCGGACGCCTGCCGGTCCCGGCTCTCCGGCACGTGCCGCGCGGCGATGAGCAGGACCACGGCGCCGAGCGGCACATTGATGAAGAAGATCCACCGCCAGCCCGGCCCGTCCACCAGCCAGCCGCCCAGGAACGGCCCGACCGCGCCCGCCACCCCGCCCAGGCCCGACCACGCGCCGACCGCCTTCGCCCGGTCCTCCGGGCGGAACGTGGACTGCACCAGTGCCAGCGAACCCGGCGTCAGCAGCGCCCCGCCCACGCCCTGCAGCGCCCGGGAGGCGATCAGCATGCCGGCGTCCTGCGCGATCGCGCACAGCGCGGACGCCAGCGCGAACCACACCACGCCGACGGTGAACACCCGCCGCCGCCCGTACCGGTCGCCGAGCCCGCCGCCGAGCAGGATCAGCCCGGCCAGCGTCAGCAGATAGCCGTTGACCGTCCACTGCAACGCCGCCAGCGACGCGCCGAGGTCCTCGCCGATGCGCGGCAGCGCGATGTTGACGATGGTGCCGTCCAGCATCGCCATGCCCGAGCCGAGCACCGAGCAGGCCAGCACCCACCGGCCCGCGGACGACGCCAGCCGTACCCCGCCCGGTGCTGCCGGCAGTCCAGCCGTGGCCATCGCCTCCGCCTTCCGTCCGGCGCCCGCCGAAGCGTCACCATCGTAGGCCCGGCGGGCGGACGGGGGATCTGCGGCGGGGCCGTGTCGGCCCGGCGGCGTGCGCCGGGCGAGAATGGACGGGCAGGTCAGGCCGCCCCGCACGGCCGCACGACCCCCGACAGCCCGCAGTGAGAAGGAGTGCAGGATGCCGCACGAGCGCGCCGGAACCCCCGCCCGCCCGGAGGACCTGGTCGACGTCCCCCGGCTGGTCACCGCCTACTACGCCCTGCACCCCGACCCGGCCGAGCCCGGGCAGCGGGTGGCGTTCGGCACCTCCGGCCACCGCGGCTCGGCGCTGGACACGGCGTTCAACGAGGACCACATCGCCGCGACCAGCCAGGCCATCTGCGAGTACCGCGCCGCGCAGGGCACCGACGGCCCGCTGTTCCTGGGCGCCGACACGCACGCGCTCTCCGAGCCCGCCCGGGTCACCGCGCTGGAGGTCTTCGCCGCCAACGGCGTGACCGTCCTGATCGACGCCGCCGACGGCTACACCCCGACCCCGGCCGTCTCGCACGCCGTCCTCACCCACAACCGCGGGCGCACCGCCGGCCTCGCGGACGGCGTCGTCGTCACCCCCTCGCACAACCCGCCGCGCGACGGCGGCTTCAAGTACAACCCGCCCACCGGCGGCCCGGCCGGCTCCGACGCCACCGGCTGGGTCCAGGACCGCGCCAACGCGCTGATCGCCGACGGGCTGCGCGAGGTGCGCCGCATCCCCTACGCCCGGGCGCTGGCCGCCGACACCACCGGCCGCCACGACTTCCTCGGCGGCTACGTCGACGACCTGCCCGGTGTCCTCGACCTGGACGCGGTGCGCGCCTCGGGCGTCCGGATCGGCGCCGACCCGCTCGGCGGCGCCTCCGTCGACTACTGGGGCGCGATCGCCGAACGCCACCGCCTCGACCTGACCGTGGTCAACCCCCACGCCGACCCGACCTGGCGGTTCATGACGCTCGACTGGGACGGCAAGATCCGGATGGACTGCTCCTCGCCGTACGCCATGGCGTCGCTGATCGCCCGCAAGGACGAGTACGCCGTCGCCACCGGCAACGACGCGGACGCCGACCGGCACGGCATCGTCACCCCCGACGGCGGGCTGATGAACCCCAACCACTACCTCGCGGTGGCGATCGACTACCTGGTCGGGCACCGCGACCAGTGGGACCGGGGGCTGGCGATCGGCAAGACCCTGGTCTCCTCCTCGATGATCGACAAGGTGGTGGCCGGGCTCGGCCGCACCCTCACCGAAGTGCCGGTCGGCTTCAAGTGGTTCGTGGACGGGCTGCTCGGCGGCACCCTCGCCTTCGGCGGCGAGGAGTCCGCGGGCGCGTCGTTCCTGCGCCGCGACGGCAGCGTGTGGACCACCGACAAGGACGGCATCCTGCTGGCGCTGCTCGCCGCCGAGATCACCGCCGTGACCGGCCGCAGCCCGTCCGCGCACTACGCCGAGCTGACCGGGCGGTTCGGCACGCCCGCCTACGCCCGGATCGACGCGCCCGCCGACCGCGAGCAGAAGGCGGTGCTGGCCAAGCTCTCGCCCGACCAGGTGCCCGCCCGCGAGCTGGCCGGCGAACCGGTCACCGCGGTGCTCACCGAGGCGCCCGGCAACGGCGCCCCGCTCGGCGGCATCAAGGTCTGCACGGACAGCGCCTGGTTCGCCGCGCGCCCGTCCGGCACCGAGGACGTCTACAAGGTCTACGCCGAGTCCTTCCAGGGACCGGAGCACCTGGCGCGGGTGCAGGAGGAGGCCAAGGCGATGGTCTCCGGCGTGCTCGGCGGCTGACGGCCCGCCGGCCGGAGGCCGTGACAGGTCGCAGGGCGGGGGCGGCCCGGGCGCGGATGTCCCGGGCCGCCCCTGGTGCTCGGGGCGGCTGTGCGCCGGGCTGCCCCTCCGCCGGCCGCGCACGGCCCCGCCTACGCCAGCTGCGCCGCCTGGAGCCCGGCGTACGCCCCGCCGCGGCGCAGCAGTTCGGCGTGCGAGCCGATCTCCACGATCCGGCCCTCGTCCATCACCACGATCCGGTCGGCGTTCCTGATCGTGGACAGCCGGTGCGCGACGACGAAGACCGTACGGCCCTTGACCAGCCGGCCGAGCGCCTGCTGCACCAGGGCCTCCGAGCGGGAGTCGAGCGCGGACGTCGCCTCGTCGAGCACCAGCACCCGCGGGTCGCGGATCAGCGCCCGGGCGATGGCGAGGCGCTGCTTCTGCCCGCCGGACAGCCGGGCGCCGCGCTCGCCGACGACGGTGTCCAGGCCCTGCGGCATCCGGTCGATGAACTCCGTCGCGTTGGCGTCCCGCAGCGCCGCCCGGACCCGCTCGTCGGGCACGTCGGCCATGCCGTAGGTGACGTTGTCCCGGACGCTGCCCTCGAAGAGGATCGACTCCTGCGGCACCACCGACAGGAAGCTGCGGTAGTCGCGCAGGTCGAGGGCCTCCATGTCGACACCGTCCAGCAGGATGCGGCCGCCGGTCGGCCGCAGGAAGCCGATCACCAGGTTCAGCACCGTGGACTTCCCCGCGCCCGAGCCGCCGACCAGCGCGATCGTCTCGCCGGGGCGCACCTCCAGGTCGAAGCGGTCCAGCGAGGGCCGGTCGCTGTCGGGGTAGGTGAAGGTCACGTCGCGGAACTCGAACCGGCCCAGGACGCCGGCGACTTCGGCCTTGCCGTCGTTCTGCTCCAGGTCGGGCGCCTGGAGCACCTCGCCGATCGAACGCACCGACTCCAGGCCTTTGCCGATCTGCGGGGCGAGCGTCAGCAGCGTGGTCACCGACCCGGTGAGGCTGGAGAAGTACGCGGAGAGCATCACCACGGTGCCGGGGGTGACGCTGAACCAGCCGTAGTACGCGACCAGCGCGGAGCCGGCCAGGCAGGCGACGCCGATGGTGTTGAGCAGAATCCAGGCGAGCGAGCCGAACCAGCCGTTGAGCCGGTCCAGTCGCAGCCCGGCGTGCAGCACCTCGCCCAGGGTGCGGTCCATCCGGTGCAGGGCGGTGTCCTCCAGGCCGTGCGCCCGGGTGATCGGGATGAGCGTGGTCATCTCGCTGACCCGTGAGGAGAGTTGCTCGACCTGCTGCCGGAAGAGTTCGTTGCGGTCCTTGATCCGGCGGCGCAGCCTGACCACGAGCGCGGCGGAGGCGGGCACCACGACCAGGTAGACCGGCAGGAACACGGGTGCCTGGATGCCGATGACCACCAGCCCGCCGGACAGGGTGGCGATCGCCGCCAGTCCGTTGTCCGCGGTCTGCTGGGCGGCGGTCTCGATGGTCTCGACGTCCCGGACCACCTTCGTCTGGAGCACGCCCGCGCTGACCCGGGAGTGGTAGCCGATCGACAGCTGCTGCATCCGATGGCACAGCGCGCTGCGCAGCCGGGTGCCGGTGCGCCGGACCGAGCCCTGCATCAGGTGCACATAGGCGAGGTTGAACGGCGGGTTGAGCACGAGGATCACCAGCAGCACCGCCGAGTTCCACCACAGGACGGAGATCGGCTCGTGCTTCACCACCACGTCCACGACGTTGGCGGTGATGAGCGGCAGCAGCCACACGGGCGCGTGCTTGGCGAGGAACGCGGCGACGGCGACGCCGACGCGGCGCCGGTCGGGGTGGAAGAGGTAGAGGAGGGTACGGAGGGGGTGCTCGCCACGGTAGCGGTGGCTGAGCGTGCCTTGCGGCAACGCCATTGCGGGGCTCCTCGGATCACGGCTTCGCGGTGATACGGCAGGGTGCGGTACGGGAGCGGCACGGCACGGGCGGGCTTCGGCGCTGAAGCGGGCGTGCGGGATGTGCGCGCGTACACCTTAGGGGTGAGGAGCCGAGCTGCCACCGGCCGTGCGGTGTCGTCCCTGGCCGCGGGGGCGCGGAAACCGATCGACCGGGGCGCGGTGGCTGGTGGTGGGGCCCCGGCCGGCGGCCCGAGGAGGGGTGCCGCCGGCCGGGGACGGCGGGTCAGCGCGGGCCGGCGCCGACGGGGCCCGCGCTCGCGGCGGTGCGGGAGGCCGGGCGCGCCTTGCGGTAGAGCAGCGCGCCGCCGAGCAGCAGCGCGGCGCTGGCGCCGGCGGTCCAGCCCAGGCCGTCGGCGCCGGTGTGGGCGAGGGAGGGCAGGGCCGAGGAGTCGGCGGTGTCGGCCATGTCCGCCCGGTCGTTCGGCGGCGCGGGGTTCGGCTGGTGGGCCGGCGGCGGGGGAGTGGCGGTGCGGGGCGGAGTGCTGCTGTTGACCGCGGTGTTGCCGAAGGCAGGGTTGCCGATGCCCACCACGTTGACCGAGTTGCCCGAGATGTTGACCGGGACGTCGACCGGCAGTTGGAGGGAGTTGCCGGACAGCACGCCGGGGGAGCCGGTGGCGTGGGAGGCCGCGTGGGCGCCCCCGGTGGAGTGGGAGCCGGCGGTGCCGGACTCGTCGGCCGGCTTCCCGGCGTGCTTGGCGGGCCGACCGTCGGTGGAGGCCTTCGACGCGGGGGCCGCCGGGGCCGCCGGGACCGCCGCCGTCGACGAGCCGGACGAGGTGTTGGCGCAGGTGTTGCCGAAGGTCGGGTTGAGCAGCCCGACCACGTCGACGGTGTTCCCGCACGCGTTGACCGGCACGTGCACCGGCACCTGCACCGAGTTCCCGGACAGCACCCCCGGCGAGCCCGCCGCCTGCGCCCCGGCCCCGGCGTCCGCCTGCGCGGCCCCGGCGGAGGCGAGCACACCGCCCGCGACCATCGCCGTGACCAGTCCCTTTCGGGCGACCTTGTTCATACCCTCACTGCCTTCCGGAACATAGCGAGCGCTATGCCCGCACCGGGGACAACGCCCGCACACGCCCGATCGAGTCGCATCCACCCGCCTTTTCATTCCAACGAGTGATGCCCCACTGGCACCCCCTGCCGCCTGCCGCTATGGGCGGATGGCCTGCGGCGGCCGCGAAACGCCAGGTCAATGGCGGCCCAGGGAAAAGGGCATGGATGTTCCATGACCTCGGGGGGAAAGGGGGAGCGGCGCCCGCGGGCCGGTCGGCGCCGGTGGCGGCTCGCGGGGTGGGACCGGTCGTCGGGACTCCCGTTGCCGGGGTCCGTACCGGTGAGGTGTGCGCGGGCGGCGGGTCGCGTGGACGTGCGCGACCCGCACCCGCGGGGTCGCCGTCCGGTACTCCGTCGTCCGGTCGGTGCGTCAGACTTCGTTCGGTGCTGCGGTGTTGAAGGGGCGGTCAGGCCGCGCTGGCGTCCTGCGCCGGGGTCGGGTCGAACGGATCGACCGCGATCGTGTCGATGTGGCGGCGCGCGGCTGCGAGCGCGGCCCCGATCTCCCGGGTGCCGGTCGAGACGCACAACGTGTACGTGGTGTCCTGCAACTGCTGCCGTACCAGGGGGTCCACGCCCTCCGCACGGTCCGACCCGTCCGCGCGGCCCTCGTCGACGACGGCACGGAGCGTCTCGTAACGCTCCACCAGGTTGCGCAGGACGGTCGGGTGGGCCATCAGCATGAGTTCGCTCCTCGGGGGTCGGTGAAAACGCCACACACGAGGGCCGTTTGCCCGATCCTGACCGCCGCATGCGAAATTCACGCCGAATTTACGTCGATTCGCGCATGAGACGCGTCACAGAACGGCCTGCTTCGGACACCCGTGGGTCGGCCGGGAGTTGCGATGTGCGTGAGGCCGGAAGCCGCCGACAGCCGCTGCCGGCCCGCCCGTTGCCGCCCTGACGGCAGGGGCCCGCCCCCGGAGGTCGTCCGGGCGGCGGGCGCCGCTCACGGGTCCGCGTCAGTCGATGCTGCGCAGGATGTGCGTCTCGCTGGGGTCGTCCTCGTATCCGGCGAGCCGAATCGGCGCGCACCTGGACCAGACGTCCAGCGGGCGCTCCTCCTCCAGCAGGGACGTGCCGTCCCGGTCGCGCCCGGGCTTGCTGTCCTCACCGTCGTTGCGGGTGAACCTGTCTGCTGACACCGCGCACTCCTTAGCGTCGCGTGGTCCGGTAGCGCCGGACGCGGCCGAACCGCGTCGCGTCATGGCGCCCGGGGGGAAGTCCTTCTCTGTCGGGCGGTGCGGACGCGGTGGCGCCTGATGCCGGTGCCGGAAGTGCAGCCGAGTCGGCGACGGATTCCGGGACGGGCCGCGGGGCCAGGTACTTCCCCGACAGCCTGCTCGTCCCGTTCAGCCTATGCCGCCGTACGCTCCGCCACCACCCGGTTTCGATCCGCATCCGCCACCCGGGTGGACGCGTCACCCGTGCGCCCACCCGGCGGACCCGCCGGTCCCCCGTCCGGCCCAGGTTGCTACGGTTTCGCGTGCTCAACAGCGAAGAAGACGACCGCGCCACCGCCGAGCCGACCGGCCCCGACACCGCGCCCGGCAGCGGCCCCGAGACCGCGCCCGGCACCGCGGCGGCCGGTACGGCACCCGCCGCGATACCCGCCCAGCGCCGCTCCCGGCTGCTCGCCGACGTCTCCCCGCTGCGCGAGCACCCCGACTTCCGGCGCCTGTGGTTCGGCAACGCCGTGTCCTACATAGGCCAGCAGATGACCGCCATGGCCGTGGCGCTCCAGGTGTACGCGATCACCGGCTCCAGCTTCTATGTCGGCCTGGTCGGCCTGTGCTCCCTGGTGCCGCTGATCGTCTTCGGCCTCTACGGCGGCGCCGTCGCCGACGCGGTCGACCGGCGCCGGCTGGGCCTCGTCACCGCCAGCGGCGCCACCGTGCTGTCGGCGGCGCTCGCCGTGGTCGCGATTCTCCACGTCCACCGGGTGTGGCCGCTCTACACGATCGTCGCCCTCCAGGCGGTGTGCTTCGCGATGAACTCGCCCGCCCGCTCGTCCATGATCCCCCGCCTGCTGCCGCCCGAGCGGCTGCCCGCGGCCAACGCGCTCGCCTCCCTGTCCAGCGGCGTCGGGCAGATGGCCGGGCCGATGCTCGGCGGCGTCTTCGTCGGCTTCTGGGGCTACCAGGCCGCCTACCTGATCGACGTCGCCGCCTTCACCGCCTCCCTGTACGCGATGTGGCGGCTGCCCGCGATGCTCCCCGGGGAGCCCGGCGCCGACCCGGCCGCGGCACGGCGCCGGCCGTCCGTCGTCGAAGGGCTGCGCTACCTCGGTGCGCGCCCCAACCTGCGGACGACCTTCATCTCCGACCTCGCCGCCATGGTGCTCGCGCAGCCCCGGGTGCTGTTCCCCGCCGTCGCGGGCCTGTGGTTCGGCGGCGACACCCGCACCGTCGGGCTGCTGGCCGCCGCGCCCGCGGTCGGGGCGCTGGTCGGCAGTGTCTTCTCCGGCTGGCTCGGCCGGGTGAACCGCCAGGGCTTCGCGGTGCTCGTCGCCGTGGGCTCCTGGGGCGCGGCCGTCGCCGTCTTCGGGCTGACCCGCAGCCTGCCGCTCGGCCTGTTCTTCCTCGCCCTCGCGGGCTGTGCGGACACCGTCTCCATGGTCTTCCGCAACACGATGCTCCAGTCCGCCGCGCCCGATGACATGCGCGGCCGCCTCCAGGGCGTCTTCCTGGTCGTCGTGGTCGGCGGGCCCCGCCTCGGCGACTTCCTCGCGGGCTCGGTGTCCGACCTGCTCACCCCGACCGCGGCCGTGGTCGGCGGCGGCCTCGCCTGCATCGTCGCGATCACCCTGATCGGCCTGTTCCAGCGCTCCTTCCGCCACTACGACGCCCGCGACCCGATCGCGTAGGCCGTGTCCGGCAACTGGCGTCGTCCCGCCCGACGGGCGGGGGACGGCGGAACCTGGTGCTCCCGCACGCCCCACGGCGTGTGAGGCTCCCCCAGAGCGCCGGGCGGGATCGGTCGGACATGACCTGGCACCGGCGACGGGGCGGTCAGGGCAGGGGGAGGGCGGTGAGGGCCGCGGCTTCGCGGTCCAGCGCCGGGTCGAGAGTGAGGGCCGCGCGGGCGAGGGCGGCGAGGTCGGCGGGGAAGCGGCCGGTGGGGCGGCCCGGGAGGCCGGTGCGGGCGTAGGCGCGGGTGAGCAGGGCGTGGGCGGTGGCCGGGTCGCCGCGGTGCAGCGCCTTGACCGCGGCGACGCCGTTGGCCAGGGCGCTGGCCGCGGGCCGCCAGGGGTGGCGGACGGCTGGGGCGCGGGGCGCGGCACCGGGCGCCGCGGTGATCTCCAGGTCGAGCCGCCAGAACGGCGGCAGCCCCTCGAAGGCGACGAAGAGCAGCCGGTGGCCGGGGTCGCCGGCACGGTCGGGGTCGCCGCGTACCGACAGCACCGGTCGCACCTCGGCGAGCACCTCGCCGGCCCGGTCCACGCAGCCGCCGAACCGCTCGTCCGGCACCGTCCACCGCGCGTCGATGTCGCTGTACGGGTCGGCCGTGCCCGTGGCGAGCGACCCGCGCAGGTCGGCCCGGCCGCCCGGGCAGGCCCGCGCCAGCACCTCCAGCACGTGGTGGGCCACCGCCGCGCGCACCACCGGGTCGAGCCCGGGCGCGGCACTCACGCGAGCGCGTCCACGTAGACCCACCGCCCGCCCTCGCGGACGAAGCGGCTGTTCTCCCGCTGCTCGCCGTCCCGCCCGTCCAGCCGGTAGCGGGCGCGGAACTCGACGGTGCCCTCGGTGTGGAAAGCGCTGCCCCCGGTGCTGCCGAGGATGTCCAGGCCGGTCCAGCGCACCGCCGGGTCGAGGTCGAGGTCCGGCGGCCGGGTGGCGGCGGCCCAGGTGCGCAGCAGGTACGCGGTGTCGCCCACGGCGAACGCGGCGTAGCGCGAGCGCATCAGCCGCTCCGCGGTGGGCGCGGGAGCACCTGCGTGCAGGGCGCCGCAGCACTCCCCGTAGCGGGCGGCCAGCCCGCAGGGGCAGGCGGCGGTGGCGGCGGGGGTGTCCCGGCCGGCGCGGGGCGCGGTCGGGCGGGCGGTACGGGCGGGGCGTCGCGGCATGCCCCGATTGTGCCGCAGGCGGCCGGGCGCGGATCACCCGGAAGGTCCGCGCCCGTACGGCCCATCAGGGGGTTTTGGCCGGCACACAGTGGACATGTGCAGGGCGTGGTCCGCTGTGTCCGCGGACCGTCCGTCGCCGGTCCACCCGGAAGGACAGCAACCGTGAGTACCGCGCAAGACCAGCAGGAACCGCCCGTCGACCCGTCCTCGCAGGTCGCGGTCGTCGTGGACAGCTGCGCACGACAGGACGCGGCGGCCGTGTTCGCCGCGCTCCAGGCCAGCTTCCCCTCCGACCGGGCCGCCGACGACGCACCCGAGGAGACCGAGGGCGAGCACCCCACGGTGTGGTCGGCCACGTTCGACGTGTCCCGCACCCTCGGCCTGGCCGACCCCGGCCGCCTCACCGCGCCCGTCACGCTGACCGCGCAGGGCGGCTATCTGGCCGTCGACCGGCTGCGGGAGGGCCTCGCCGAGGCGTTCGCCGTCCGCGTCGTCGGCACCGCGGCCGGTGACCAGGAACAGGAGGCGAAGCTGCGGCTGGAGAACCGGTAGGACCGGTCGTCCGCGGCCCTCAGCGCGCGGCGGCGGCCGCCTCGGCGACCGTGGCGGCCGCGTCCTTGTCGAGCGAGGCGCGCACCAGCGACGCGGCGAGCACCGCCGGTTCGGCGCCGTCGGCGAGCCGCGTCAGCTGCTCGGGGGAGTCCGGCAGGCCGAGCAGCCGGGCGCCCTCGAGCGCCTTGGCGTCGAGATAGGGCGCGTACTCGGGCCAGACGGCCTGGGCCTCGCGCAGGAAGATGTCCGCGCCGGCGGGCCCCATCCCCGGGAACTCCCGCAGCTCGCGGCGCAGGGCGCCGACGTCGCCGTCCGCGCGGGCGCGCATGCCGCGCAGGTCGCCGCCGTACTCCGCGCTCGCCAGCTCCGCGCCGTCGCCCAGCTGGGTGGCGGTCCGCTCGTCATAGCGGCGGTAGCCGCCGCGGCCGAGCGCGTCCACCCGCTGCTGCCAGGTGGCCCGCGCCATCGCGCGCGGGCTGCGCATCCCGGCGGCGGACAGCTCCTTGGCCGCCGCGACGGCGACCCCCGCGCGGATACGGGCGCTGAGCAGGCTCGCCAGGACGAGCAGGCGGTAGAGCGGCTGCGGGGTGTCGGTCAGGCGGATACCCGCCTCGTCGGCGTAGGTGCGGCCGTAGGCGCGAAGCAGGGCGCGTGCCGTGTCGCGCCGGGTGGTGCGGGCCATGGCGGCTCACCTCTCGTCCGGTGCTCGGTCGGTTGCTCCGGTCGTATCTCGACCTCGGGTACCCGCTCGGCGCGGCCGCAACCGGGGAGGCGGGGCCCGGGCCCCGGCACCTCAGCCCGCCTGCCCGCCGTGGACCGCGCGGACGGCGGCCACGGTGTCCGCCTGGTCCGCCGTCTTGTCCGGGCGGTAGCGCAGCACCCGGGCGAAGCGCAGCGTCAGGCCCGCCGGGTAGCGCGGGGAGGTCTGCACCCCGTCGTAGGCGACCTCCACCACCAGCTCGGGCCGCACCGTGACCAGGTGGCCGTCGTCGGAGACCGCGCGGGCCAGCAACTGCTCGGTCTGCCAGGTCAGCAGCGCGTCGGTCAGGCCCTTGAAGGTCTTGCCGAGCATCACGAACGAACCGTCCTCGGCCCGCGCCCCCAGGTGCAGGTTCGACAGCATGCCGGTCCGGCGGCCGTGGCCCCACTCCACCGCGAGGACCACCAGGTCCAGGGTGTGCACCGGCTTGACCTTCAGCCATGTCGCGCCGCGCCGCCCCGCCGCGTACGGGCTGCCCGCGCCCTTGACGACGACGCCCTCGTGGCCGCGCTCCAAGGTCGCGGCGAAGAACTCCTCGGCGGCGCGCACCTGCTCCTCGTCGCCGGGGTCCGCGACGGTCAGGCGCCGCACCCGGTACGCGGCCGGCACCAGCGCGGCCAGCGCCGCGTGCCGCTCCCCGTACGGCAGGTCGAGCAGGTCCCGGCCGTCGACGAAGAGCACGTCGAAGAAGACCGGGTGCACCGGCAGCGCCGCCGCGGCCGTCGCCACGTCCACCCGCGAGCCGACCCGGCCCGCGGTCTCCTGGAACGGGCGGGGCCGCCCGTCGGCCGCCAGTGCCAGCACCTCGCCGTCGAGCACGAACCGCTCCGCGGGCAGCGCCGACGCCGCCGCCACCACCTCCGGCAGCCGCGCCGTGACGTCGTCCAGGGTGCGGGTGAAGACCCGTACCCGGCCGCCGTCCCGGTGCACCTGGACCCTGATCCCGTCGAGCTTCTCCTCCACCGCACACGGCCCCAGCCGCGTCAGCGCCTCCGCCACGCCCTTCGCCGAGCCGGCCAGCATCGGCAGCAGCGGCCGCCCCACCGTCAGCGCGAACGTCGCCAGCGCCTGCGGGCCGCGGTCCAGCAGCGCCTGCGCCACCGGCTCCAGCGCACCCGCGAGCATCACCGCCCGCCGCACCTGCGGCGATTCCGCGCCCGTCGCCACCGCCAGCCCCTCGACCGCCGCCGCGTCGAGCGCGCCCTGCCGCACCTCACCGGTGAGCAGCCCGAGCAGATACTCCTGCTCCGGCGCCGTCGCCAGCCCGAACAGGTCCTGGAGCAGCGCCCGGCGCCCGGCCTGCGCGCCCTGGCCCGACACCTCCCCGACGGCCGTCAGCGCCGCGTCCACCGCCCGCACCGTCAGCGTCGGCTCCGCCGCCGGGGCGGCCCGGCCCCGCAGCGCCGCCCAGCCGATGCCGAGGCGGCCCTGCGGCAGGCGGCCGGCCAGGTAGGCGATCGCGATCGGCGCGTCCTGCGGGCTCGCCGCCCGGAAGAACTCCGCGAGCAGTTCCGTCTTGCGGGTGCGCGCGGAGGTCCGCGCGACCTCCCGGGAGACCCGGGCGACCTCGGAGAACAGCATGCGACCATCCTGCGCCGCCCCGGACCGCCCTGCCTCGCCCATGCAATCGAATGTTCGTACGAATATCGGTTACGCTGCTGGTATGCACCATCAGCAGGCGTCCCTGTTCGGCATCGGCGAACCCGGTCTCGGGGACCTCGCCGCCGTCCGCCGGACCCCGCTGGGCTCCGGCGCCTGGATCGACACCCTCCCCGGCTGGCTCACCGGCGCCGACGACCTCTTCGAACGGCTCGCCGCCGAGGTGCCCTGGCGGGCCGAGCGCCGTGTCATGTACGACGACGTCGTGGCGGTGCCCCGCCTCCTCGCGCACTACGGTGCCGGGCAGGAGCTGCCCGACCCCCTCCTGGACCGGGCGCGGGACGCCCTCGACGCCCACTACGCCGACGAACTCGGCGAGCCCTTCGCCACCGCCGGGCTCTGCTACTACCGCGACGGGCGGGACAGTGTCGCCTGGCACGGCGACCGCACCGGGCGCGGCAGCCGCCACGACACGCTCGTCGCGATCCTCTCCCTCGGCGAGCCCCGCCCGCTCCTCCTCCGTCCCCGCGGTGGCGGTCCCGCGCAGCTGCGGTGCCCGCTCGGGCACGGCGACCTCATCGTCATGGGCGGGTCCTGCCAGCGCACCTGGGACCACGCGGTGCCCAAGACCCGCGGGGTCGTGGGCGGACGCATCAGCGTGCAGTTCCGGCCTTCCGGGGTTCGCTGAACCCCCCGGGGGTGGGGTGTGCTGCGGTTTCCGGGACCTTGCGGTCCGTGGTGGCTGGTCGCGCAGTTCCCCGCGCCCCTGGAATGCGCTCGGGCCCTCCCGGGGTGCCGGTCCCCGGGGGGTGGGGTGTGCTGTGGTTTTCGGGACCTTGCGGTCCGTGGTGGCTGGTCGCGCAGTTCCCCGCGCCCCTGGAATGCGCTCGGGCCCTCCGCGGATCGTGGTTCCTGCGATCGGTCGGCATAAAGACCCTCAGGCGCGCCACAATCCGCGGAATACCCGCACATACCCAGGGGCGCGGGGAACTGCGCGACCAGCCACGGCGGACCGCAAGGTCCCGCAAGCCACAGGACCCACCCTTCGGTGGGGCGGGCGCCGCGGGGGAACCCGCGCTGTCGTTTTGGGTGAGAGCGTAAGGGTAGGCGGTGGTTTGGTGAAGGGTCCTCGACGGGATGAGAGCGGGCTGATGAGCGACCGGCAGGTCGGAGCGAACGGGTTCGGGTGGGGGGACGACGTGTATCGGCAGGAGGAGGACGACGGGCTGTTGGAGCCGGAGGACACGTTGGAGGACCGGGGCGTGGCGGACGTACTGGACGAGGGGTACTCCCCGCCCGAGAAACCGCTGGCGGTGGAGGAGAGCGGGACGACGGGGGAGGAGCAGCGGGAGGGGGAGTCGCTGGACCAGCGCCTCGCGCGGGAACGGCCGGACCGGGAGGCGCCGGAGGGCGACGGTCTGGGGGACGCGCCGGACACGGACGGGGAACTGGTGGACCCGGAGGCGGGCGAGGCGCGCTCGGGGCGGCTGGTCGGCCCCGACGAGGGCGCGCACACCCGGCGGGACGGCGAGATCGGCGCGGACGTGGGGATCGACGGGGGCGCCGCGTCCGCGGAGGAGGCGGCGGTGCACCTGGTGGCGGACGAGGACCTGCCCGACGAGGAGGACGGCGGCGGCCGGTGAGCGGGCGCCCCCGCCCCGGCGGCTCAAGGTGAGGAGCGGGGACGGCCGGGCCGTTGCACCGTAGGAGGTAGGGGTCCGTGAGCGCAGGAGAAGGAGCCGGTGGCGATGAGTGGAGCGGGCGAGCGGGAGAAGGCGGCCGGCGGCGGCCGCGGCAGGTGGGGTCTGAGGCGCCGGCATCAGGAGGACGGCGCGGGGAAGAAGGGTCAGCACGTGCCGACCGGACTGGCGGCGAGCCTGGTGACGTCGGGAGGGATGCTGTTGGCGACGGTGGAGGACCTGCGGATGCGGGACGTGGACGCCCCGGAGGAGCTGCGTCCGCTGGCCGACATGTTCGCGCGGCACTGCGCGGCCAAGGAGGCCACGGTCCGCAAGGTGCTGGAGCGACACGGCGAGAGCGCCCGGGTGGTGGCGCGGGACCGGCAGGAGGGCGATCTGATCCAGGGCATCCTGGACCGGGCGCTGACCGGGCGGCACCCGGAGGACACCCGCCGCCTGACGATCGACGGCGCCCTCACCCAGATGTACCAGTACCTCTTCCACGAGCGGCGCGACCTGGTGCCGGCCCTGGAGCGGGCGGTGCCGGACGACGAGAGCGAGACGCTGTCGGCGGCGTTCGAGGCGATCAACCACGACTGACACCGGGCGGCACAGCCGGCCCGGCCCGGCGGGCAGGGCAGGGCCCCTGCCCAAGGTCATCTTTTCGGGGGCGCATACTGTCGGCACCGGCACAGGTGTCCGAAAGGGGGTGGGAGGACATGGGGGAGTCCGCGGACGCCTTTTCGCACCCCGCCTGCTTCTACCGGGACGACGCCGAGTACCTCGAGAGCACCCTCGCCTTCGTACGGGACGGCCTGGCCGCGGGCGAGCCCGTCGCCGTCGCGGTGCCCGGGGAACGGCTGGCCCGGCTGCACAACGCGCTCGGTCCGCTCGCCGACGGCGTGCACTTCACCGACATGGCCAGCGCGGGCCGCAACCCCGGCCGGATCATCCCCGGTGTGCTCGCCGCCTTCGCCGACGCGCAGCCCTCCGGCCCGGTCCGGATCGTGGCCGAACCCGTCTGGCCCGGCCGCACCCCGCTGGAGTACCCGGCCTGCGTGCAGCACGAGGCCCTGGTCAACGCCGCGTTCGACGGGCGCCGCGCGACCATCCTGTGCCTGTACGACGCGGCCCGGCTCGCCCCGCAGGCCCTGGGCGACGCCTGCGTCACCCACCCGGTGCTGATCGAGGGCGGCCGCCGCCGGCCCAGCGCGCACTACGCGCCCGAGATGGCCGCCGCCTCCTACAACGTGCCGCTGGCCGAGCCCCGGTTCGCCGCGTCCTTCCGGTTCGACGACGACGGGCTGCGCGCGGCACGGCAGTTCGCGGTCCGCGCGGCCGACGCGCTCGGGCTGACCGGCCGGCGGCTGGACGACCTGGCGCTGGCCGTCGCCGAGCTGACCACCAACAGCGTGCGGCACGGCGGCGGTTCGGGCGTGGTGCGGATCTGGGCGGAGGACGGCCACATCGCCTGCGAGGTGCGTGACGGCGGGCGGCTCGCCGACCCCCTCGCCGGCAGCCGCCTGCCCCCGCCCGGCCGCCCCGGCGGCCGCGGCCTGCTCATGGTCCACCAACTGGCCGACCTGGTCCGCACCCACACCGGCGCGGCCGGCACCGCGATCCGCTGCTACCTCACCCTCCCCCCGCCCGCGACCGCGTAAAACCGGTTGCCGCGCCCTGGCGCGGGCCGCGACGCTGAACCGATGGACCGGACCTTCGACGCGCTGGTGGCCGAGGCCGACGCCGTGTCCGTGGCCGGCTGGGACTTCTCCTGGCTGGACGGGCGGGCGAGCGAGCAGCGGCCCTCGTGGGGCTATCAACGGCTGATGGCCGAGCGGCTGGGCCGGGTCTCGGCCGCGCTGGACCTCCAGACCGGGGGCGGCGAGGTGCTGGCCGGCGCCCCGGTCCTCCCGCCCGTGATGGCCGCCACCGAGTCCTGGCCGCCGAACGTCGCGAAGGCCACCGCCCTGCTCCACCCGCGCGGCGCGGTCGTGGTCGCCGACACCGACGAACCGCCGCTGCCCTTCGCGGACGCGGCGTTCGACCTGGTCACCAGCCGCCACCCGGTCACCGTGTGGTGGCAGGAGATCGCCCGCGTGCTGCGCCCCGGTGGCACCTACCTCTCCCAGCAGGTCGGTCCCGCCAGCGCCGCCGAGGTCTACGAGTACTTCCTCGGGCCGCAGCCGTCCGGCGCCGGGGACGCGCGCGACCCCGGGACGGCCCGGGCGGCGGCCGAGGCCGCCGGCCTGGAGGTGCTGGACCTGCGCCTGGAACGGCTGCGGATGGAGTTCCACGACATCGGCGCGGTGGTCTACTTCCTGCGCAAGGTGATCTGGATGGTGCCCGACTTCACCGTGGACCGCTACCGCGACCGCCTGCGCGACCTCCACCGCCTCATCACCACGCAGGGCCCCTTCGTCGCCCACTCCACCCGCTTCCTCATCGAGGCCCGCAAACCGCAGCCGCAGCCGTAGCCGCACCCGCGGCCCGGCCCCCGGGCGGGCGGCTGCTCAGCGCTCGGGCGTCCACCGGTGGAGCCCGGCGTGGCCTGCGAGGTCGCCGAAGTAGCGGTGCCGCGACCAGACGGCGTGGTCCCCGATCACGACGAGCCGGCGGCGGGCGCGGGTGACGGCGACGTTCAGCAGGTTGGGGTTTTTGGCGGCCCAGTCGCGGGAACCGACCTGGCCGGTCCCGGTGCCGAGCACCAGGACCACGATGTCCGCCTCCTTGCCCTGCGTGGTGTGCACCGTCCCGTACCGCTTGCGGGACAGGCGGCCGTCCGCCACCCGGTCGATGCCGGCCACCACGTCGCGGAAGGGGCTGATGACGAAGAGCGACTCGTCGAACCGCCGCCGCAGTTCCCCCGCCGGATCGCCGTCCGCGGGCGCTGCGCCCACCGTGTCCGCCATGCGGTCCCCGACGAGGCCGAGGAACCACTCCAGCACGCTGCCCTCCTCGGGGTTCCACTTCTCCTCGCCCGGCAGGGAGGGCACGTCCAGCCAGATGCTGCGCTGCACCAGGGGGAAGTCGTCCTGGTCGCGGGAGACGCCGTAGACCATCATCCCGTCGTACGCGATCGCGTTGCTGACCTCGAACATCAGCCGGTCGCAGCGGCGGTGCACGCGCAGCGGGGAGCCGAGCCAGACCTGCTCGCCGTCCCGGTCGGCCAGCCAGGTGCCGTACGGGTTGAGCCGGTCGGCGAGGGTCTGGACCGAGGCCGCGGACGGGGCCCACCGGCGGTCCACCGAGAAGCGGGACGCGAGCCGCCGCTGCCCGGTCCACGGCAGGGTGACGACCGGTTCGAGCTGCATCGGGTCGCCGACGACCACCGCGCGGCGCGAGCGCCACAGGGCGCCGACCACCTCCTGCGGCGCGGCCTGGCCCGCCTCGTCGACCAGCAGCCAGCCCAGCGCCTCGCCACCCAGCCGGTCGAACATCCGCCCCATCGACGCGAAGGTCGTCGAGATCACCGGCACCACCAGGAAGAGCATCTGCCACGCGGCGAGCACCACCTTCGCCGGCAGCTCCGACGGCGCCTGGCCGCCCACCACGTCCATGGCCGCCTGGAGGTTCTTGCGCAGGCGGTCGGGGGCGTTGGCCAGCAGCGCCCGGTGCAGATCCAGGGCCGCGAGGAAGAGCGCGGAGCGCGCGGCGGCGAACTCCGGGTCCATCCACGGCGCGGACAGCTCCCGCGCCTCCATCGCCTCCCGGTCGCCGGGGTCGGCCCGCCACTCCGCACCCGGAACGGCGGCGCCCCAGCGCCGGCGCGCGTCGGCCAGCCGCCGCTCCTCGTCCTCCCGTGCGCGCCGCCTGCGCTCCGCCTGGTCCCCGGCCTCGGCGAGCGCCGCGGTCTGCCGCTCGCGGGCCTGGTCGCAGACGGCGAGCCGCGACTCCGCCCGCCGGACGGCGGCCACCGCCTCGTCCAACCTGCCCCGTGCGGCCCGCACTTCGACCTGCCTGGTCTCCCTGGCCGACTCCAGCGCGGTGAACCGGGCGTCGGCGGCGGCCAGCTGCGCCTCGAGCAGGGTGCGCTCGGCCCGCCAGCGCCGCAGGGTCTCCGGCGAGAAGAACCGCCGGACGACGCCGGGCTTGCGCGCGTCATGGCGGTGCAGCAGCGCCTCCGCGGCACTGACCTGCTGCTCACCGGAGGCCGCGGCGGCATCGGCTTCGTCGAGGAGGAGCCGTGCGGCCGACAGCGCCTCCTGGCGCCCGGCGTACTCCGTACGGCGCTCGTCGAGCGCGGACTCGCCGCGACGCCGCTCCTGCTGGAGGAGGGACAGCGCGTCCTGGGCGTCGGACTCCCGCGTCAGGAGGGCGGCCAGGAGCGCGTCCGGCCCCGCCAGCCGGGCGGCGAGGTCGGCGATCTCCTGCCGCTGCGCGGCCAGTTCGTGTACCTTCCGCCGGGCCGCGATGAAGCGCCGTACGGCATCGCTCCACGTCTCCCGCCCCAGCGGCCGGTGCTCGCCGTCGGCGGTGACCGCGGCGGCCGTCCTCCCGGGAGTGCCGCGATCACCCCTCTGCATCTGCATCTGCAACATCTTCTGGAGCCCGAGGGGCCCGAGGGGGCCGGGAGCAGCGGGAGCCGGGGAAGCGGGGGAAGCCGGTGAAGTCGGGGAAGCCGCCGTGCCCGCCGGTTCGCGCCGCCGGCCGGGGACCTGCGGCGGGTTCCCCCACCAGAACCGCCGCACGAAGTCGGAGCGGTTGCTGCGCCGGCCCAGCCGGGCGGCGATCGCGCCCCAGGCCGGCTCGCCGAGCGCGATACCGGCCGGGCCCGAGAGGTAGTCCGCGTCGGCCGCCCACTGCGCACCGATCGCCCGCGCGCCGGGGACCTCCAACGTGACGTTCTCCACCGCCCCGTTGTTGGACGAGGCGATCACCATCTCGAAACCGGTGAGCGCGGGCACCAGCGGATGGATGCCGCGCGGGTGGATCTTGCCCGCGTTGTCCTCGCTGCGCCAGGTGAACGGCTGGCGGGAGAAGGCGAGTTCGGGACTGCTCAGCTCCGCCAGCCGCTCGGCGCGCCGGACCACGACCGCGGCGATCAAGTCGCGCAGCATGGTGGTCTTGCCGGTGCCCGGCGGGCCGTTCACCGCGTAGACCCCGGTGCCGCCGTCGGCTCCGAGCGTCTCCATGACGCGGTTGACCGCGAACTGCTGGCTCAGAACGAGGGGTTTGTCGCTGTCGGCCGGCCATCGTCCCAGCGGCATGCGCGAGGGGCGGACCTGGTCCAGTACGGTCTCCGGCGCGCGGCGCACGTCGTGGCGGTCCGCCGCGTCCAGGTCCGCGTCGGCGCTGAGGTAGGACAGCAGCGCGTCGCCGGCCCGCCCCTCCTCGACGGCCTCGGCGACCCGTTGCAGGTCGTCGGCGTAGAAGCTGTTGAGGAGGGTGTCGCCCCCCGTCTCGCCGGCCTGCCGCGCCGGGATCGCGCGGCTCCTGATCCGGATCGCGTCGGGCCGCAGCGCCGCGCCCACGCCCAGCTGATCCACCACCCAGCGGGTGACGGCCACCAGGTCGTGCACGTCGAGTACCTTCGTGCCCAGCTCGACCGGCGGTTCCTGCTGCCGCGTGCCGTTCCGCCCGCCCGCTGCCCCGGCACCGCGGGGCCGCCGCGTGCCGGCGGGACCGCCGTCGCCCGCCTCCAGGCCGCCGAGGCTGCGGGCCGCCGCGTCGATCAGCTCGCCGCCGGCCTGCTCGATCAGCTCGGTCGCGAGTCCCCCCACCGGTCCGAGGTGCGCGCCGGCTGCCGCTGCCGCGACGCCCAGCCCGTTCCGCGCCGCGGTGACCGCGAGCCGGGAGAAGAGGCCCGCGACCGGTCCGAGCCCCGAGGGCGGCCCGTCGGGGTCGGCCGACGTCCGCCGCTCGACGGCCACCTTCCCGTCGCCGAGATCCAGCAGACGCTGGAGCAACCCCTTGCCGTACTCGTCGAATCCGGCCAGCCAGGCGTCGTCGTGCGGGCCCGGGTCCAGGGTCCGGCCCACGGCCCAGGCACAGGCGGACAGGGTGGCGCTGTCCTTGACCAGCAGGCCGTCCTGGTTGACGGTGAAGCACAGCACGGCGCTGTCACCGCTGATCCGGCCGTCGAGGTCCAGCTCGGCGTCCGGCGCCCGGAACGCCTCCAGCAGGACGTCGCGCACCTTCTCCACCGCGAACGTCCCGGCGTACACGGTGTGCTGCCACACGAAGTTGTCGCGGACCGGGGCAGGGCCGGTCCGGGAACCGGGCTCCCAGGGGAGCGGCCGGTCCGGGCGCACGGGGAAGACGTTGTTGCGCGGGTCCACCCGGTCGACCGTCGGCGGGCTGAAGTACTCCACCGCCCGCCAGTAGCGGAGGATCTGCGCCTGCCGCCGCCGTTCCGCCCTCGATCGCCTGACGGTTCCCACCAGCCCCCCCTGACCGTAGATGTCCGGGCACGTTAGCAGAGCGTGGCGGGGGCGGGAGCGGGGAGTGATCGGGGAGTGAGAGGGCCGCCGCCCCGGGTGGGGGCGGCGGCCGGGGGGTGGTGCGGCCTTACGGGTAGCTGGTGACGGTGGAGGGGACGGTGGAGGTGCCGGAGGTGGGGGAGCCGGTGTCGTTGATGACGTGGGCGTACTGGCCCATGCCGCCGAGGGAGATCACCAGCAGGTCGTGGAACTTCACGCCGGGGGTGTTCGGCGCCTCGAAGCCGTGGTCCTGCACGATCGTCGGGTCCGCGGTGAAGTTGCAGTAGCTGCCCAGCCCCCAGCCCTCGTGGCTGGTGACGTTGTTGTCGACCTTGTAGGCGGCGTAGCCGCGGGTGCTGCCGTTCTGGATGGCGGCCTGGTTCGGCGGGTCGTAGGCGATCTCGTTCTGGAAGAAGATCGTCCGGCCGTTCTGGCCGGCCCACTCGACGTCGTACTTCTCGAAGTGCTCCACGAACAGGCCGGTCGCCAGCACGTTGTTGCCGTTGACCTTCAGGCCCTCGTCCGCGGGGTTGGTGGTCCACCCCACGCCCGCGCCGTGGTCGGCGCGCCACAGCCAGGTGTGGTCGATCACCACGTCGTTGCTGTTGATCTCGAAGGCGGTGGTCGCCTGGCCCGGGCCGGCGCCGCCGATCCGCGCGAAGACGTCCTGGATGGTGGTCGGGTTGCCCGCGTGGCTCGCCGAGGAGCCGGGCGCGCCGACCTGGAGCAGCTGCGGCGACTTGCCGGTGCCCGCGTCGATCAGGAAGCCGGCCAGCTTCACACCGTCCACGTCGGCGACCTTCATCGCGTCCACCCCGTTGTCCGGGATGAGCGTGGCGTAACCCAGGCCGAGCACCACGGTGTTGGCGCGGTTCACGCTGATCGGCTCGTCGAGGTGGTAGATGCCCGGGGTGAGCACCAGGTTCAGGCCCTGCGCGAGCGCGGCGTTGATGGTCTCCGCGGACACGCCGGGCTTCGCGACGTAGAACTGGGTCAGCGGGATCGAGGTGCCCGGCGTGTTCGGCCAGTCCACGCCGCTGGCGTTGGTGCGCAGGTTCGGCACGAACACCTGGTAGTTGCCGCTGCCGTCGAGGTACATGTACGGCTTGTCACGGGACTCGGGGGTGGTGCTCAGCGTGGTGTAGACCGGGTTCGGGAAGCCCTGGGCGGGCGCTCCCTGGACCCCGGAGAAGACCATGTTCCACACGCCGTTGGTCCAGCCGCCGATCGAGCTGTCCCGGGTGTACCACTGCTGCTGCGAGTACGGCCCGACCGTGCCGTCGATCTTGCTGTCGGCGATGTAGCCGCCGCTGGCCCAACCGTAGCCGTTCGGCGCGAGGTTGAGGCCGCCCTCGACGTGGATGCGGCGGAAGGGCGCGGCCTGCGCGACGGCCCACCGGTCGGTGCCGCTGACCGGCTTGATCGCCATGTTCTCCACGCTGCGCCAGAAGTTCTGCGTCGCGTTGCCGTTGAACCAGCCGGCGTCCACGGTCATGTCGCCGTTGATCTGGACGTCGTCCGGGTTCTTGCCCAGGCCGGAGACGGAGGTGTAGAAGCCGATCTGGTCGTTGATGTTGTTGTAGGTGCCGGGCTTGAAGAACACCTGGTAGCGGGCGTCGCCGAACTGGTTGCTCTCCTGCTGGGCGAAGATCGCGTCCAACTGGCTCTGGATGTCGGGCGTCGAGGGGTCGAAGACCTTCACGTTCGGCCCGAGGTCGCCGCCGCCCTGGATCGGGCCGGTGCCGCCGGTGGAGCCGCCCGAGGTGCCGTAGACCTGGAACTCCCAGAGCGAGTAGCCGTACTGGGTGGCCCGCGCGGTCCCGTACATCCGGACATAGCGCCCGGAACCGTTTACGGAGACCGTCTGCGTGCCGCCGGTGCCGCTCGTGGTGGAGTACGCGTCGGTCCAGGTGGTGCCGTCCGACGACAGCTGGATCTTGAAGCCGGTCGCGTACGCGGTCTCCCAGTTGAGAGTGACCGAGCTGACCGTCGCGGTGGCGCCGAGGTCCACCTCCAGCCACTGCGGGTCGGAGAAGGCGCTGGACCAGCGGGTGGTGGTGCTGCCGTCGACCGCCGCGGAGGCGGGGGTGCCGCCGTTCTCGGTGGACGAGGCGGTCGCCGTCTTGCCCTGCGAGAGCAGGGTGTCGGCCGCGTGGGCGGCCCGGGCCGGCACGAACAGCAGCAGGGAGGCGAACAGCGCGGTGATCACCGCGGCCACGACGGTACGCCGGCTGTGCCGGTCCGTGGCGGCCGCGGGTCTGAGCGCGGCGGTGGTGGGGGGTGGAAGCATGGCGGCTCTCCTGGTTCCAGGGGTGGGGGTGCAAGTCCGGACTGCTGTGCCGGACTTGAGGTGCCGAACTGCGGTGCCGAGCTGAAGGTGCTGGGCCAAAGGTGCCGAACTACGGGCGAGCGCCCCCCGGTTGACCGGTGAGAGCGCTCTCCCAACGCACACCGGAATGTTTCTCCCTGTGTTTCACCCATGTCAAGAGTTGTGCGCGCAGCCGCTGCCGGATCGTGCCCGGCGGCCGGTTGGCGGCCGGTTGGCGGGCGCCGACCCGCCGCCGGGCACGCCGCGCGTTCGCCTCGTGAAGGCAACGCGGCCGACCGGTCCGGCAGTTGCTTCAAGGCCCGACAGGCGGGCGGGCATGGCGAAGGGCCGCCCCGGCGACCGGGACGACCCTTCGTGTGACGCGGTGCCGCGCGGTGGCCCGTCAGGCCGCCGTGCGGGAGGAGGCGCGGTGCCGGCGGGCGTAGTACAGCGCGCCGCCGCCGACCACCAGGACGCCCGCGGTGATGCCGAGCGGCAGCGCCGGGGAGGAGCCGCCGGTCTCGGCGAGCTGCGCCGTCGGGGCGTTGCCGCCGGAGCTCGACGAGCCGCCCGCGCTGCCGGACTTTCCGCCGCTGCCGGACGTGCCGGACTTGCCGGGCGCGGTGGGCTTGGTGGCGCTGATCGGCTTGACCGACTTCACCGAGCCGTTGGTGTTCAGCAGCACCTGCTTGTTGTTCGGGTGCTTGAAGTCGAACGCGTTGGTCAGGGTGTTCGCGCGCGCGTCGAAGGACCCGTCACCGACCCGGCCGGTCTTCCAGTTGTCCTCGATGAACTTCGTGATCGAGGCCTGCTCGGTCTGGGTGTGGTCGACCGAGTTCACCTTGCTGTAGGGCGAGATGACCAGCAGCGGCTGCCGGGTGCCCGGGCCGCAGCGGTCCGCGTAGCCCTTCGCGGCGGCCGGCGCGGCCTGGCAGGCGGGGCTGTCGGCGGCCTTGCCGTTCGAGCCGACCGTGGTGTCCTTGGAGCCGTTGCTCGGCGCGACGTACGCGTGGTCGTACCAGCCGTCGGAGTCGTCGTAGGCGACCACGATCGCGGTGTCCTTCCAGTCCGCGGAGGACTGGATCGCGTTGATCTCCTTGATCAGGAAGTTCTGCTCGTCGGTCGGGTCCGAGTAGGCCGCGTGGCCGTCCTGGTACTCGGCCGCCTTGAGGAAGCTGACGGCGGGCAGGTTGCCGGCCTTCAGCGCCGAGTCGAAGTCGGTCAGGTCGTAGTTGTGGTTCGCCTGGCCGTTGTGGCCGATCTCGGCGGTGTTCTTCGGCGCCAGGTGGTGCGGGTTCGACGTCGACTTGTAGTACTGGAACGGCGAGTGGTGCGCGCTGTAGTCGACGGAGGAGGCGCCGGCCACGTTGGTGTGGGTGTCGCCCAGGCAGCTGGCGTAGTCGCCCTGCTTGCCGTCCCACGCGGTGGACGGGCGGAACCCGCCCTGGAACCAGCCCCACGTGACGTTCTTGGCGTTGAGCAGGTCGCCGACGTTCTTGCCGGTCATCGAGGCGAGCGCGTTGGTGCTGGTGTGGCTGTTGTCCGAGCAGTCGTCGTAGGCCGGGTCGGGGTCGTTGGCGACCGTGCCGACACCCTTGGCGTTCGGGGAGACCACGGTGTACGAGTCGGGCGTGGCGGTCTGCTTCGGGTTCTCGGTGCCGGAGGCCGGGTCGACCGAGACCACGCCGTGGGTCTGGCCCGAGACCAGGTTGAGCGCGCCGGGCGTGGACGGGCCGTAGTTGGAGCTGTAGGAGTTGTCGCCGAGCGAGTAGTGCTGGGCGTAGTTCCACAGGCCGGTGACGGTGTTGCCGTCGTAGTAGTCCATCACCAGGCCGGGCTGGTAGTACAGGCCGCCCGAGCACTTGCCGCTGTCGGTGTTCTGGACGTACTGGTCGGCCTTGCCGCCGTTCGCGGCGTACTGCTCCGGGCCGTAGCTGTGGTTCTGGTCGCAGGTGACGGCCTCGTCCGGGCTGAGCCGCTGCGGGGTGTACTGGTTCGGGTTCGACTTCACCAGGCCGGCGTGCGCGGCGGTGTCGATGTTCTTCGGCGTGTTCTTCGCCGCGGTGAACGTGGTGCCGTCGGTGTTCGCGGCCTTCGGGTAGGTCGCGAAGTAGTGGTCGAACGACACGTTCTCGTCGAAGAGCACCACCAGGTGCTTGATCGGCGTGGTGGTGCTGGTGCTGCCCTTGCCGCCGCCGTGGTCCGCGTTGTCGGCGTAGGCGGGCGCGGTGCCCCCCAGCAGTACGAGCGCCGCCGCCCCGGCGAACGCCCCCCAGCGCGCGGTGCGCCGCCGGGAACCCCCTCTTGACCTGCTCGTACCGCCTGTGGTGCTCATGCTGTGTCAGCCTCCGCTGTGTGGTGCTCGACGCGTGCCGGTTGTCGGTTCGCGCGCGGTGTCGAACGCGATCGTCGGGGTGAGCCGCGACATGACAACGGCCCGGTGGTGGCCCCCGGGTGAACAGAAGGGGGCGGTTCGGTGTGGGTGGCCTGGGTGGGAACTGTGTGCGCAGGTCAGGCGAACAGGGCGCGGCCGAGCCAGTCGCTGCGGTCCTTGACACCGGGCAGGGCGAAGAAGTAACCGCCGCCGAACGGGGTGATGTAGTCCACCAGCGGCTCGCCGGCCAGCCGCTTCTGCACGGTGGCGAACTGCCGCTCCAGGTCCTGCTGGTAGCAGACGAAGACCAGCCCCATGTCGAGGTTGCCGTCGCTGTCCATGCCCCGGTCGTAGTTGTAGCCGCGGCGCAGCAGGCGGGAGTCGTCGGTCTTCGCGGTGCGCGGGTTGGCCACCCGTATGTGGCTGTCCAGCGGGATCACGTCGCCCATCGGGTCCAGCGCGTAGTTCGGCGTGTCGGACTCGGCGTTCCCGTCCAGCGGCGCGCCGGTGTCGCGGGCCCGGCCGAACATCCGCTCCTGCTCGGTGATCGAGACCCGGTCCCAGAACTCGACGAGCATCCGGATCAGCCGCACCACCTGGTACGAGCCGCCGGTGGTCCACGCGGGCTCGCCGTTGCCGCCGGTCCACAGCAGCTTCTTCGCCACCGCCGGGTCGCTGATGTCCGGGTTGGCGGTGCCGTCCTTGAAGCCGAGGTGGTTGCGCGGGGTGCCGCTGGGCCGGGGCGGGCTGGTGAAGCCGTCCATCCGCCAGCGCACCTGCATGCCGCCGCGGGTGTGCCGGGCGATGTCGCGCAGCGCGTGCAGCACCGTGTCCTGGTGCGGCGCGCTGAGCTGGAGGCTCAGGTCGCCGTGGCACCAGTCCGGCTGAAGGTCGTCGTCCTCGAACGCGGGCATCTCGGTCAGCCGCAGCGGCTTGCGGTCCGCCAGCCCGAACCGGCCGTCGAAGAGCGACGCGCCGACCCCGGTGGTGACCCTCAGCCCGTCGCCGGGCACCCGCGGGCCCAGTGTCCCGCTGTCCGACGGCGAGTCGGTGATGCCCAGCGCCGCCGGGGTGCCCCCGCCGGTCAGGAACCGGGCCCGCTCGGTGACGGTGTGCAGCAGCTCCACCAGTTCCCGCCGGTCGGCCGCGGTGACGTCGAACGACAGGAACACACTGGCCGGCTGGACGTCCTGGGTGATGCCCGCCTGGTGCGCGCCGTGGAACGGCGCCGCCTGCTTGGCGCTCGCCGACGGCGTCGCGGCCGCCGCGCTCGACCCGGTCAGCGCGGCGGCGCCGCCCGCGACCGCGCCGACCGCCCCGACGCCGACCGCCGCGCCGCGCAGGAAACCGCGCCGGCGCAGTTCGCCGCCGCCGGCCGGGCAGCCCGTGTCGGTCGTCATACCGTCCTCCGTACGTCGAAGATCGCCGCCACCGGGGCGAGTTGTTCCAGCAGGTCGCCGAAGTCGGCGTTCACCTGCTCGCGCTGGGCGCGGGTGAGCTCGGCCAGCGGGGTCCAGTTCCCGCCGTGCTCAAGGGACTTCAGGTAGTTCTGGGCGCGGTCCAGCGACGCGTCGAGCTGCTTCAGGCCGGTGTCGCGGGCGGCCAGCAGCGGGCGGAGCTTCGCCAGGATCGCCCGGGTGCCGTCGATGTTCGCCGACGCGGTGGCCAGGTTGGTGCCGCTGCCGTAGTCGGTGCGGGCGGTCAGTTCGAACTGCTCGGCGTTCTCGATGATCTCGTGCGCGCGCAGCCCCATGTTCGCCGGGTCCATCTGCTGCGTGCTCCACTGCGCCTTCAGCGCCCGTACCGCCTTGTCCAGCGTGTCCGCCTGGCCGCGCAGGGACTTCGCGGACGCACCGTGCCACAGGCCGTACTCGATCCGGTGGAAACCGGTGAAGTCCGGGTCGGCGGACGGGTCCTGGCCGATCGGCGCGGTGCCGTTGATGACGCCGTCGGCGTCGCCGAACGTGTCGTACGCGGCGCCCATCCGCTCGTACACCAGGTGGCCGGTGAGCCAGTCGCGGCGGGCCGCGGCCAGGTCGCCGCGGTCGATGTCGGACTTCAGCACCCCGGTGTCGGTGGCGAGTTCGGCCATCCGCGCCTTGATCCACTTCTGGTAGGCCAGGGTCGGCGGGATCAGGTCGTGCACGGTGACCGGCAGCGAGGACGGCCCCTGCGGGACGGTGCCGGGGACGGTCACGGTGGGGCCGGTGACCGCGTCGGTGTCCTCCTGCTGGCACTCGAAGGCGTACCGGCCGCTGCCGAGGTCCACGACCATCGAGCGGGTCGCGCCCGGAGCCAGCCCCTCGATCTCCGCGAACAGCTTCCCGGTCTTGGGGTCCTTGAGGTAGACCTCGGTGGCGCTGCCCGCGGTGTTGTGCAGGTCGAACGCCTGGGTGCCGGCGTGCGGCTGCTGCGCGGCGCCCCAGCCCCTGCCGCAGGTGCTCGGCGACACCTCGACGGCGGTGTGCTCCAGGCCGTCGGCGGAGGCGGCGGCCTTGGTGCCGGCGGTGCGGTGGCCGCCGCCGGTGGCCAGCACCCCGGCGGTGACCGCGGCGGCGACGGCGACGGCGGTGGCCGCCACGGTCCAGCCGCGCGCGCGGCGCCTGCGGGGCGCGCCGGTGGCGGCGGCGGTGGCGGGGGTGTCGGGGGAGGGGGCCGCGGAGGCCGTGAGGTCGGTGTCCGCGCCGGTGTCCGTGTCGGCGGTGCCGGTCGTGCCGGTCGTGTCGGCCGTGGCGGCGGTGGTGTCGGCCGGGGCCGGCTTCCCGTCGGGGGCGGCCGGTTCGTCGCCGGGTGTCCGCTCCACCTCGGCCGCCTCCTCGGCGGGCGGCACTACGCCGTCGGGCGGCGCGGCGGTCTTCTCGCCGGCCGCCGGTGCGGGTTCGGGCGCGGGTTCGGCGGGCACACCGGACCTCCGGGAATCGGTGCAGCAGGATGTGACGCCGACATGCTAAACACGCGGCAGCACGCCCTCCCACCTGCACAAAGGCCAGGAACCCACAATTCGCCCGCAGTTCACCCGCGCGTCATGCTTAGGGTGCCCTCACCAAACTTTGCGGCGGCGGCGCCGGCGCTGGTGCCGGCGCTCGTGCCATGGCTCGTGCCGGACCTCGCGCCGGTCCGCCGCCACTCGGCCCGGGGTGGGCCGGTGGTGGTGTCACTTGCAGTACGGCACCGCGGACAGGTTCTGCACGTAGCGCGCGGCCACGTAGCCGGGGCGGCCGTTGCCGAGCAGGTACCAGAGCTTGTTGCCGTCGACGTTCTGGCCCACGACCTTGCAGTGCAGCCAGATCACGGTGCCGGGCTGGAGGGTGCCCAGCGAGCGGGAGTTCGACGTGGCCTTCTCACGGATCGTCAGGGGCAGGCGCGACACGACCCGGCCCTGCGGCTCGGCGGTGGCCTGCGTCTGCTGCCCGGCCGACGCCGGAGCGGCGGCGCTCGCGGCGCTCGTGGCGCCGGCGGCGCTGTCCGCGGGTACGGCGGGCCGGGGCGCCGCGGCGTACGCGGACGGCGCGGCGAGCAGGCCGGAACCGGCGATCAGCAGACCGGCGATGCCGGTCGTGACGCGGTGCCGGGCATGCGCTGAGTACATTGCGGCCTTCTTTCTCACAGTGCGGCGTTCCCTTGTGCTCCTCCTTGATCGCATGCCGGAGCGCCGAACCGGTCCAGGGAAACGGGTGGACCACCCGGATGGACCGCAGAAGGCCCCGGTCGGCGGACACCGGGGCCCTGCTGGTGCTGCTGCGGTCGTGGTAGGAGACTGCCGCCGGTCAGCCGCAGGTCAGTACGCCCGCGTTCTGCTTGGCGGTGAGCACCCGGCGCACGCTGGCCGCCACGTCGGAGCGGAAGGCGGAGTTCGACGACATCCGGCTGAGCACCGCCGACGTCATCGGGGAGATGTCGCTGGTCCGCACGGTGAGGACGATGTCGCCGCCGGCCGTGATGAAGTCCACCGCGCGCTGGGCCGGGGTGCGGTTGGCGACCGCGGCGGCGTTGCCGAGGTCATCGGAGATGACCGCGCCCTTGAAGCCGAGCTTGCCGCGCAGCAGGGTGCGGATCACCGCGGAGGAGAAGGCCGCCGGGTTGTGGGAGTCGATCCGGGTGTAGATCGCCGAGGAGACCATCACGAACGGCGTGCCCGCCTGGATACCGGCCTTGAACGGCTGGAGGTAGGGGTCGGTGGCGGTGGTCACCGAGTCGGTGACGTTCGCGGTGAAGTCGGTGTTGCCGCTGGCCCGGCCCAGCCCCGGGAAGTGCTTGATGGCCGGCACCACGCCGCCCTGCTTCATGCCGCGCAGGAACGCGGTGCTGTGGGAGGCGACGGTGGAGGGGGTGGTGCCGTACTCCCGGTCGAGCTTGCCGATCGGCGCGTTCACCGTCACCTGGTTCGCCGGGACGGTGTCGGCGACCGGCGCGAGGTTCATGTCGACCCCGGCGGCGGCCAGTTGGCGCGCCCAGGTGGCGGCGCTGCTCTGGAGGGTGGAGGTGGACCAGGTGCCCTGGGTGACCGCGCTCGGGATCGTGCTGAAGCCCGAGCCGTTGAGCACCTGGACCTGGCCGCCCTCCTGGTCGGTGGAGACGAACATGCCCAGGGACACGCCCTTGACCGGGGAGGCCAGCGAGCGGACCTTGGCGGTGACCGCCTTCACCGCGGTGGTGCCCGCGGTGGTGTGGCCCTGGAGGAAGACCGAGCCGGTCTTGCCGGTGGTGATCGCCTGCATCTGGGCGGCGGTCACGCCGGTGCTGGTGACGGCGGTCATGAAGAGCTGGCCGACCCGCTGGGAGTTCGTCATCGCGTCGTACGCCCGGTCCACGCAGGAGGCCGCGGTGGCGGTGGGCTGAGCCGAGGTGCTGGGCGGCGCGCTGGTGGTCCCCGTCGGGCTCGCGGTGGTGCTGGTCGAGGTCGCGGGGGAGGCGCCGGCCCGCGAGGACGTGGCCGTGGTGCCGGTGGGCGTGGACGAGGAGGACGAGTTGCCGTTCCCGCACCCGGCGACGGCCACGAGCAGGCCGGCCGCGAGGGCGCCGTGCCGGAGCAGGCGCGCGGAGTACGACGGTCGGGCGGCGGGGGAATGCTGCGGGTGCTTGCGCACTGCGGAACCTCACCTCATGGGGGCCGGTCTGCGGAACAGGGGGACAACAGGACGGCGGACGGGGACAGGGGGCTGTCCTGCCATGATCTCCCAGCGGCGGCACATGTTCCTCACAGGTCCCCTGGTGAGCGGCCACCCGGGTGAAACCGGCCCGCGCCCCCCGCGCCCCCGAGCCCCCTCGCCCCGCGCCCCCGCGCTGCCGGGGGCCGTACCGCAACCATCCGCCGGGCACCCGCCGTCAGCCGGCCTCCGGGGCCGCCCACGGCAGCGTCGAGTGGCGGTGCGGGACGAGCCCGGCCGCCACCACGGCCAGCAGGGCCGCCACGATCGGCAGCGGCGCGGTCGGATGGCCGTGCACGATCAGCGCCGCCCCGGCGAGCGCCCCGGCGAACATCGCCAGCGCCGACAGCAGCCGCCGCCCGGCCCTGCTGTCCCCGCCTCCGGCCAGCCGTGAGTCCGCGGCGACCCCGGTGAGCGTCATGGTCAGCACCGTGGTGGTCAGATCGGGCACCGCCAGCCGGCGGACCACCGCATTCTGCGAGCCCATCGCCAGCCCGAGCAGCACCACGAGCACCGCGCGCGATGCGCCGTCCGCGGGCAGCGACACCGTCTCCGACAAGCCCAACGACACCAGTACCAGAGCCAGTTGGGCAATGGTGGCGCCGAGCAGCAGTCGCGCGCGGTGCGCGGCGGCCAGCCCGTACAGCCGCCCGCCGGCCACCGCGCCCGCGACGAAGGCGAGCAGCGCCAGGACGGAGGCGAGCAGGGAGAAGCCCTTGGCGCCGGCCAGCGAGAAGGCGATGAAGACGACGTTTCCGGTCATGTTGGCGACGAAGACCCGGCCCAGGGCGAGGTAGCTGAAGGCGTCGACCAGGCCGGTCACCACGGTCAGGACGAGCAGCAGCGGCGGCAGCGGGCCGTGCGGGCCGGTGAGCGGAGGCGCGACGATCGACCGGATCTGGTGGAGCGTGGTGCGCACGGCGAGGTCCCTCCCGGGCGGCGGCGTTGTCCCAGCATGGTGCCCTGCCGCGCGGGTGTGCGGCGGCGTCGACCCGCCGGGGGTGGCGTGCGCGCGTGTCGGGCGGCCCGGTGTGAGACTGGCCGCCGAGGAGGTGATCCGCCATGGCGACGTCCGCCGCGGACCGGTCCAGCAGCGAGGGCGGCCGCACCGTCACCACCGACGTGCCGGCCCGGCTGGACCGGCTGCCCTGGTCGGGCTGGCACTGGATGATCGTGGTGGGCCTGGGCACCGTGTGGATTCTGGACGGCCTGGAAGTCACCATCGTCGGCAACATCGCCGGGCGGCTGTCGGAACCGGGCTCCGGTCTTGCCATCTCCTCCTCCGACATCACCGGCCTCGCCGCCGCCCTCTACGTGACCGGGGCGTGCGTCGGCGCGCTCTTCTTCGGCTGGCTCACCGACCGCTACGGCCGCCGGAAGCTGTTCATGGTGACCCTCGCGGTGTATCTGGGCGCCACCGCGATGACCGCGCTGTCCTTCGCGCCGTGGTGGTTCTTCACCTTCCGCTTCCTGACCGGCTTCGGCATCGGCGGGGAGTACGCGGCGATCAACTCCGCGATCGACGAGCTGATCCCGTCGAAGTACCGCGGCCGGGTGGACCTGAGCATCAACGGCAGCTACTGGCTCGGCGCGATCGGCGGCTCGCTGCTGTCCATCGCGGCGCTGAACACGAGCCTGTTCGCCAAGGACGTCGGCTGGCGGCTGACCTTCGCGCTGGGCGTGGTGCTCGGCCTGGTCATCCTGCTGGTGCGCCGGCACGTGCCGGAGAGCCCGCGCTGGCAGTTCATCCACGGCTACGGCGACGAGGCCGAGCACCTCGTCGCCGACGTCGAGCAGCGGGTCGAGACGGAGAAGGGCACCCGGCTGCCGCGCGCCGGCCGCGAGATCACCATCCACCAGCGCAGGAGCATCGGCTTCGGGCTGATCGCCAGGACCGTCTTCGCGAAGTACCCCAGACGCGCGGTGCTGGGCCTGTCCCTCTTCATCGGGCAGGCGTTCCTCTACAACGCCATCACCTTCGGCTTCGGCACGATCCTGATCACCTTCTACGGCGTCGACTCCGGGCACACCGGCTACTACTTCGCGGTGATCGCGGCCGGCAACCTGTGCGGGGCGGTGCTGCTCAGCCCGCTCTTCGACCTGGTCGGGCGGCGGATCATGATCAGCGGCACCTACCTGCTGTCCGGCGTGCTGCTCTTCCTCACCGCCTGGCTCTTCCACCGCGGGACGCTGGACGCCACCACGCTCACCGCGTGCTGGTGCGTGGTGCTCTTCTTCGCCTCGGCCGGCGCGAGCAGCGCCTATCTGACGGTGTCGGAGATCTTCCCGATGGAGACCCGCGCGATGGCCATCGCGTTCTTCTACGCGGTCGGCACGGCGGCCGGCGGCATCACCGGACCGCTGGTCTTCGCCGACCTGACCTCCTCGGGGAAGGTCGCGGACACCGTGCTGGCGTTCTGCATCGGCGCGGGCCTGATGTGCGCGGGCGGCCTGGTCGCGGCGGTCTTCGCGGTCGACGCGGAGCAGAAGTCGCTGGAGGACATCGCCAGGCCCCTGACCGCGGCCGAAGCGGCCGAAGCGGCCGAACCGGCCTGAGCGGCCGCGGTCACCCCTGCCGCACCCGTCCGTACCGGGCGCGGGCCGTCATTGGGCGAGCAGGCCGGCCCGGAGCTTGCGGACGATACGGCTGAGCAGCCGGGAGACGTGCATCTGGGAGTACCCCAGCTCCTCTCCGATCTGCGACTGGGTCATCTCGTCGACGAAGCGCATCCGCAGCAGCTCGCGGTCGCGGTCGGAGAGTTCGGCGATCAGCGGGGCCAGGCTGCCCAGGTCCTCGACCAGTTCGATCGACGGGTCGCAGTCGCCGATGGAGTCGGCCAGGGTGCGGCCGTCGCTCTCGGGGCCGGCGTCGCTGTCGGACCACGGCACGTCCAGGGAACCGGCGGTGTAGCCGTTCGCGGCGACCAGGCCCTCCAGCACGTCCTCCTCGGACATCTCCAGGTGGGCGGCCAGCTCCGCCACCGTCGGGTCGCGGTCCAGCAGCAGCGCCAGCTGCTCCTTGGCCTTGCCCAGCTCCACCCGCAGCTCCTGGAGCCGCCGCGGCACGTGGACCGCCCACGAGGTGTCGCGGAAGAACCGCTTCATCTCGCCGACGATGTACGGGATCGCGAAGGTGGTGAACTCCGTCTCCCGGGACAGGTCGAACCGGTCGATCGCCTTGATCAGCCCGATCGTGCCGACCTGGACGATCTCCTCGCGGTCGGTCGACGGGCGGTTGCGGTAGCGCCCGGCGGCGAAGTGCACGAGCGCGAGGTTCATCTCGATCAGGGTGTTGCGGGCGTAACTGTGGGCGTGGGTGCCCTCCTCCAGCTCCTGGAGCCGGTCGAAGAAGAGCTTCGACAGCACCCGGGCGTCCTTCGGGGCGACGGCTGTGGCGTCCTCGATCCAGGGGAGCCCGCCGGTCGCCTCCTGGGCCTGGTCGGCCGGACCCGGGTAGGTCGCGGTTCCGCTCGTGCCGGCCGGCTGCTGCGCGTTCACGGTCACGGTCACCTCATCGCCTCGAACTGGTAAAACGGTCATCCGCCTTCTGCCCGGACCTCGCGAACGTATTCCTCCCTTTTTCAAAAGCGGTTCGCCGCGCACCCGGTCAACGCGGCGCACCGCCCGCGCCGTTCAGACGTACTTCGGCAGCCACTCCAGCCGCAGCGCCTCGTGGTGGGCGCCGCCGCCCTCGTGGCTGTTGAAGTCGTAGACCTCGATGGTCCGGTCCTGGTGGCCGTAGCCGTTGAACGCGGCGAACACCGTGGAGGGCGGGCAGGTGAGGTCCTGGAGCGCGGTGGAGAACAGCGCGGGGGCGCTGCCGCGGGTCGCGAAGTGCACGTTGTCGAAGTAGGCGAGGGTGCCGAACACCCGCTCCCGCTCCGGGCGGTGGTTGGCCAGGTAGACCGCGACCTCGCGGTACGGGGCCGCGTCGGTGATCCGGACCGCCCGCGGCAGGTCGCACAGGAACGGCACGTCCGGCGCCACCGCGACGAGGTCCGGCACCAGGCCGCCCACCGCGATGCTCAGCCCGCCGCCCTGGCTGACCCCGGTCAGTACCGTGCGGGCGGCGTCGGCCAGCGGGTGGCTGCGGGCCGCCTCGACCGCGCGCACACCGTCGGTGATCACCCGGCGGTAGTAGAAGGTGTCGCGGTCGGCTATGCCGCGGGTCAGGAAGCCGGGCGTCGCGGACGCCGAACCCACCGGGTCGGGGGTGTCGCCGGTCGACCAGGAGCCGCCCTGGCCGCGGGTGTCCATCAGGAAGTGCGCGTATCCCGCGGAGGCCCATGTCAGGTTCTGGTGCGGCAGCCCGCGCCCGCCGCCGTAGCCGACGAACTCCACCACCAGCGGCAGCGGTTCGGTGGACCCGGCCGGTATCGAGAACCAGCCCTTGATCCGGTGCCCGCCGAAGCCGGAGAACTCCACGTCGAAGATCTCCACCGTGCGTATCGCCGTCGCGACCGGCTCGAACCGGGCGTCCAGGTCGTGGCTGCGGGCCTGCGCGAGGGTGTCCGCCCAGAAGCGGTCGAAGTCCGGCGGCTCGATCGAGGCGCTGCGGTACGTCCTGAGCTCTTCCAGCGGCATGTCGAACTGGGCCATCGGTTGCGTCCCCTCCGCGGCTGATCACCAAAGGTCCCGCACACCGTACTGGCCCGGTCCGCCGCGACGCGCCCCGGGCCGCACCTCCGGCAGGCGGGGGCGCGGCCCGGGGCGGCCGGGCTCACTTCTCGGGAGCGCGCTCAGCGGCGGGCCGGCCTTGACCGGGGTCGGTGGTGCAGCCGCCCTTGCGGCAGTTGACATCGGGGCAGGACATCGCGGATCACCTCTTTTCTGCCAGGTCGTCGGGCACACAGTCCAGGAGCAGCTTGTCCACCCGCCGGCCCTGCCACAGCGCGGCGCTGCGCAGCCGGCCGGCGGTACGGAAACCGGCCTTCAGATAGGCGTTGACCGCGGCGGTGTGCGGGGCCAGCACCTCCAGCCACACCGCGCTCAGCGATGCGATGGAGAACGCCCAGTCCAAGGTGAGAGCGGTGGCTTCGGACGCATAGCCCCGGCCGCGGTGCTCCGGGGCGATCACCAGGGTGAGTTCGGCGGTGTTGACCGCCTGGTCGACGCAGAGGGACGTGGTGCCCACCGGCACCGCGTCCTCGGTGGTGACCACTTCGAAGAGCTGGTAGTGCTCCGAGGTGTGACTGCTCAGGAAACGGGCCTGGAACACCTCCCAGGACACCGGCCAGCGGGCACCGAAACCGACGACCGTCTGCGGGTCGGTCTCCCACCGGTGGTAGTCCTGCATCATCTCTTCCCTCGCCAGTGCCAGTGCCAACCGCTCTCCGGCGCGCAGCGGCAGAGGTGCGGGGGAGTGGGGGGTGGTCATCACGTGTCGTCTCTCCCATACGTGTGCCCGGGACCGGGGGATCGCAGCCGTCAATAAAGCGTCATTCCGTACGGCGTCCCGCGGGGCGGGATCGGCGGTATTGCCGCGGGCGCGACGGGGTTGTGCTTGCCCCGGGCCGGGTCCCACCCGGCCCACGAGTGCACCGACGCCCCATACGTGGGCAAAAGCCCGCGCCGGTGACTGCGGGCGGTCATGGGTGGCAAACCGGTGGCAACGGGTGGCAAGGCGCCGAGCATGGCCGAATCCGGGTCAACCGCACCACACCGCGGCGCGTCCGCGCACCGGCGCACCCCCGGCCGGCGGCGCCGCCGGCGAACCCGGGCCGCCGCGGTGATAAGTCACCCGCAAGCGGGGAAAGCAAGGAGAACGGTCGCCGACGGCAGGAGGTCCGCGTGAAGGTCGCACTGCTGACCCGGGAGTACCCCCCGGACGTCTACGGCGGCGCGGGCGTGCACGTCGAGTTCCTCGCCCGAGAACTGCGCCGCCTGGTCGACCTCGACGTGCACTGCTGGGGCGAGGGCGACAGCCCGGGCGTCGCCCGCCACCGCGCCCCCGACAGCCTCGACGGCGCCAACGACGCGCTGCGCACCTTCGCCGTCGACCTCCAGATGTCCGCCGCGCTCCAGGGCCGCGACCTGGTGCACTCCCACACCTGGTACGCCAACCTCGCCGGCCACCTCGGCAAGCTCCTGCACGGCATCCCGCACGTGCTCACCGCGCACTCGCTGGAACCCCTGCGCCCCTGGAAGGCCGAGCAGCTCGGCGGCGGCTACGCCCTGTCCAGCTGGGCCGAGCGCACCGCGATGGAGTCCGCCGACGCGGTGATCGCGGTCTCCGACGGCATGCGCGGCGACATCCTGTCCTGCTACCCGGCTCTCGACCCCGCGCGGGTGCACGTGGTGCGCAACGGCATCGACACCGCCACCTACCGGGCCGACCCGCGCACCGACGCCCTCGCCCGGCTCGGCGTCGACCCGGCCCGCCCGTACGTGCTGTTCGTCGGCCGCATCACCCGGCAGAAGGGCGTGCCGCACCTGCTGCGCGCCGCCCGCTCGATCGACCCGGCCGCACAGCTCGTACTGTGCGCGGGCGCGCCCGACACCCCCGCGCTGGACCGGGAGTTCAGATCGCTCTTCGACGAACTCAGCTCGGTGCGCGACGGGGTGCACTGGATTCCGTCGATGCTGCCGCGCCCGGCGGTGGTGCAACTCCTCAGCCATGCCGCGGTGTTCGTCTGCCCGTCGGTCTACGAGCCGCTGGGCATCGTCAACCTGGAGGCGATGGCGTGCGGCACACCGGTGGTCGCCTCCGCGGTCGGCGGCATCCCCGAGGTCGTCGCGCACGGCACGACCGGGCTGCTGGTGCCCTACCGGGAGGGCCACGCCGACCAGTTCGAGGCGGGGCTCGCCCGGGCGCTGGACCGGGTGCTCGCCGACCCGGCGGCCGCGGCGCGGATGGGCGAGGCGGGACGGCGGCGCGCGGTCGGCGAGTTCGGCTGGGACACCGTCGCGCGCCGCACCGCGCAGCTGTACGAGGAGGTGGCGAAGGCGGGCGCGGCGCCGTAGCGGGCGGGGCACGGAACGGGCACGTCACGACGACGGACGACGGCGTACAGGCAGCGTACAGACGACGGACAAGGGGGCGCCGATGCGCGGAGGTGGACCTTCGGTCCTTGGCATAGTGCTGGCCGGCGGCGCGGGCAAGCGGCTGATGCCGCTCACCGCCGACCGGGCGAAACCGGCCGTGACCTTCGGCGGGAACTACCGCCTGGTCGACTTTGTGCTGTCGAACCTGGTCAACGGCGGCATCCTGCGGATCTGCGTACTGACGCAGTACAAGTCGCACAGCCTGGACCGCCATGTCTCGACGACCTGGCGGATGTCCAGCATGCTCGGCAACTACGTGACGCCGGTGCCCGCCCAGCAGCGGCTGGGCCCGCGCTGGTACCTCGGCAGCGCCGACGCGATCCTCCAGTCGCTCAACCTCATCCACGACGAACAGCCGGACTACGTCGCGGTGTTCGGCGCCGACCACGTCTACCGGATGGACCCGCGGCAGATGCTGGCGCAGCACGCCGAGCACGGCGCGGGCGTCACCGTGGCGGGCATCAAGGTGCCCCGGGCCGACGCGGGCGGCTTCGGTGTGATCACCCCAGGCGCCGACGGCGTGATGGTGGAGCGGTTCCTGGAGAAGCCGGCCGACCCGCCGGTGCTGCCCGACGACCCCGGGCGGGTCTTCGCCTCGATGGGCAACTACGTCTTCACCACCAAAGTGCTGCTGGAGGCGCTGCAGGCGGACGCGGAGGACCCGCAGTCCGTGCACGACATGGGCGGCAGCATCCTGCCGCGGCTGACCGCGCAGGGCGCCGCGCACGTCTACGACTTCGACGCCAACCACGTCCCCGGCGAGACCGCCCGCGACCACGGCTACTGGCGGGACGTGGGCACCCTCGACACGTACTACGACGCGCACATGGACCTCGTCTCCGACCGGCCCGCGTTCAGCCTCTACAACCGCGACTGGCCGATCCACACCAACCCCGGCTCGCTGCCGCCGGCGAAGATCGCCGCCGGCGGCATCGTGGGGGAGTCGGTGGTCAGCCCCGGCTGCGTGGTGCGCGGCCAGGTCACCCGCTCGGTCCTGTCGCCCGGTGTCGTGGTGGAGCCGGGCGCGGTCGTGCAGGGCTCGGTGCTGCACCACAACGTGCGGGTCGGGCGCGGCGCGATCGTCCGCGGGGCGGTGCTGGACAAGAACGTGGACGTGCCGCCCGGCGCCACGATCGGCGTCAACCCGGCGCGGGACCGCGAGCTGTACGCCGTCTCGGACGCGGGGGTGATCGTGCTGGGCAAGGGCAGCCCCGTCGGCTGAACCGGGCCGCGGCCTGCCCGCGGGCGGCGGCCCCGGTCCCCGGTCACGTCCGCGGGTCGGGAGCTGCCGCGGTGCCGCCGGGGCCGGCCGCGGCCCGCCGGACACGTCGGCGCACGTCGGCGACGGCCGGGGAACCGGTGAACGCCGCCGTCACCTCCAGCAGCCACGCCGTCTCGGCCGCCACCGTCGCCGCCACGGCCGCCGGCGGCTGCGGCGCGGCCCCGGCCGTCCGGGCGCCCTGGGCACTGTGCCGCCGCCCGGCCCGCTTGTTCTCCAGTGCAGCGGCGATCGTGGCCGCTTCCAGCACCGCCTGCCGCGGGCGGCCGTCCTCCGCCGCGCCCGCCGTCCACCGGTCGACGTCGGCGTCGAAGTACGGCCGCAGTGCCAGGTGCCCGTCGCGGATCTCGATCACCCGCCGGTACAGCGCGAACTCCGCCCGGCGCAGACCCGGTCGGCGCTCGGCCGCCGACGGGTCGAGGGCGATCTGCGGCAGCTCGCGGTGCAGCGCCGACCACAGCGGCTCCAGCGCCCGGTAGCGGCGGTAGGCGCGCAGCCACCGCACCGGGGCGCCGAGCGGGCCGCCCCACAAGGTCGCCGTCGCCCCGCCGGTGGCCAGCAGCGCGGTGATCGCGCCCAGTAAGGAGGACACCATGTCCTCGCCCACGCCCTGGTGGCCCGCGCGCAGATCGCCGAGGACGTCGTCCAGCGCCCAGGCCGTCCAGGCGGCGCCGAACGCGGCGGCGAGCATCATCAGCCGCAGCCCCGTCCGCAGCAGCCCCGGCGCGGTCCGGGCCGCGTGGCCGGCGAGTTCGCGGGCCAGCACGAGCAGGCACCAGGCGCCGTAGAGCGCGAAGAGCGCGCTGAAGGCGGCCAGCGCCCACCGGTGGCCGTCCGGGACGGACAACTCGTCGCCCCGGGTGTGCGGTTGGGCGGCCAGGAACAGCAGCAGCGACGCGGCCAGCGCCGCACCCGCCAGCCGCGCCTGGCGCCGCAGCGCCGTCCGGCCGGCGGCCGGGGACTTGAGGGCGTAGGCGACCAGGGCGAGGAAGGCCAGGCCCGACAGCTTCAGGCTGTGGCTGACGAACATCACCGCCGTGTCGAGCGCCGGGTCGGCCGCCAACCCACCTGTCACCGTAGGGGAGTTGAGCAGCAGCGCGGGGCCCATGCACAGCGCGAAACCGGAGACGTAGCGCTGCGCGGGGTCCGCGCGGGAGCCGCGGGTGATCGTCAGCCGGTGGACGCCGAAGACCAGGAAGAACGCGGCGCCGAGGAAGGAGAGCAGGTCAGTCATCGAGGCGGCCCGGCGCCGGGCCCTCCGGAGTGCCGAACAGCCGGTCCAACCGGGCCCGCCCCGGGTGCGGCGGCTGCGGCCGGGCGTCGCGGGCGTCCTGGGCGGTGCGCGCCAGGATCATGGAGGCCACCAACTCCGCCTCCTGCTCCTGCGGTTCGGTGTACACGCTGCGGCCGAGCACCCGCTGGACCAGCGACGGCGCCAGGTGCGGCATGAGCACCTCGGCGGCCGCCGACGCGGCGGGCGCGGTCTCGTGGTGGCCGCAGATCAGATGGGCCGCCTCGTGCAGCAGGATGTGCTGCTGGTGCAGCGCGCTGGTGTCGGCCGCGTACAGGATGCAGTCGGCCCGGTCGGTGGTGACCAGCAGGCCGCACGGGGTGTGCAGCGCCGCGGAGATCGGCACCAGCTCGATCGGACGGCCGCGGGTGCCGGCGAGCATCCCGATGAAGACCGCCGCGTCGAACGGGTCGGGCAGGTCGAGCCCGTCCACCGTGCGCCGGCAGCGCTTCCACATCTCCCGGCCGCCGCCGCGTCCTGCCCGCCTCACCCGCTGTCCCTCCCTCCACCGGCCGGAGCCATGAGACCTCACAGCGGAGTTCGGGCACGCTACAAGCCGCGCCCCTGGGAACTGCGCTCCCTGCGGGCGAGGACGTCGATCATGTCGCTGATCGTGGCCGCGTCCTCGGGGGACAGGTTAACCGCGCGCAGCGCCATGCTGCGCACACCGGCGTCGCGCAGCGCGCCGAGGAGTTCGAGTTCCTTGGCGATGGCCGCGCCCTGCTCGTCGTCGAAGAAGTACCCGACGGGGACGTCGAAGAACTGCGCGAGGGCCTCGAGATGGCGCTTGGTGGGATTGTCCCGGCGGCCGGTGCGCAACTGCCACAGGTACGTCGCGGAGAAGCTCTCGCCGGTGGCCTCGCGGCAGGCGCGGGCGACTTCCTCGTGGCTGTACGGCTCGCGGTTGGGGCGCCGGACGACGCGGAAGAGGGCGTCGATCTTGTCGGCGAGGGTGGCGTCCGGCTCGCGGTCGGCGGTGGTGGTGGACGACACGGCGGAAACACGCTTGTCCATGGTCCGCCTCCCCCCGAGTAGTACCGGCCAGGCCCGGGTGCCCTGCCCCCGGCCTCATCGTAGCCGGTGCCCACCCGATCCCGGAATGGCCGTCGGCTGTGTGGCCGATGTGAACCGGGTGACAGGGCGCGGGTGGCGGTGTCCGTGGGTTCGCCCCCGCCGCCGACTTCCGTGCGTGACGCGGACGTTGCTGTCCGTTCGGTCCGGCGGGCGGCCGGAGCCGTCGGAACGCCGATCCGGCCGGGCAAGGGGATTTCCGGCCATGTCGGGGACCGGGGGCGGCACTTGGGTGGGCGATGCGAGCCGGTGCTCCGGTCAGACCGCGGCCGGCTCCGGCGCGGGCACAGCGGGGGCCTTTCGGGCGGCCCGCAGCGCGGGCGGCAGGCTCAGCGCGACGCCGCCGAGCGCGATCAGCCCCATCGCCCACAGCGCGCCGCGCACCCCGAGCCAGTCGCCGAGCACACCGCTGCCCAGCGCGCCGACCAGGCCCGCGGTGGCCACGCACACCTGGAGCGCGGCCATCGCGCGGCCGAGCGTCTCCTCGGACATGTCGGCGACGAGCACCGAGCTGACGGCCACATTGGCGATCGACCCGAAGAAGATGGGCAGCCCGATGCCCAGCGCCGCGCAACACGCGGCCAGCGGCAGCGGCCCGTCGGCCAGCGGCAGCAGCAGGCTGCACGCCATCGCCGCGGTGAACGCCCCGAGCAGCACCCGCCGGGGGTTGCGCCCCGGCGCCAGCACGCGCCCGGCGACGGCCGAGCCCGACAGCCCCATCAGCCCCGACAGCGCGAAGAGCGACCCGTACGCGGCCGTCGGCAGGTGGATCACCCGCAGCAGGAACGGGCCGGTCAGGGCGGTCACCCCGGCCAGGGCCGCGGCCGGCACCACGATGAACACCGCCAGCGCGCGGTGGAAGCCGTCGCCGGTGAACAGCCGCAGGCCGGCCAGCGCGCCGCGCAGCGAGGTCAGCATCGAGGGCGCCGGGCCGCGCGGCACCAGGTCGGGCGAGCGCATGGCGAGCAGCGCTACGGCGCTGAGCAGGTAGCTGGCCACGTCGACCGACAGCGCGGCGGCCGCGCCGAGCACCGCGATCGCGGGCCCGGCCAGCAGCCGGCCGACGAGCGCGGCACCGTACTGCCCGGCCTGGAGCCGGGCCCGGGCGCTGCCGATGCCGTCGGGGCCGACGAGCTGGCGCAGGTGCAGGAAGTACACGGACATCGAGAACGTGGAGGTGGCGCCCATGACGGCGCACAGCAGGCCCAGCCACAGCAGCGAGACGGTGCCCGCGGCCAGTCCCAGGGCGACCGCGCCGACGGCCGCCGCGCAGACCAGGTCGAGCAGCACCAGGGTGCGGCGCGGGTGGGCGAGGCGGTCGGCGAGCGCGCCGGCCGGGAAGCCCAGCAGCAGGATCGGCGCGGTGGCGGCCGCGCTGATCAGGCCGATGGCCCCGGCCGAGGCGTTGAGGTGCACCACCGCCACGACGGGCAGCGCGATGGTGGTGAAGACCGAGCCGAACGCGGAGGCGGTCTGCCCGCACCAGTAGTAGTTGACGTCGCGCCGCACGCCCCGGTCCGCGGGGCCGGGCGGCTGCTTCGTGTCCGCGTCCGGTCCGCCGCTCGGGCTGTCGGTCGTGTCACGGTCCATCGGGGCACCTCACCTGGCTGCGGCGGTCGGGGCGGGGGCGGCGGCGAGCGCGTCCACGGTGAACAGCGGGTCGGGCGCGGGGTCCAGCAGCTGCGTCAGGAAGAGCAGCACGCCCGCCGAGCCGCTCCACAGGTCGGCGCTGAACCGCATGTTCTGGTCGCCGAGGAAGCGCACCCCGGTCGGGTGCGGCACCGCGAACTTGTACAGGGCCCGCGCGCTGCGGACCGCGGCGTCCCGGGCGGCGGCGTCGCCGGTCAGCCGGGCGTGCTCGGCAGCCGCGAACCCCAGTCCGGCCTGCCCCTGGAAGAGCCCGGACATCGCGGTGTACGGGGTGCGGGCCGCGGCCAGCAGCCGTGGCAGCGCCTGGACCAGCCGCTCGTCGCCGATCGTGCGGGTGTAGCGGACGACGGTGTGCGCCATCGAGGCGGAGCCGCAGTACAGGTAGGGCAGGCTGCGGCTGTCGGCGGCGGAGATCGGGAAGGCCAGACCGGGCGCGTCGGGGTCGGTGGCGCGGTCGAGTTCGGCGTGCAGCAGCCGCACCCCGCGCTCCGTGCCCGCCGACGACCCGGTGACGGCGTCGAGTTGCTGGAGCATCAGGGCGATGCCGGTCCGGCCGTGCATCAGGCCGGTGGCGTCGTCGGCGCCGAGCAGCGCGGTGAGTTCGGCGTCGGGCGGCAGCGCCGCGGCGAGCTGCTGCGCGCGGTCGAGGTGCGCGTTCTCGCGGGTGTGCCCGTAGAGGGCGAGGTGGGCCATGGCCAGGCCCGAGCTGCCGCCGAAGAGGGTGGCGCAGGCGCCGGAGGCGGTCAGCGGGTGCCGGTCGGCGGCGGCGAGCAGGTCGCGTGCCTCGTCCAGCAGGCCGTGGTCGGCCAGCACCCAGGCGATTCCGGCGGTGCCGGCCATCAGCCCGGGCCCCAGGCGCTCGATGCCGTCGAAGGTGTCGGCGCGCAGCCGCTCCAGGGCGCCGTCCGGGAGGGCGCGCCCGGCTCGGGTCAGGGCGTGCAGCACGCCCGCGGAACCGTAGGCCAGGCACTGGGTGTTGCTGGCGTATCCGTCGGCGATGGTGGGGAACACCCGGGCCGGGTGGCCGGGTTCGGCCATGGCGGTCAGCGCGTCGGCGGTGCGGTCGCGCAACTCGGCCAGGTGGCGCAGCGGTTCGGCGGCCACCTGCTCGGGGGTGGGCAGGGGTACGGCGCCGTCGGCGGCGGGGCGCGGCGGGTGGAAGCGGACCGCCTTGCGCCACAGGGGTTGCGGCACCGGCGCCCGCTCCTGGAGCTCGCCGCGCAGGTGGGCGAGCGTATCGGGGTTGCGGCGGGCCAGTTGGTGGAAGGGCCCGAGCAGCAGCAGGGCGAGGCCGGCCAGCCCGTAGGTGTCGTGGATCAGCCGGTCGTCGCCGACGAGTTCGGGCGGCGGGGCGTAGCCGGGCGTGCCGATCACCAGGATCTCGTCGCTGTCGGCGCGCTGGGCGGCCTCGAAGTCGACCAGCCGGACGCTGTCGTCGTCGCCGACCATGACGTTGCCCGGGCTGACGTCCACGAAGAGATAGCCGGCCGCGTGCAGGCGGTCCAGCGCGGTCTCGACCCGTGCGATCAGCTTCTCGCAGCGCGCGTAGTAGTCGTCGAACTCCTCGCGGCGGCGGCCGGTGCCGAGCATGGGCTGATGGGCGACCATCCAGCGCTGGAGGGTCTCGCCCTCGACGAACTCGGTGACCAGGTAGTGGTGTTCCCACTCGCGGAAGAGCTCCAGTGGCTGCGGGGCCAGGCCGGGCACCGCCTCGTGCAGCGCGGTGAGCGTGGCGTGCTCGGCGCGGAGCTGGTCGGGCGCGGTGCGCTCGCCGTGGGCGATCCCGGTGTGCGCGCGGGCCTCCTTGATGAAGACCTGGCGGCCGGTGGCGAGTTCGCGGGCGCGGTAGGTGCCGCCGGAGTTGGAGAACTGGAGGGCCTCTTCGAAGGCGTAGCCGTGGAAGGTGACGGGTGCGGGTGCGGGTGCGTCCGCCGTGGCCGGGGCGCCTTTCGCACGGGTCGCGCCCTTCGCCTTCGGCCCCTTCGCCTTCGGTCCCTTCGCCTTCGGTCCCTTCGCCTTCGGTCCCTTCGCCTTCGGCCGGCCGGCGGTGAACGGGTCGGTGACGCCGTCGGGCAGGTGGAAGGAGACCCCGCGGCGGTCCTCGGCCAGGACGCCGTCCGGGCGGCGCAGCAGCATGGTGTAGGTGCCGTCGGCGTTGACGCGGTCGCGCGGCAGGTAGGCGCCGTACCGGTAGTGGACGGTGCGCGAGTCGCGGTAGCGCCGGTCGGTGAGGATGAACGGGCCTTCCTCGTCGGCGAGTTCGGTGCGCAGCCGCTCCATGAGCGTGCGGGCGGCCTCGACGCTCGTGGGGTAGGCGGCGACGAACTTGCCGCTCTGCTGGCGGGCGGCCTGCTTGTGGTGCATCCACCAGTAGAACAGTGCGCAGGACATGTTCTTGAAGGCGACGTCCTGCTCGAAGCAGACCGCGGCCACGGTGTCGAGGACGTGCTGCTGGCGGCCGGGCCGCGCGGACACGTGGACCTTCCAGCCGTCCTCGACACCGCGCAGCTGCCGGCCGCGGTGCCACATCGTCCAGATCCCGGCCTCGGCCCCGGTCCAGCCGTCCGGTACGGCCGCGGGCCGGTAGACCTCCCCGCGGTCGCGGGCGGTCTCCAGCGGGGCGTAGAACTCCTTGTCCGCGACGACGTACAGGAACGGGATCATGGGCCTCTCCGGTGCGGGATCGACGTGCGGGGTACGGCGGGGAGTCAGCAGCAGACCGCCAGGCTCGTCGCGCTCGTGGAGCCGAGCAGCTGGTCGGGTTCGGGCGCCTTCACCCCGAGCTCCTGAAGGCCCAGCGGCATCGCGGTGTGCGCCTCGACCTCGGACTCCTCGGTGTCGGCGGCGGTTTCGGGCTCGGGTTCGGGCGCGGACGGTACGGGTTCGGCCATGGTCGTCTCCTGTCGGGGTGCGGGCGCCCGGGCGGCCGGCCCCGGCCGTACGGGCGCACAACGACGTGTGGGCGGCGCGCCGTCGCGGCACGCCGCCCACACGGGAGGATCAGGCGCAGGCGGCCAGGCTGACCGTGCTGCCGGGAGCCTCCAGGTTGCTGACCTCCAGGTCCTGGAGCTCCAGGGGAGCGGCGGTGTGCGCCTCGACCTCGTTGTCGGTCTCGGTCTCGGCAGCGGCTTCCTCGTTGGTCGGGTCGACGGCGTCAGCCATGATCGTCTCCTCGTGTCAGCGGATGTGAAGCGTCGTTCGGACGTTCCACACGCTAGGAGCAGGGGATTCGGAACCGGTCTACTCGCGGTATGCGGCCGGTATCGCCGCAGGTCGCGGTGGGTTGGCCGACAACTGCCGCGGCTCGGCCGGATGTTGCCTTGTTCACCCGGGCGAATCCGTTTGATATAAGTCATCCGCCTGATGTCATTCATCTCAGCTCATGACCTGGTCCCGGGTCAGCCGGTGGGAAAGGTGAAACCAGAGATGGCCGAACCCCAGCACGACGCCCTGCGCCTCACCGTCCTCGGCCCCCTGTCCGTCGGCACGCCCGACGGCCCCCTCCCGCTCGGCCCGCTCAAACAGCGGCTGCTGCTGGCGATGCTGCTGCTGCGCGCCAACACCCCCGTGTCGCTCGACCTGTTGACCGACACCCTGTGGGACGGCCGGCCCCCGCGCACCGCGCGCAAGAACATCCAGGTGTACATCTCCGCGCTGCGCAAGCTCCTGGACACCGTCGGGGCGGGCGACCGCCTCGCGCACCACGCCGGCGGCTACCTGCTGCGGGTGCGGGACGACGAACTGGACGTGCTGCGCTTCCAGCACCTGGCCAGGGCCGCCCGCGAGGCCACCGCGCAGGGCGCGTTGGGCCCGGCGTCCCGGATGCTGCGCGAGGCGCTCGGACTGCGGCAGGAACTCCCGCTGCGCGAACTGCGGTTCTCGCCCGCGGTGCGGTCCGAGGCCGAACGCCTCGACAGCCGCCACCTCCAGGTCTACGAGGACTGGGCCGAGATCGAGCTGCGGCTCGGCCGCGCCACCGAGGTCGCCGAGACCGTCGCGGACCTGGTCGAGCGGCACCCCGAGCGGGAACGGCTCAGAGCCGTGCAGATGACCGCGCTGTTCGCCCAGGGCCGGCAGACCGAGGCGCTGTCCGCCTACGCGGCCCTGCGCCAGCTCCTCGCCGCCGAGTACGGGCTCCAGCCGAGCGCCGCGCTGGAGACGCTCTACCGCTCGATCCTCGACGGCGGCCCCCAGCAGCCCGGCGGCACCCTCGGCTCGCTCGGCGCCGCCGACCCGCGGACCGCGCCGCGCCGCCCCGGCGGCGAACTGGGCGCCGTACTCCCGCAGGACCTCGCCGACTTCACCGGTCGCGTTCCCCAACTGCACGAGCTGTGCGGCCTGTTGGCGGGCGAACGGCGGCTGACGCTGCTGACCGGGCCGGTCGGCACCGGCAAGACCGCGCTCGCGGTGCACACGGCGCACCTGCTGGCCGCGGAGTTCCCCGACGGGCGGGTGCTGCTGCGGATGCGCGACGAGCACGGCCGGCCGCGCCCGGCCGCCGCCCTGGTGGCCGAGCTGTCCCGGCTGGCCGGCCTGCCGGAACCGCCGCACGGGGCCGGCGCCCTGGACACCGGGACCCGGCGGCCCGGCGCCGAGGAGGCCGCGGCCGCGTGGCGGGCCTGGCTGGCACCGCGGCGGGTCCTGCTGGTGCTGGACGACGCGGCCGACGAGGCGTCGGTGCGGCCCCTGGTGCCCGACAGCGGCGGCAGCGCCGTCCTGGTCACCGCCCGCGCCCAACTGGCGGGCCTGGCCGCGGCCAACCGGCTGGAGCTGGCGCCCTTCGAGCGGGCCGAGAGCCTGGAACTGCTCGGCCGGATCATCGGCACCGACCGCCTGCGCTCCTGTCCGGCCTCGGCCGAACGGATCGTGGCCGCCACCGGGATGCTGCCGCTGGCCGTACGCGTCAGCGGCCTGAAGCTCGCCGTACGCCGCCACCTGCCGCTGGGCGAGTACGCCGCCCGGCTCGGCGACGACCGGACCGTCCTGGACGAACTCGTCGCCGGGGACGCCGACGTCCGGCCGAGCCTGGCCGGCTGCTGGCAGGACCTCGGCCCGGCCGACCGGGCCGCGCTGTGCCTGCTGGGGGAGCTGCCGGACCGGCCCTTCACCCTGCGCCAGGCCGCCGAGGCGCTCACCTGCGACCAGGACGACGCCCTGCACCGGCTGGAGTCGCTGATGGACGCCGGCGTGCTCATGGCACCGCGCAGCGAGGTCACCGCCCACGCCGCCCGCTACGAGCTCCCGCGCCTGACGAAGGTCTACGCGCGTGAACAGGCGCAGCGCCACCTCCTGCCGCTGCCGCGGGCCACCGCCTGAGCCGCACGCGCCGACCCGGCGTGCGCCCCTTCGGGGGCCAACGGTGTCCCGGGCCGCCACCTGCGGATTTACCGCTCCCATACCGCTTCTTACCCCACCTCGAACCGCTCCCGCCGACACTCGGGAGGACGATGAGGAGCGTGCGATGGAACTCGCCGAACTGATGACACAGCGCCCGCTGCCGGGCGCGGGCCTGCTCCTGACCGTCACCGGCCGCTGCCCGCTGCACTGCGCGCACTGCTCCACCGCCGCCACCATGGCCTCCGGCGAACCCGACGCCGCCCGGCTGCGGTCCTTCGTCGGCAGCTTCACCGCCGAGGAGCACCCCGCGGTGCTCATGATGACCGGCGGCGAACCGCTGCTGCGGCCCGGCCTCGTCACCGAACTCGCCGCGAGCGCGCGGGCGGCCGGCACCAGGACCGCGCTGCTCACCGGCGCCTTCTTCGTCGGCCCGGCGGCCCGCGCGGAACGGCCGGGCGCCCACGCCGTGCCGGAGCGGATCTGGCGGGCCGTGACGTCCGTCGACCACTTCTCGGTGAGCATGGACGCCTTCCACGAGCGCGAGACCGGCCGCGCGCCCGTCCTCGCCCTCCTGGCGCAGGTGCTGGACGCCGGGGTCGCCACCAGCGTCCACCTGGTCGGCAGCGGCCCTGACGACCCCTACCTCGCCGATGTCACCGCCGACATCCGCCACACCTTCGGCACCCGGGTGCCCATGCTCGTCAACTCCCTGCGCCGGGTGGGCCGGGCCGCCTCCTGGGCCGCCGCGGACACCGCGGCGCCCGACCCGGAGCGCGCGCTGCCCTGCGCCATGGCCGCCTGGCCGGTGGTCGCCGCCGACGGCGCCGTGCTCGCCTGCTGCAACCAGGACGTCGTCGACCGCAGACCCGCCCCCGCGCACCTGGCGCTCGGCCACATCGGCGCCAACGGCTGGCCGGAGATCAGCGCCCGGGTGCGGCGGTCGCCGGTGCTGCGGATGATCAGGACGGTCGGCCCCGCGAACCTGCGGCACCGCTACGGCGCCGCCGACCCCGCCGCCCACGCCGCTCAAGCCGACCCCGCCGCCCAGCCGGCCCCGGTCCGCGGCTACTGCGACGGCTGCCGCGCGCTCGCCGACCAGCCGCGCGTCCTGGCCGCCGCGGCCGCCGCGGGCGCCGGACCCGCGGGCGCGCTGCTGGACCGGTACGCCGCCGACGGCCAGGCCGCGGCCGGCGCCGTGGCCCTGGTCCGGCGGCACGGCTGCGCCCCCTACGCCGACCTGGTCGCACCGCGCGGAGCCGCGCGGTGAGCGCGGCCACCGCGGTCCCGCCCGGCACCGCGCTGCGCGCCCGGCTGGCGCTGACCGCGCCCGCGGTGCAGGCGGCCACCACCGCCATGTGGCGCCCGCAGGGCCTGAGTTCGCGCTACGACCGCTACCTGGCCGCCATGCACGGGCTGATCCGCGCGTCCGTGCCGCTGATGGAGCAGGCGGCAGGCCGCTGCGCCCGGCTGGGCCCCGGCGACCCGGTTGCCGCGCCGCTCACCGCCTACCTGCGCGCGCACATCGAGGAGGAACGCGGCCACGACGCCTGGCTGCTGGCGGACATCGCCGCGCTGGGCGGCGATGCCGCGGCCGTCCGCGACCGGCAGCCGTCCCCCGTCGTCGCCCGGCTGGCCGGCGCCCAGTACTACTGGATCACGCACCACCACCCCGTCGCGCTGCTCGGCTACATCGCCGTGCTGGAGGGCAACGCGCCCGCGCCCTGGCTGGCGGACCGGATCGCCGCCGCCGGAGTGCCCGCCGCGGCGCTGCGGACCGTACGCGGCCACGCCGAGCTGGACGGCGGGCACACCGCCGCGCTGTTCGCGCTGCTCGACGGGCTGCCGCTCGACCCGCCCCTGCTGCACGCGGTCGTGATGAGCGCGCTGCACACCGTGGACGGGCTCGTGGAGCTGTTCGCGCACATCGGCCGGGCAGCGCAGCAGGAACACCCCAGGGAAAGGACGCACACCTCATGAGCGACGGGGCGGCGCAGAGCCGGGAGCGCGACGGCGGCCACGGCGGCGCGGACATCGGCGGGGCGGACATCGGCGGGGCGGGCATGGACGGCACGGCCGACGACACCCTGGAGGTGCTCCAGGCGCACGGCTTCGGCGTCGCCGACCTCACCGAGGAGCAGCGGGACGTGCTGCGGGCGCTGAGCGCGGAGGAGCTGTCGGTGATGCTCGACATCAAGGCGCGGCTGGACGAGGTCGGCCCGGAAGTGCAGGCGCACAGCGAGATCGCCGGCGGCGCGCTCTTCTGAGCCGCTCCACCACCAGCGGAAGGGACCGAGCATGCACTGCACCGCGTGCGACGCCGAACTGCCCGCCGAGGCGCGCTTCTGCCCCTCCTGCGGCACCCCGGCCGCCCCCGGACCGGCCGGGGTGCGGCAGGAGGAGCGCAAGGTCGTGACCGTGGTCTTCTGCGACCTGGTGGGCTCCACCGCGCTGTCCGGCGTGCTCGACCCGGAGACGCTGCGGACCGTGGTGCTGCGCTACTTCGAGCGGATGCGGGAGTGCCTGGAGCAGTTCGGCGGCACCGTCGAGAAGTTCATCGGCGACGCGGTGATGGCCGTCTTCGGGGTGCCGGTCACCCACGAGGACGACGCGGCGCGGGCGCTGGCCGCGGCACTGGCGATGCTGGACGCCGTACAGCGCCTCAACGACGTGGAGTTGGGGCCCTCGCTCGGCATCCGGATCGGGGTGCGCATCGGGGTCAACACCGGGCCGGTCGTCACCGCCTCCGACGTGTCCTCGCGCCAGGCGCTGGTGTCGGGCGAGACGGTCAACGTCGCGGCCCGGCTGGAGCAGAACGCCGCCGAGGGCGAGGTGCTGATCGGCCCGGAGAGCCGCCGCGCGGCCGGCGCGCGGGCCCGGACCGAACCGGTGGGCGCGCTGCGGCTGAAGGGCAAGGAGGACGCGGTCGACGCCTACCGGCTGGTCGCCGTGGTCGAGGAGGAGCCGGAGGTCAGCCGCCGCTTCGACGTGCCCTTCGTCGGCCGCGACCGCGAACTGGCGGCGCTGCGCGAGGCGTTCACCGCCACCGCCGCACGCGACGGCCAAGGGCCCGACCTGGTCGTGGTCTTCGGCGAGGCCGGCATGGGCAAGACCCGGCTGATCCACGAGTGGCGCAAGCAGTCCGGGCGGGCCTTCGCCCACGGCGCGGGCCGCTGCCGGCCCTACGGCGAGCACGGCAGCCTGGCGCCGCTCGCCGAGGCGGTGCGCCAACTCCTCGACAACGAGCCGGACATGGCGGACCCCGCGGGCATCGCGGACCGCACGGATCGCGAGGAGGCCGCCGCCGCGCTGGCCGTGCTGTCGGCCGGGCTGCTGGAGGACGGCACCCCCAACCCGTCGACCGACGACACCTGCGCCGCGCTGACCGGCCTGCTCGCCGTACTGGCGCGCCGCCGACCGGTCGTCCTGGTGCTGGACGACCTGCACTGGGCGAGCGAGCCGCTGCTGGCCATGGTCACCGCGCTGCGCGCCGAACTCGCCGGCGCCGGCGTGCTGTTCGTGTGCGCCGCCCGTCCCGACCTCGCCGACCGCCACACCGGGTGGGGCGGCCCCCGGGCGCGCACCCTGACCCTGCCCGGCCTGACCACGGCGCAGGCCGAGACCGTCGCCGAAGCGCTCACCGAGGTCGGCGCGCACTGGGACGGCGCCGCGCCCGCCCGCGGGCGTACGGGCGTACCGCCGCAGGTGCTGGAGTCCGCCGGCGGCAACCCCTTCTACCTCGAACAGCTCCTCGCCGCCCTCACCCAGCCCGACTCCGGCTACCGCCCCGACGGCGGCGGCGACCTGCCGACCACCCTCCAGGCGCTGCTCGGCGCGCGGATCGGCGCCCTCGGCCGGGCGGAGCGCGCCGCGCTGGACATCGCGGCCGTCGCGGGCCGGGAGTTCACCGCCGACCAGGTCGCCGACCTGGTCGCCGACGACCCCGAAGGCGCGCCCGGCGGCGCCCTCTACGACGCCGCGGCCCGCACCCCCGCGCCCGGGCCGCTGGGCGACGCGCTCGCCGGACTCGGCCGCCACCGCCTGCTCGCCGGCACCCATCCGCTGCGCTTCAGCAGCGGACTCGTCCATGAGGTCACCTACCAGTCCATGGCCAAGCGCACCCGTGCCGAACGCCATGAACACGCCGCGCTGGCCCTGTCCAGGCGCCTGGCGCCCGCCGCCGAGGAGGCGCCCGCGGGGCCCCGGGAGGAGGGCGGCCCGGGCGAGGCGCTGCTGCGCGCGCGGTCCGGCGGGGTCGAGGGCGTGGCGGCGGTCGCGGCGCATCTGGAGCGGGCCTACCGCTACCGGGCCGAGCTGGGCGTGTTGGACCCGCACACCGACCACCTGCGGGTGCGGGCCGTGCGGTTGCTGGTGGAGGCGGGCTCGCGGGCGCTGGCGCGGTCGGATCTGGCGTGGGCGGCGGGGCTGTTGGAACGGGCGGTGGAGCTGGCGGCCGAGGACGAGCCCGAGTGGGGCGCGGCGGCGCGGCGGCTCGGCGACGTCCTGCTGGCGACCGGCCGTACCGACCAGGGCCGCGCGCTGCTGCTCGACGTGCTCGGGCGGGAGGCGGTGCGCCCGGTGGAAGCGGCCCACGCGCGGCTCGCGCTGGCCGCGGTGTCGGCGGCGCCGGACGGCAGCAGCGCGGGGACCGTCGCCCAGTGGGCGCTGCCGGTCTTCGAGCAGGCGGGCGACGACCTCGGCCAGGCGCGGGCCTGCATCCGGATCGCACAGGACCGGCAGTCGCAGGGCCGCCATGTGGCCGCGGACGACCTGCTGTCGCGGGCCCTGGCCCACGCGCGCCGGGCCGGCGCCGAGCCCGAACGGGCCCTGGCCCTCGGCGCGATCGGCGTCTCGCTGTGGCGCGGCCCCGAACCGGTCCCGTCGGCGGTCGCCCGCAGCCGCGACCTGCTGGCCGAGCACGGCGAGCAGCGCCCTACCGTACGGCTGACGCTGAACTGCCCGCTGGCGGTGCTGTTCGCCCTCCAGGAGCGGTGGGTGGACGCCGAGGCGTGCCTGAGCCGGGCCCGCCGGCTGGCCGGCGAACTCGGGTACGCCGAGGGCCGCGTGGTGCTCCCGCTGTTCGCCGCGGCGGTGGCGACCCTCGGGGACGACCGCGCCCGGGCCCTGGACCTGCTCGAGGAGGCCGACGCCGCCGCGGCGCGCCTGAAGGCCGACGGGCTGCGCGGTGTGGTCGCCCGCGAGGCGGCCCGGCTGCTGGTGGACGTCGGCCGCCACGACGAGGCCGCCGCCCGCCTCGCCGCCGCCCCCAACGGCTCGGGCCCGGCCGCCGCCTCGGCCGCCGGCCCCGGGGCGCGTACCGGCAGCGGCTCGCACACCGGCCCGGACCCGTACACCCCGGGGGCGCTCGCCGAGCCCGGCGCGGCCACCGGTGAACGTCCGGCCGACCACCCCGGCGCGGGCCTGGACCCTGCCACCGGCCCGGGCACCACCACCGCGGACTCCGGCGCCCCCGCCGCCCCCGGCGAGGCCGCCTCCGACACCGCCGACCTCGACGGTCTCCTCGCCCGGATCGCCGCCGCGCGCGGCAGCGCCGAGCAGGCCGAGGCGCTGTCCGCCCGCGCGGTGCGCACCGCCGCCGGCACCGACTCCCCGGTCCTGCTCGCCGTCGCCTGGCTGGACCGCGCCGACGTGCTGCGCCGCGCCGGGAACGCCGAGGCCGCGGGCGAGGCCGCAGCTCAGGCCGCCCGGCACTTCGCGGCCAAGGGCCACCTGCCCGGCGCGCGCCGCGCCGCCCGCCGGCAGCAGGCCCCCGCGTGAGCCGCCCGCCGCCGCTGCCGCCCGTACGGCACGTCACGCCCCGAGAACCCGCGCGGGCCGCCCACCGCACCCGCGACCCCGCCAGAACGCGAGAGGCTGCTGCATGGGAACCGTCGAGAAGGGCGCCGTCCCCTCACTCACCTGGAGCCTGCGCGGCAAGCGCCCGGAGGACGTGCTCGTCGCCGCCGACGGCGAGCCGCCCGCGCCCGGCCGCGGCTGGGCCGACGCGCTCGGCACCGGCGTACGGGTGTGCGTCGTGGACTCCGGCGTGGAGGGCGGCCACCCGCTGATCGGCCGGGTCGACGGCTCCTGGACGGTCCGCAAGGACGCCGCCGGCACCAGCGTCGTGGCGATCGAGCCGGGCGACTCCTGCGGCCACGGCACCGCCTGCGCGGGCATCATCCGCAGGACCGCGCCGGAGTGCGAGCTGTACAGCGTGCAGGTGCTCGGCAAGGGCTTCGGCGGCACCGGGGACGTGCTGCTCGCGGGCCTGCGCTGGGCGATCCGCCAGGGCTTCGACGTGATCAACCTCAGCCTGTCCACCACCCGCCCGCAGTTCGCCGAGGAGCTGCGGGTCCTCGCCGACGAGGCGTACTTCCGCGGCACCGCGATCGTCGCCTCCGCGCACAACACCCCGGTGGAGAGCTTCCCGTGGCGGTTCGCGTCGGTGATCTCCGTGGGCAGCCACCAGGAGGACGACCCCGAGCTGCACCTGTACAACCCGAGCCCCCCGGTGGAGTTCTTCGCCCCCGGCCAGAACGTCCAGGTGGCCTGGCTCGGCGGCGGGTCGATCAGGACCACGGGCAACAGCTTCGCCACGCCCTACATCGCCGGGCTGTGCGCCCGCATCCTGTCCCGGCACCGCCGGATGACGACCTTCCAGCTCAAGAACGCGCTCTACCTTTCCGCGGCCAACGTCCAACTGGGCATCAGGGGTGCTTCGTGACACAGAGCAACGAGAGCAACGCAGTGACCGACCCGCTCTCCCAGGAGCTGATGCAGTCGGTGGTCGACACCGCTCGGGCCATCTTCGGCGCCCAGGCCAGTTCGGTGTTCCTGCTCGACGAACCGGCTCACGAGCTGGTCTTCCAGGCCGTCTCCGGCCAGGGCGAGAGCTTCCTGGTCGGGCGGCGCTTCCCCGCCGAGAGCGGCATCGCGGGGTGGGTGGTCTCCTCCGGTGAGCCCGTCATCGTGGACGACCTGTCCCGCAGCTCCTCCTTCGACCGGGACTTCGCCGAGTCCACCGAGTACGTCCCCGACGCGCTGATGGCCGCGCCGCTGACCCACGGCGACCGGGTGCTGGGGGTGCTGGAGGTGCTCGACCCGGTGCCGCAGTCCCGCTCCAGCCTGAGCGAGCTGGACCTGCTGGCGCTCTTCGCCCGGCACGCGGCGGCCGCGCTGCGGGTGGTGGTGGACCGGGCCCGGCCCGCGCCGGCCGGCGCGCTCGGCGGCGACGGGCGCGCCGCGGCGCTGCGCATGGCCGAGGACCTGCGCAGGCTGCTGGAGACCTCCGTCTGACCCCCGGCCGGGCGCGCGCCCCCTCCCGCGACCCGGGGCGCGGGAGGCGGCGGCGCGTCGCCCGGCCGGGGTACGCCCCTACGGCACTCAGTTGAAGGTGTCCGGGTCCGGGCCGGTCCGCTCACCGCGGTCCAGCGCGGAGATGTCCGCCAGGTCCTGGCCGGTCAGCTCGAAGTCGAACAGGCGCAGGTTCTCCGCCACCCGCGAGCGCGTCACCGACTTCGGGAAGACGATGTCGCCGCGCTGCAGGTGCCAGCGCAGCGTCACCTGCGCCGCGCTGCGCCCGACCCGCTGGGCGATCGCAGTGATCACCGGGTCGTCCAGGACCATGCCCTTGGCGATCGGGGACCACGCCTCGGTGGCGATGCCGTGCTCTTCGCCGAAGGCGCGCAACTCGTCCTGCACGAGATAGGGGTGCACCTCGATCTGGTTGACCGCGGGCACCACCGAGGTCTCCTCGAAGAGCCGCTTGAGGTGCGCGATCTGGAAGTTGGAGACGCCGACCGCCTTGACCCGGCCGGACCGGTAGATCTCCTCCATCGCCCGCCACGTCTCGGTGTAGTCGCCGACCTCCGGCAGCGGCCAGTGCACCAGGAACAGGTCCATGTACTCCATGCCGAGGTCGTCCAGGCTGCGGGTGAAGGCGGTCAGCGCGTCACCGTAGGCGTGGAAGCCGTTGTTGAGCTTGCTGGTCACGAAGACCTCGGAGCGGTCCAGGCCGGATTCCGCGACGGCCTGCCCGACCTCCTTCTCGTTGCCGTACATCTCGGCGGTGTCGATGTGCCGGTAGCCGATCTCCAGCGCGGCCAGGACGGCGTCCTTGGTGTCCTTCGGCTCGATCTGGAACGTGCCGAAGCCGAGCTGCGGGATCGTGACGCCGTTGTTGAGGGTGACGTCCGGGATGGTGGGCGCTGAGGCCATGGTGAGCGCCTTCTTCCTTGCGTGGCTGCCGGGGCAGGGGGGTGCGCGGATACCTACGCGGCCGTACCCCCGCAAACCACCGTAAGGGCACGGGCGCGCCGCGGCCCGCCGGAAGCCCGCGGCCCCCGGAATCGGTCAGATGTACGAACGCGCGGCGCGTTCGACGCGCCCGGCGGGCCGCGGCGCGCGATGATCGGAGCATGAGGCGGATCGGCGCGGGCCCCGGCGTGCCCGAACTCGAACCCGAGGTGTTCGACCGGGCCATCGTGGCCGTCGCGATCACCGCGGGCGAGGACCACCGGCTGGTCTACGTCAACGAGGCCTTCCGCGCCCTGTTCGGCCCGCGGCAGCTGGGCGCGCCCGCCGCCGAGGTGTTCACCGAGCCCAATGCCGCCCGCTTCCTGAAGATGCTCGACCAGGTCCACCTCGACCGCGCCGCCCGGCAGGTCACCGAGACCCGCACCACCGAGGGCACCGCGCCCGGCGCGCCCGGCCGCCGGCACTTCGTCTACAGCTGCTCGCCGGTGGTCTCCCGGTTCGGCGCGGGGGTGCTGGCCGTGGCGGTGGACACCACCCCGCAGGTGGAGGCGGTCGAGGCCGCGCAACTGCTCTCCGAGCAGCGGCAGAAGGCGCTCCAGCGGTACGAGGCGCTGATGTCCGCGGTCACCCAGATCGTGTGGCTGATGAAGCCGAACGGCGAGATCGTCGAACTGGTCGGCGGCTTCGAGGAGTTCACCGGCATCCCGTGGCGGCCGGTGATCGACCAGGAGTGGATGGCCGCGGTGCACCCGCACGACCGGCAGCGGCTGGTGCGGACCTGGAACGAGGCGGCCGAGGGCCGCGCGCGCTTCGAGTGCACCTTCCGGATGCGCACCGCCACCGGGGAGTACCGGCACGTGCAGTCCCGGGCGGTGCCGGTCGAGCGCGGCGGGGAACTGGTGGAGTGGATCGGCGCGACCGCCGACATCGAGGACCAGTGGCGCAACCGGCTGCGCGAGCGGCTGCTCGCCCGGGTCACCACGGTCACCACCGCCGACGACGTGCCGGACGCGTTCGCCGCCGTGGCCGCCGCGGTCGTGCCGGAGCTGACCGACGCGTGCGCGGTCTTCATGCTGCCCGCGGCCGGCGTCGGCGGCCCGCTCACCGCGGTCCGGGTCGCCACCACCGCCCGCGCCGGACTGCCGGCCCTGCCCCCGCTGAGCAACCGGCCCTATCTCGTCGGCCAGGCCGCCCAGCAGGTCATCGAGAGCCGCCGCCCCCGGCTGATCACCTTCCCCACCGGCGACCCGCCCGACAGCGTGCTGTCGGAGATGTCCCGGCGGTGGCTGCGCGAGGCGCGCGCCACCAGCCTGACCATGGTGCCGATCGTGATCGACTCGGCCGTGGTCGCGTTCGCCTGCGCGGCCAGCTGCGCCGACAGCCCGCCGCCCGGCGCCGCGGACCGGGCGCTGCTGCGGGAGATCCTGTACCAGGCGCGCGAACCGCTGCGGCAGGCGGTGGAGCTGCAGCGCACCCGGCACACCGCGCTCACCCTCCAGCGCGCGCTGCTCACCGCGACCCCGGTGGTGCCCGGCGCGGAGCTGGCCGCGCACTACCAGCCCGCGAGCAAGACCGCGGAGGTCGGCGGCGACTGGTACGACGCGCTGCTGCTGCCCGACGGCACCGTGGCCCTGACCATCGGCGACATCGCCGGGCACGACCTGGACGCCGCCACCTCGATGAGCCAGCTGCGCAGCATGCTGCGGGTGATCGCCTACGACCAGGAGCACCCGGGCGGCCCGGCCGAGAGCCTCGCCCAGCTCGACCGGGTGGTGGACGGGCTGCGGATCGCGCCGCTGGTCACGGTGGTGCACGCCAACCTGGCGCCGCGGTCCGACGGCCGCTGGCACCTCGCGTGGTCCAACGCCGGGCACCCGCCGCCCCTGCTGCTGCCCGCGGCCGGCGAGCCGCGCTACCTGCTGGGCGACGGCCCCGACCTGCCGCTGTGCGTGGCGCCCGACGCGCCCCGCGCCACCTGGCACCACGAACTCGACAGCGGCGACACCCTGCTGCTGTACACCGACGGCCTGATCGAGGTGCCCGGCACCGACCTCGGCCAGGGCATGGCCGCGCTCGCCGCGACCGCGCAGGCCGCCCGCGCGGACGGGCTGACGCTCGCGCAGATCTGCGCCCAGATGCTGTCGGGCGCCGGCAGCCGCCGCGACGACGCCGCCGTGATCGGCTTCCGCCCGATCCGGCAGGGCCCCAGCCGCGGCGCCCTGCCGCGCGGCCGGCTGCTGCACTGAGCGGGCCCGCGTACGGTGCGGAAGCCCGCCGCGTACGGTATGGGCCTCCGCGTACGGCACGGGCCCGCCGCGTACGGCACGGCCGCCGCGCGGTCAGGCCCGGGTCGCCATCAGCACGCCCATGCACACCATCGTCACCGCGATCACCGCGTCCAGCACCTGCCACGACCCGGGCCGGGCGAAGGGGCGGCGCAGCAGCCGCGCGCCGAAGCCGAGCCCGGTGAACCACAGCGTGCTCGCCGCCGCCGCGCCCGCCCCGAACAGCCACCGCGCGTGGCCGTAGCTGTTGGCGACCGAGCCGACCAGCAGCACCGTGTCCAGGTAGACGTGCGGGTTGAGCCAGGTCATCGCCAGGCAGGTCAGGACGGCGGTGCGGGCGGAGGCGCCGGCGCCCTCGGCCGCGGTCAGCTGCTGCGGGCGCAGGGCCCGGCGGGCGGCCAGCACCCCGTACGCCACCAGGAACGCCGCGCCGGCCCACGCGGTGACCGTCAGGGCGGTCGGCCAGCGCCGTACGACCGTGCCGATGCCGCCGACGCCCGCCGAGATCAGCAGCAGGTCGGAGACGGCGCAGATCACGACCACCGCGGGCACGTGCTGCCGCAGGATGCCCTGGCGCAGCACGAACGCGTTCTGGGCGCCGATGACCACCAGCAGGGACAGACCGGTGCCGAGGCCCGCCAGGACGGCGAAGAGAGCTGCGTGCATGCCCCGAGGCTAGGAGCGGGGTGATCTTTCAGGCCAGCTAAGGATTCTTAGGTAGCATGAGCACTGCTTAAGGACTGCTTACGATGTGCCGCCTGTGCTCGGAAGGACCCGGCGGGCGGTGCGGGAAAGGGGCGCGGCGACGGTGGACGGGCTGCCGCTGGACCAGGTGCGCACGCTGCTCGCCGCCGTGGACGAGGGCACCTTCGAGGCGGCCGCCGAGGCCCTGCACGTCACGCCGTCGGCGGTGAGCCAGCGGGTCAAGGCACTGGAGCAGCGCACCGGGCGGGTGCTGCTGCTGCGGACGAAGCCGGTGCGGCCCACCGCGTCCGGCGAGGTGCTCATCCGCTACGGGCGGCAGCTCGCGCGGCTGGAGCAGGACGCGGGCGCCGAACTCGGCCTCGACGACGCGCTCGGTCCGGCCACCCTGCCGATCGCGGTCAACGCGGACTCGCTCGCGACGTGGTTCCTGCCCGCGCTCGTGGACGCCGCCGCCGACCGCGGCATCCTGTTCGACCTGCACCGCGACGACGAGGACCACACCGCGGCACTGCTGCGCCAGGGCCGGGTGATGGCCGCGGTGACCTCCTCCCCGCTGGCGGTGCAGGGCTGCTCGGTGCGGGCGCTGGGCCGGATGCGCTACCGGGCGATGGCCGCGCCGCGGTTCGTCGCCCGCCGGCTGGCCGGCCGCCCGCTGCGCGAGGCGCTGCCGGCCGCGCCCGCGATCGTCTTCGACCGCAAGGACGAGTTGCAGGACCGGTTCCTGGACCTGCTCGCCCCGCGGCGGGCGGCCGGCTCCGCGCGCCTGACCGCCGCGACGCGCGCCCGGCACTGCATGCCCTCGTCCGAGGCGTTCCTCGCCGCGGTCGCCGCCGGGCTCGGCTGGGGCATGATCCCCGAGGCGCAGGCCGGCCCGCACCTCGCGGCGGGCACCCTCGTGGAGCTGGCCGCCCGCCGCCCGGTGGACGTCCCGCTGTACTGGCAGCAGTGGAAGCTCGACTCGCCCGACCTGGCCGCCGTCGCCGACGCCGTCCACCGCACCGCGGCCCGCACCCTCTCCCCGCCCGCCCCCGCGCCGGGCTGACCGGCCGCCGGGCCGCGGGCGCGCGGGGCGTCACGCGACGGCGCGCCCGCCGTCGACCGGCACCGTCGCGCCGGTGACGTACGCGGCCCGGGGCGAGGCGAGGAAGACCACCGCGGCGGCGATCTCCGCGGTGCTCGCGTGGCGCTTGAGGAGCGTGGTGGCGCCGAGCGTGTCGACCATCTCCAGCGGGGCGCTCTCGGTGAGGGTCGGGCCGGGGGAGACGCTGTTCACGCGGACCCCGGAGGTGCCGAACTCCGCCGCCCAGGTGCGGGTCAGCGAGTTCACGGCGGCCTTGGTCGCGCTGTAGACGGACCCGCCGGGCAGCGCCACGGTCGCGGCCATCGTGCTGATGTTGACCACGCTGCCGTCGCCGCGCTCGGCCATCCGCGGCGCGATCGAGGCGGTCAGGAAGTACAGCGCCCGCACGTTGACCTGGAACATCGCGTCGTAGGACGCCACGGACTGCTCGCCGGTCGGCGCGAAGTCGAAGACGCCCGCGTTGTTGACCAGGATGTCGACGTCGGCGGCCTGCTCGGCGAGCCGGCCGACCGAGTCGAGGTCGGCCATGTCGGCGGCGAAGAAGCGCGCCTTGCCGCCCGCGGCCTCGATCGCGGCGACGGTGGCCGCGCCGCGCTGCGCGTCGCGGCCGCTGACGAGGACCTCGGCGCCCCCCGCGGCGAGTTGTCGGGCGATCTCCCGGCCGATGCCGGAGGTGCCGCCGGTGACCAGTGCCTTGCGGCCTTCGAACTCCATGGTGATCCGCCCTTTTCGGTGGTGGGGGTGTGCGTGGTGGGGGTGTGTGTGCCCGCGCGGCACGGGTGCGCCGCCGGGGGTGATCGCCCGCCGCTGAATATTGGAGCGATGACTCCATTCTTGTCACCCAAAGATTGGAGTGTCAACTCCAGTTTTTCCGTGGCGGGCGCCCCGCGGGCCGGGAGGAAGCGCTGGGCAGGGCCTACGCTGAACGCATGAGCATCGACTCGCCCCCCGTGTCCGACCCGACGGCGCCGCAGAAGCTGACCCGCAAGGGCGCCGCCACCCGCGGGCGGATCGTGGCGGCCGCGGCCGGACTGATGCTGGAGCACGGCGTGGCGGGCACCAGCACCGACGACGTACGGGCCGCCGCCGGGGTCAGCACCTCGCAGATCTACCACTACTTCGCGGACAAGAGCGCCCTGGTCCGCGCGGTGATCGCGCACCAGACCCAGGCCGTGCTGGACGCGCAGCAGCCGCTGCTGGGCAGCCTGGACTCGCTGGAGGCGCTGCGCGCCTGGCGCGACCTCGTCGTGGGCATCCAGCGCGAGGCGCACTGCCAGGGCGGCTGCCCGATCGGGTCGCTGGCCAGCGAGCTCGCCGAGACCGACGAGGTGGCGCGCGCCGACCTCGTCGGCGGCTTCGCCCGGTGGGAGGCGGCGATCCGCTCCGGCCTGCACGCGATGCGCGACCGCGGCGAGCTGCGCGGCGACGGCGACCCGGACCGGCTCGCCCTCGCCCTCCTCGCCGCCCTCCAGGGCGGCCTGCTGCTCACCCAGGTCCGGCGCGAGACGGCTCCGCTGGAGGCGGCACTCGACGCGATGCTCGCGCGGATCGCCGATCTGACGGTGCGGCCCGGCGGTTGAGGCCTGGCGCGGCCGGGCGTCAGTGCGAGGTGGGGGTGCCGTGGGTGTCGTCGGGGTCGTCGATCGGGCCGGGGCTGGTGAAGTCGGGGCTGGTGAAGCCGGGGCTGGAGAACCCGGCCTCCTCGGGCACCAGCTCGTCGGCGTCCTCGGCCTCGTAGTCGGGGCCCTCGAAGGGCGGCACCTCGAAGTCGGGCGGGGTGAAGTCGCCGATCCGGTCGCCGCCGGGGCCGGTGAAGTCCGGACTGGAGAAGTCGGGGCTGGAGAACCCCGGCCGGTCGAAGTCCGGGCCCTCGTCGGCGCCCGGCCGGTCGCGGTCCTGCGGTGTTTCGGTCATGGTCTGCCCGTCCCCTCCTGGAGGACCGCCCGCCCGCGCGGAATGAACGCGCGGGCACCGCGGTTGTCGCACCTGCAACCGTAGAGACTACGAGCAGAAGGGCGCCACCATGAAGGTACGCAACTCGCTTCGCTCCCTGAAGGGCCGCCCGGGCGCCCAGGTCGTGCGCCGCCGCGGCAAGGTCTACGTGATCAACCGCAAGGACCCGCGGAGCAAGGCCCGCCAGGGCTGATCCCGCCACGGGCCGGCCCCAGCCAGCCCCCGCACGCGGCCGCCGTACACCCGGGACACGGGCGTACGGCGGCCGCGGCCGGTTCGGACCGCGATGCGGAACGGGGCGGGCGTGCCGGGTGGTGACCGTGGGGAGCGCGGGGGCGCAGCGGTGTGCCCAGCAGCGCCAAGGGGGCGCCCGGATGTGGGAAAATACAGGGTGCTTGCGGCGCCGTACCCGGCCCGCAGAACCGGCAGCGGCGGACGGGGCGTCCGTTGCCGGTAGGGGAGGACCGGCGGGCAGGGGCCCGGCCGGAGGCTGCTCGGGGAGGGCGACCGGTGACCGCGGAGATCTACTTCAGCAACAACTACCGTGATCTGTGCGAGCAACAGGGCACGGGTGCGGGGTTCCAGTTCGAGTTCTCCTGCCACCGCTGCTACGACACGTGGCGCTCGCCGTTCGTGCCGTACACCGGTGGCCGGATGGCCAGTTGGGTCGGCAAGGGGGTCAACGCGGCCTGGGGGATGCTCGGCCGGGCCGGCAGCGGCGTGTCCACCGCGGCCGACGGGCTGGCCGGCGCCGGCTACGGCACCGCCCGCGACGCGGCCTTCCAGCGCGCGATATCCACCGCGGAAGGGCACTTCAACCGCTGTCCGCGCTGCACCGGCTACGTCTGCAACCGCTGCTGGAACGCTGGGCAGGGCATCTGCCTGACCTGCGCCCCCGACACCGCCGCCGAGGCGCTCGCCGCCCAGCAGCGCGGCCTCAACGACATGGTGACCGAGCGCGCCTACGCCGTCGGGCAGACCGCCGGGCAGTCGTTCGACGTGAACACCCCGCGCCAGCTGGTCTGCCCGCAGTGCCGCGCCGAGACCCACGGCTCGGCCTTCTGCCCCGGCTGCGGCAACCGGCTCGCCCAGCCGGACACCTGCGGCTCGTGCAGCGCGCAGCTCCCGGCGGGCGCCGCCTTCTGCCCGGACTGCGGCACCCGCCGCTGACCCCCGCGCCGCGCTGACCTGCGGATGTGTGAGGCTGGGGGCATGAACGACCGCCCCCGGCCCGCCGCCGAACAGACCCCCGCCGAACAGGCCCCGGCCGAAGCGACCGCCGCCACCCCGGCCTCGGCCGCCGTGCCGGCCACCACCGTCGTGCGCTGGCCCGGCCCGGGCCTCGCCGGCGGCCAGGGCCCGGCCGGGCTGCTCGCCGCCTACCACCTCCAGACGCAGGCGGAGAAGGGCGAGGCCGTCACCGACGTGGCCGACCTGCCGGAGCGCTACCGCGCGGAGGTCCTCGACCCGCGGACCGCGTTCGCGGCCGACACGGTGCTGCTGGCCGTCGCCGGGGACGCGGTGCCCGGCTGCCTGGTGCTGACCGGCGCGGTGGGCGGCGCGGCCGAGATCAAGCGGCTGTGGACCGCCCCGGAGTACCGCGGCCGCGGGATCGCCGCGGCCCTGGTGCGCGCCGCGCTCACCGAGGCGGCCGCGCGCGGGGTGGACACCCTGCGGCTGTCGGTGTGGGACTGGCGCACGGGCGCGATCGCCCTCTACGAGCGGCTGGGCTTCGCCCCCGTACCCGCCCGGGACGACCGTCCCCGCCTGCTCCACCTGGCCCGCCCGGTCTGAACGGGCCCGGGCCGCCGCGGTGTCGGGCGGAGCCGGCAGGGCGGGCGGTGCGGGGGAGTTCAGCCCTGGGCGTTGATCCGGGTGAGCTGCTCGCGGGTCACCGCGGGGCGGGCCGATGCGGGGGAGTGGGCGCGCAGGCCCGCCAGGTGGATGTCGGCGTAGCGCCGCCAGGCGTCCGGGGTGACCGCGCCGCTGGTCTCCACCACGCCGCGCAGCCCCCACACCAGGGCCATCACGTCGCCGAGTTCGATGTGCGCGGCGACCCGCCCGGCCGCCTTGGCCTGGTCGAGCAGCAGGTCGATCAGGTCGCGCAGCTGCTCCACGCAGGCGGCCTCGGTGCGGCCCACCAGCTTGTCGGCGTAGCCGCGGTGCAGGCTCAGCCAGTGGCCGAACACCCCGATGAACACGTCGAGTCCGGTGCCGTCCGGCAGGGCCAGGGCGCTGCGCGCCTCGGCGACCAGCTCGCCGAGCATCTGCCCGGCGATCTCGTCGACCAGCGCCTCCTTGTTCGGGAACCGCCGGTAGAGGGTGCCGACGCCGACGCCCGCGCGGGAGGCGATCAGCTCCATGCTGGCGTCGGTGCCGTACTCGGTGAGCACCTCGCGGGCCGCGGCGATCACCAGTTGGTGGTTGCGCGCGGCGTCGCGCCGCATCGGGCGGTGCGGGGCGGCGCCGCCGGCGGGTGTCGGGTCGGCAGCGCCCTTCGGCGCCGGGTGCTCACCGCACACGGCACCGTGCCCCGTGCCGTGCCCGGTGCTGTCGGCTACGGGGCCGTGCCCCGCCTTGTGCGCTGCCATCGTCCACTTCCGATCGGTGCGGCCCTGCCCGGTGCCGGCTCCCCTGTGGTGCGGTCGGCACCGGAGTGTCCGGTGCCGGACCTCACTCCGACGTGTCGCTCATGACCGTACCGCCGGGTACGGCCGTGAGCGCGGTGCCCGCCGGCTCGTTGTCCTCGGTGGAGCTGGCTACCAGAGTGCCGCGCCGGGAGACCGGGATCAGCAGCGCGGCCAGCGCGCCGACCAGCAGCGCGACGCCGAGCATCGCGAAGCCGTGGGTGTAGCCGGCCTCGCGGGGCAGGCCGTCGGCCGCCGGGCTGGAGGTCACGACGCTGGCCATCAGCGCGGCGCCGATCGAGCCGCCGATGGTGCGGATGTTGGCGTTCATGCCGCTGGCCACGCCGGTCTGCTCGGCCGGGACCGCGCTCACGATCAGGCTGGACATCGCCGCGAAGGCGAGGCCGAAGCCGACGCCCATCACCGCGGTCGCGATGTACAGCTCCCAGGTGGCGCCGTGCGCGAAGGCGAGCAGCGCCATCGACACCGCGCTGATCAGCGAGCCGAGCAGCACCACGGTCTTGCCGCCGATCCGGGCGGCCAGCGAGTTGGCGCCCAGGCCCACCAGGAACATCGCCACCGACATCGGCAGCAGGATCAGCCCGGACTGGGTGATGGTCGAACCGAAGCCGTAGCCGGTGGACTTGGGGGTCTGCACGAACTCCGGGAGGAAGGCGAAGACGGAGTACATGCCGACGCCGAAGAGCAGGGCCACGGTGTTGTTGGTCCACACCGCGGGACGGCTCATCATCTTCATGTCGATCAGCGGCGTCGCCGACCGGCGCTCGGTCTCGACCCAGGCGACCGCCAGCACCACGGCGGCGACGATCAGGCCGATCACCTTGCCCGAGCCCCAGCCCCACACCGACGCCTGGCTCAGCGCGACCAGCAGCGCCACCAGCCATGCCGACAGCAGCAGCGCGGGCGCCCAGCTGATCCGGCCCTCGGTACGGGTGCGGCTGGCCGGTACGAACAGCACCGTGGCGACCGCCGTGAGGATGGTGAGGATCATCGGCAGCCAGAACAGCCAGTGGTAGTCCAGCGCGTTGACGATCGGGCCGGCCAGCACGATGCCCAGGCCGCCGCCGACCGCGACGAGCGAGGCGATCGCGCCGACCGCGCCGCTCATCTTCTCGCGCGGGAACTCCTCGCGGACGATGCTGAACGCCAGCGGCAGCACGCCGCCGCCGATGCCCTGGATCACCCGGGCGACGATCATCACCCCGACGTTGGTGGCCAGCGCGGCCAGCAGCGAGCCCGCGGCCAGCGCGACCAGGGTGGCCACGAAGACCGGCTTCTTGCCGACGATGTCCCCGACCCGGCCCATGATCGGGGTGAATATGGACGCGGAGAGCAGATACGCGGTCAGGACCCAGGTGACCGTGTTCTGCGAGGTGTGCAGCGACTCCTGGATCGTCGGCAGGACCGGGGTCACCAGCGACTGGAGCAGTGCGTACGCGCTGACGCTCGCCGCCAGCACCGCGAACGTCACCTGGTGAGGGGTGCGCCGGGTTTCGGACGCCATGGAACTCCTTAACGGACGCAAAAGGGGCGGCGCGGACGCGGTGGTCCGGGCCGTACGGAGAACGGGACGAGCGACAGCGCTCGGAGGTGTGCGCGGAGATCCGGAACTGTGATTCCGCTAAAGCCAGCATACGTCAACGGGAATGGCGGTTCCGTTTCGTTCGGGTGAGATCTCGCGCACATCGCGCCGCACCCGGTTCTAGGGTGGGCCGGGTGTTCTCCTCCCAGGGCCCCTCCGTACGCGAGCTGGCCGTCCAGGCGCTGTCCTCCGTCGAGCACGGGTACGACCTGCTGGCACCGGCCTTCGACCACACGCCCTTCCGCACCCCGGACCGCTTCCTCGACGCCACCGCGGCGGCGCTGCGGCCGTACGGGCCGTTCCGCACCGGGCTCGACGTGTGCTGCGGCACCGGCGCCGGCGTCAGAGTGCTGGCCGGGCTGTGCCCCAACGGCGTCACCGGCGCGGACATCAGCCGCGGCATGCTGGAGCGCGCCCGCGCCGCCCACCCCGAGCACGGCTGGGTCAGGGCCGACGCGCGGGCGCTGCCGTTCGACACGGAGTTCGACCTCGCCGTCAGCTTCGGCGCGTTCGGGCACTTCCTGCCCGCCGAGCGGCCCGCGCTGTTCGCCGGGGTGCACCGCGCGCTGCGCCCCGGCGCGCTGTTCGCCTTCCCCGTCGCAGCGCCGCCCCCGGTCGGCTCGCCCTGGTACTGGGCACTGGCCGGCTTCGACGCCGCGATGCGGGTGCGCAACGCGCTGTGGCGCCCGCCGTTCGTGATGTACTACCGCACCTTCCCGCTGGAGCCGGTGCGGGCGGACCTCGCGGCCGCGGGCTTCGAGGTGAGCACCCTGGCGCTGGAGGAGTTCGGCCGACGCCCCGACGGCAGCCCGCGCTGCCGCCTGGTACTGGCCCGCCGGATCGGGTGAGGCGCGGCCGCCCCCTCCCCGGTCAGCGGGCGCTGCCCGCGCCGCGGCCGGACGGCGGCCGGCGCGCGGCGTCGGCGAGGTCCTGGCGCAGCAGGTGGGCGACGCCGGCCGAGCGCAGGCGCTGGGCCAACTCCGCCGGGGTGAGGCCGAGGTCGGCGGCGGTGTCGGCGAAGTGCCAGTCGTGAGCGGCGAGCCGGGACAGCAGGTGGCCGCGGCGCACCTGGGCCTCGGAGAGCCGGAAGGTCTTCAGGTAGGCGATCCGGCCGTCGGCCGCGGTGATGGCCTCGCCGATGTGGTTCTCCTGGCGCGGGCGGAAGGCCGGCAGGAAGCGGTGCAGGGTGAACGGCCCCGCGCGGTGGACCCGTTGGGCCCGGTACTCCCCGTCGAGCAGTCCGGCGGCCATGGTGCCGTCGTGGAACGCGCGCCAGGCGCGCTCCTCGCGGGCCACGGCCGCGCGCAGCTCCGGCACCGACCCGGGGTCGCCGAGTGCGGGCCGGTAGTCGGGCAGGGCGGCGCCGAACAGGGCGTACTGGTAGACGAGTTCGCCGTACAGGTCGAGCAGCAGGGTGTCGTGCAGCGCCCGGTAGTCCGCCGGGTGCGGCACGGCGAACACCGCGGCCAGCGCGTCGGCGACGTAGAGGGCGAGCCCGCACTGGCCCGGATGCACCTCGAAGACCCGCAGCGCGTCGTCGAGGCCGCGCACGTCCGCGCCGAGGTACGCCTCCTCCACCCGCGGCGACAGGCCGTGCCGCAGCGCCTGCCTTGACCACTCGGCCCAGGCGATCGACGGGCCGCCGAAGTGCAGGCTCAGCAAGCCCTCCAGGGCGAGGTGCAGTGGCAGGAAGCGGAGCCGGTGCTTCGCCTCCCGGCGGGCCATGCGCCGGTGCACGCTCAGCGGCATGCCCGCCACCGCCTCCTGACCGCCCTGCCCGCCGCGCAGCTGGGTACCGTACGCGGCGGCCGGGCCGCGCTGCCCGGCGTCCGCGCCCCAGTCCGCGACGAAGCCGTGCGGGATGTAGGAGGTGTACGTCGTGCGCGGCCCGGTCACCACGCTTCCGTACCCGTCGCGGTACAGCTCGGCGTGCAGCCGCAGCCCCTCCACCGGTGCGGCCCGCAGCAGCGGCACCAGCCGTACCCCGCCCCACACCTGGGCGGGACCCGGCTCCAGCCCGGCCAGGTCCAGCCGGAAGGCGGCCGTCACACGGCACCCCCGGCGGCTCCGGGCCCGGGGCCGGAGCCACCCGCCAGGAACTCCGCGACCCGCGCGTCCAGATGCGCCCTCAGCCGCGGCAGGCCGCCGCGGCCGGTGGCGAACGCGGCCAGTTCGGTCAGGGCGGGCAGATCCTCCGCATCGCGGATGCCCACTGTCGGCACTGCGGGTGACAGCCGGCGCATATCGAAGCCTTCCGCGTCGTACACCGGGTTGAGGTGGACCACACCGGTGCGGCCGCCCGGGTCGATCCGGGACCGCCACACTCGCAGCACCTCCGCGGCCAGCCCCGGCGGGGCGTTGTCGAAGCCGTCGGAGACCACCAGCACCAGGTCGGGGCCGGGCTCCAGCGCGTCCAGCAGCCGCGTGCCGAGCGGGGTCGGGCCGTAGGGACCGGCCAGCAGCGCGTCGGTGCGGCCGGACGTCCACAGTGCCCGGTACGAACCGGCCAGCACGGCCAGCAGGAAGTGCGCCGCCAGCGCCACGGCCAGCGGCCGGCGCCGCTTGTGGCCGGAGGCGTACGTGGAGGAGGAGTCGTCGAGCACCGCCGTCACCCGGCCCCAAGTCCCGGCACGCGCACCGGCGACACGGCGCGCCGCGGTCGTCAGCGCCGCGGTCAGTTCGGCCCGGCGCGCCACCCGGTCCGCGCGCGGCAGCCCCAGCACGTAGGAGGCGAGCCTGGTCAGCGGCATCCGGGTCAGGTCGGTGCCGACGGCGCCGACGCCCGACCTGCGGGCCGCCTCCTGGAGGCGCAGCCGCTCCAGCCGGGTCAGGCGCGGCGCGATCCGCTCCAGGAAGACCTCGCGCGGGATGCGATGCCGCGCCGCGAACCCCTCGGCCACGGTGAACGGCAGTTCGAAGACGGCCGCCTGCTCGTAACGGGCGCGCCGGTGCGCGTCCAGCAGCGGGTGCCCGTAGCGGGCCCGACTGCGCGGCGCGAACAGGAACGGCCCCAACTCCTCGGGGCCCAACCGCAGATGGGTGTGGCGCAGCGCGGCTTTCAGGCCCGCGCGGTACTTCACCGCGTCGAAGCCCGCGTCGGGCCGCGCGGCGAGCCAGTCCCGGACGATCGCCCGGGTGCGGCGGTTGTTCACCCGGGCCGCGCGCAACTCGGCGAAGAGCGCGTACACCCGCTGGGGCGGCAGCAGGTGCAGCCGCCGGGCGATCAGCGCGCCCTCGGTGCGACGCTGTTCGGGGCTCGCCTCGGCGGCGGTGCGCAGCAGTTCGCGGACGATCAGCGCGGCGTTGTGGTCGTTGACGCCCAGCGCGAGGGCGGCCGCGTACAGCCCGCGGTAGTTGCCGAGCATGTACGCGTGCAGGAACTCCAGGGACATCCGCTGCTCGGCGGCCCCGCTGTGGAATTCGCGCTGGCCGGTCGAGGTGACGGCCGCGTTCACGAAGAGCAGCACGTCCTCGGCGGCGACCAGACCCTCCAGCGCACCCGGCACCGCACACACCCCTCCCCGGTGGATGGATGCCGGCCGGGGTGTGAGGGCGCGAGCTGCGAATCATTGCTTCAGAGGCAGGTTCCGGAAGTCGCGCCGGAGTCCCGCGGCCGGCGCCTCGTACCGTAACAGCGCGGGCATGCCGGATCGACCGGGTATTCGACCGGTGGTCGGGCCGGCCGTACGGCCGTGCGGCCGCGGTTAGTCGGCCGGGTGCGGCGCCGGGGACGGGGGGAACTCGGCCTTGCGCAGCCGGTAGACCTGGAGCCGCAGGTCGTAGTACTTCTCGGTCTCCCCGACCCACTCCATGCCCACCCGCCGCGCGGTCGCGGCGCCGCGCTCGTTGCGCGGGCGCACCACCGCGAAGATCTCGTCGACGCCCGCCTCGAAGGCGTAGTGCGCGACGGCGTGCCCGGCCTCCGAGGCGTATCCCGCGCCCCACGCGGTCGGGGCGAGCTGCCAGCCGACCTCCAGGTCCACGCCGTACGGGGGCAGCGGCAGCAGCGCCGCGCCGCCGACCAGTTCGCCGGTGTCGCGCCGGGTGACCGCCCAGCGGCCGGCCGGGGGGTCCAGCTCCTCGCAGTTCGCCCGCCAGCAGGCCAGCAGTTCGCGCATCGCCTCGGCGTCGGGGGTGCGGTGCATGGCCGGGGCGAGCCAGCGGGTCACCTCGTCGGCGCCGTAGACCGCCAGGGCACCCGCCGCGTCGGCGTCCTCCCACGGCCGCAGCAGCAGCCGGGGGGTGAGCACCCGGGCACCGTCGATCTCGACCCGGTATTCGCTGTCGGCCATGTCGCGCCTCCTGCGTGGTTTGGGGGGACTCGGCGGATCGTAGCCCACCGGGTGCGGCCGCCCGCGCCCCACCCGCCTGGCGGGGCGCGGCACGCCCCGTTCGGCGCACGGCGGGGCGGCCGCCCGGCCGCGGCTAGCCGTCCGAGCGGCGCCGGTGCAGCGTGAACTGCTCGAAGACCGACAGCTCGCCGGCTGGCTTGTCCACGTTGTAGTACGTGACGTGCAGCCGGGTGGTGTCGCCCGCGAAGCGGCCCGGGTCCACGGTGAAGGACGCGAAGCCGTAGGGGTGCTCGATGTCGCGCACGCCCGTCCAGACCGCCTCCTCCTTGACGTACGTGGCCGCGCGCTTGCCGCCCTCGGGGCGGCTGTCGGCCACGGCGGTGATCACCTTCGCGGTGCCGTCCTTGAAGAACGACTGGTTGGTGGTCCCGGAGACCCCGCCGCCGCCGAGCACCATGTGCACGGTGCCCAGGCTCGTGTCGATGTCGTCGGTGCGGGTGGAGGCGGGGTTCGGGGTGAGGGTCTCGCTGCCGCTGACCACCCCGCGCACCGCGAGCGACCGCTCATAGTTGTGTTCGTGCCCGCAGACCACAAGGTCGACCTGGTAGCGGTCGAAGAGCGGGCCGTACTTGGCGCGCAGGCCCAGGTCGGCGCCGTTGGCGTCGGAGGAGGAGATCATCACCTGGTGCATGGCCACGACCACCCAGTCGATGTCGCGGTCGGCCCGCGCCGCCTTCAACTCCCGCTCCAGGAAGGCGAGCTGGCGGCCACCGGAGTAGCCGCTGATGTAGAGGTCGCCGCCGTCCTGGAGGCAGTTGTCGTCGTTCTGGAGCACGATGACCCGCACCGAGCCGGCGGTGAACGCGTACCACAGGCCCGCGAGTTCGGCGTCGGTCTCGGTCGACGGCAGCGCGAAGTACGTCTGGTAGGCGCCCAGGCCGATCTCGCCGTTGCCCGACTCGATCTCGTGGTTGCCCGCGGCCGGCATCCAGGGCCGGAAGCGGGCCGAACGGGTGTTGTTGGTGAAGAAGTTGTTCCAGGTCCGTACCCGGTCGACGTCCAGGTTGGCGTAGCACAGGTCGCCGTTGAGCAGGTGGAACAGCGGCGCGACCTGCTCGATGCCGGTGACGATGTCCTTGGTGGCGGGCGTGGAGTTGGCGTCCAGCGCCACGCTGCCGTCCGACGCCCAGGTGACCTGCGGCGCGGACTGGTCGCCGAAGCTGGTGAAGGTCAGCGGGCGGCGACCGCGCGGCGCGGTGGCGAAGGTCCCGCTGTCGGGCGTGGCGCCGTCGTGCGAGACGACGTAGAAGTACTGCTTGCCGGGGGAGAGCCGGTTCAGCGCCGCGTGGTGGACGTAGACCCTACGGCCGGACTTGCCGTCGGCGTAGCTGCGGGTGACCGCGTCCACGCCCGAGCCCAGGCCGTGTTCGAGAGTGCCGTACATCACCCGCGGCCGCTTCACCGGGGCGTCGGTGAGCCAGGAGACGACCATCTGGGTGGCCGGGTCCTTGCCGAACGTCAGGTGCAGGCCCTGCACCGGCGGGGCGCCGCCCGCGTCCGGCGACGGCAGGAACGCCGGGGCGCCCGCGGTGGCGCTGCTCGCCGGCGCGGCGGCGGCCGGCGCCGCGGTCAGCAGCGGCGCGGCCACGGCGGCGGCGCCGGCGGTGCCGAGCAGGCCGACCGCGGCCCGGCGGCCGATCCGCGGCCCGGCCGGGGCCTGCGCCGCCGCCTGCTCCCCGGGCTGCTGCGACGACGGCTCGGAAGGGTGCGACGGGTCCAACTGTGCGGCCATCAAGACTCCTTGACGCGGGTGCGGTGCGGTGCGCGGTCGTGCCGGGCGGTGCGTGGAGGTGCGGGCGGTGCGGTGCCGTGCCGAGCGGTGCGCAAAAGTGCGGGCCCGCGCCAGGGCGGCGCGGTGACGTCGTGCAGAATCCCGCCCGGCGGCGACGGCCAGTTGAACGGCGCCTTGCGCGCCGGCGACGGAACCCACCGTGACGGGCCGGTGCCAAAGGCCGTCGCGGGCGCGGCCGCAACCTCCCCCCGCCGGCGGGCTGTTCGCGGTCCGTACGGCGCCGCGCCACCCGTACGACACCCGCACGTCGCCGGCGCTCGGTGATCTGGGACCGCCCGGCCCGGGCCGCCACCGCCGGGCCCCGCACCACCCGACGTCAGCGGTACGCCGGCCCGCGCACGCCAACTTGTCCGCGCCGCCCGGCCCAGCATCCGCCCCGAGCCCAAGAGGTCCCGCGAGCATGACCGAACTCAACCGGCGCCGCTTCCTTCAGATCGCGGGCGCCACCGCCGGCTTCTCCGCGCTGTCCGGCAGCATCACCCGGGCCGCCGCCATCCCGGCCGGCCGCCGCACCGGCACCATCAAGGACATCGAGCACATCGTCGTCCTGATGCAGGAGAACCGCTCCTTCGACCACTACTTCGGCTCGCTGCGCGGGGTGCGCGGCTTCGGTGACCCGCGGCCGGTCACCCTGCCCAGCGGCAAGTCCGTGTGGCACCAGCCGAACGGCACCGGCGAGGTGCTGCCCTACCACCCGGACACGCAGGACCTCGGCATGAAGTTCATCGAGGGCCTCAACCACGAGTGGACCGGCAGCCACAAGGCGGTCAACGGCGGCCGGTACGACCAGTGGATTCCGGCCAAGTCCGCGGCCACGATGGCCCATCTGACCCGCGACGACATCCCGTTCCACTACGCGCTCGCCGACGCGTTCACCATCTGCGACGCCTACCACTGCTCGCTGATCGGCGGCACCGACCCCAACCGCTACTACATGTGGTCGGGTTGGACCGGGAACGACGGCAAGGGCGGCGGCCCCGTCGTCGACAACTCCGAGGCCGGCTACAGCTGGACCACCTACCCGGAGCGGCTGGAGAAGGCCGGCATCTCCTGGAAGATCTACCAGGACATCGGCGACGGCCTCGACGCGGCCGGCGGCTGGGGCTGGATCGAGGACCCCTACCGCGGCAACTACGGCGACAACTCGCTGCTCTACTTCGACCAGTACCGCAACGCCGCCCCCGGCGACCCGCTCTACGACAAGGCCCGCACCGGTACCGACGCCAAGGCCGGCGACGGCTTCTTCGACGTGCTGCGCGCCGACGTCAAGGCCGGGCGGCTGCCCCAGGTCTCCTGGATCGCCGCTCCCGAGGCGTTCTCCGAGCACCCCAACTGGCCCGCGAACTACGGCGCCTGGTACATCTCGCAGGTCCTGGACGCGCTGACCGCCGACCCCGAGGTGTGGAGCAGAACCGCGCTGCTGATCACCTACGACGAGAACGACGGCTACTTCGACCACGTCGTGCCGCCGTACGCCGCCGCGGCGGGCCAGGGCGGCTCGACCGTCGACACCTCCCTCGAGCTCTTCCCCGGCAACTCCACCTACGCCCCCGGCCCGTACGGCCTCGGCCAGCGCGTGCCGATGCTCGTGGTCTCGCCCTGGAGCACCGGCGGCTACGTCTGCTCCGAGACGTTCGACCACACCTCGATCCTGCGGTTCATCGAGCAGCGGTTCGGCGTGCACGAGCCGCAGATCTCGCCGTGGCGGCGCGCGGTGTGCGGCGACCTGACCTCCGCGTTCGACTTCTCGCTCCAGCACGACCGGCCCGCGCGCCTGCCCGGCACCGACGGCTACCAGCCGACGGACTCCGACCGGCACGACTCCTACGTGCCGGTGCCGCCCGCCGAGCAGGCGGTGCCGCGCCAGGAGAAGGGCTCCCGGCCCACCCGGCCGCTGCCGTACGCGCCGCACACGGACGCGGCCGTCACCGCCGCCGGCCAGGTCACCCTGACGTTCGGCGGCGGCGCCGGGGCGGGCGCGTGCTTCCACGTCACCTCCGGCAACCGCACCGACGGCCCGTGGACGTACACCACCGGCGCCGGGCACACCCTCACCGGGCAGTGGGACACCGACGGCACCTCCGGCACCTACGACCTGACCGTGCACGGCCCGGCCGGCTTCCTGCGGGCCTTCGGCGGCACCGCGCACCGCGCCGGCGCCGAGGTCACCGCCCGGCACGACGCCCGCACCGGGCAGGTCGAGCTGACCCTCGCCAACTCCGGCGGCAGCGACATCCGCTTCACCGTCCGCAACGCCTACGACGGCAAGCAGCGGATGCTCGTCGTACGCGCCGGGCGCCGCGAGACCTACCGGCCCGCCCTCGCCGACCGCTGGTACGACGTGACCGTGCAGTCCGACCACGACGCGGCCTTCACACGGCGCTTCGCCGGGCACGTCGAGACCGGCCGCCCCGGCGTCAGCGACCCGGCGATCGCGACGGCCTAGGACACACCCTGGTGGGCGGGGGAGCCCTGGCGGCCAGGCCGCCGAGGCTCCCCCGCCCGACGTTTCGTCCCGGCTCGGTCACAGCCGCCGTGCGGGTACGGATTCCGGAGCCCTGCGCCGCTACCGTGGAACGGAACTGACCGGACGCGCGCGCACGGACGTGACGGGTGGTGCGCGCGCCCACGACGTGTACGGGGGACCGATGACGGACTTCGCGGGTGTGAACCCGCAGCGCTTACGGCAACTGGCCAACCGCCTGGCGGATCTGGCCGCGGCACTGGCCTCGGACGGCGGCACGATCCGGACGGACTTCGACCGGTGGGGCGGCTCCCTGAACCTGAGCGCGATCGGACAGCAGGCCCAGCAGGTCGGCGACGACGCGCACGCCATGGCGCTGCGGGCCGACGAGGCGCTGAACCTGCTGGACGGCGCGGGCCAGCCGTACCTGTGCGGCATCAACGGCGACATGTACCAGATTCCCTGGGACACCAAGGACATCGACCCGGCCAAGGAGGCCCAGCAGGAGGCGAGCGAGCTGAGCAAGGCGCTCGCCAACCCCAAGGACCCGAACTCCCGGCAGATCATCCTCAACGTGGCCCAGTCGCTGTCCGACCACGGCAAGGACTCCGCCTACATGACGGCGTTCATGATCAACGGCGGCATCAAGGACATGACCGGAGCCGCCAACGCCCTGCACGCCGAGGACGGCACGCACGACAACACCCTGCTCAGCAAGGAGTCCGTCGCCGCGATGGCCCAGTTCGGCCAGGCCACCCAGACGCTGGCCGACCTCGCGGTCAAGGGCGACTACCCCCATCCCGCCCCCGACTACCTGGCGCCGCTCACCCACCCCACCGACGACGACGCCTGGTCGATCGGCATGCTGCTGAAGTACGGCCCCTCCGGTGACAAGTGGAACGCGCAGGTCCTCTCCGACATCAGCGGCGGCATGCTGGACTGGCGCGAGAAGCAGGGCGCGATGCGGCCGGACTACGAGATGTTCCCCGGCGGCGGCGCCTACCCCGGGTACTACGGCGACGGCAAGGCGTGGTTCGACGACCTGGGCCTCACCGGCGCGGTCGGCTCCAAGTCCGGTGCGGACCAGACCGTCGCGGCCATCCGGGCCAACGACCCGGTGCTCGCCGTCCTGGACCGGCTCGGCGACAACGCGCAGGGCTCCCGCGACCTGCTCGGCCAGAACACCGCCGCCAGCAAGGGGTACGCGGCCGACCTGCTGGAGTACAACTGGCAGACCACCAGCCGGACCGGCACCGTGGACGACTCCGAACCCATCGGCCGGGTGCTCACGCTGGCCGCCAGCGACCGCAGTCCCGACTTCGCCGACCAGTCCGGCCAGGCCGCGTACAACATCCTGGCCGCCGCGGCGAAGGAGAACAGCACCTTCGCCGGCCGCTCCCAGAAGGAGCAGCTCGCCTATTTCACCTATCCGCAGAGCACCGCCGTCGCCCTGGCCGGCATCACCGCCACCTGGGCCGACCAGCTCGGCGCCTCGTCCAAGATCGCCGGTTCGCAGGCGGGCGGCTACTCGACCACGGAGCACGGCCTGGTCCTCCCGCACGACGACCTGCAAGCGGCGATGGAGCTGTTCACCCGTGACGACCCCAGCGCCGCCGCGATGTTCGACACCGCGATGCACGCCCAGCTCAGCGACGCCGCCGGCTCCAGCGACGACATCACCAACCTGGGCAACATGATCGGCCTGTTCACCAAGGCCAAGAACAACATCAGCTACAGCGCGGCCCAGCAGCTGGACGAGCAGCACAAGGCCAACCTGGCGGTCCTGAACACCGCGGGCGTCCTGTTCAGCGGTACCTCACTCCCCAAGGGCGTCACCGACAAGGTGGTCACCAAGGGCTTCAAGTACTCGCAGACCCTCGCCACCTGGGGCCGGTCGGTCAAGGCGCCGACCACCGACCCGTTCTCCACCGACAACGCCGCCGCGCAGCAGGCCGTGAACTCCAAGGACGCCAAGGACGTCGAGAAGGCGTACGCGCCGGCGCTGGCCCAGGGACTCATCCGGTCGGGGAAGATCCCCGCGCCCGCCGGCCAGACGTGGTACGACCCCAAGACCCAGACCGTGTCCCCGGACGCGTGGCAGAACACGGATTTCACCAGCTGGTTCACCGGCACGAGCGTCGCCTCCACGACCAACGGCGTCATGGGCGACCTCGACAGCGGCTTCAGGACGTACGAAGGATCACTTGATGGCAACTAGGGCCTGTCGCCCGGGGTCCGGCACCCGGACCAAGCGCACCCGGACCAAGCGGTACCTGGCGGCGGCGGTGGCGGTGGCGGGGCTCCTGGCCGGGTGCTCGGGCGGCGGCGGCCACAAGAGCGCCCGGGCCGGCCTGCCGACCCCGGCCGCCGGGAAGATCGCCGCTTTCGACCTCGGCGCGCTCAGCGACACCTACGACCTCAACGAGGACGTGATGTCCGGCGACACCCTGGTGACCACCAGCCGGTCGGGCGACGTGTACATGGTGGAGTGGGACGGCGCCGACCATCCCGACGTGCTGCGGATGACCCCGCAGGGCGTCGTCGCGAGATACGTGCGGGTCGACCACCGGGTGGACAACGCCTCCCTGGTGGTCCGCTCGGACGGCTCCGTCGTCTTCGGCGTCCTCAAGCAGAGCCCGCCCACGCGGGTCGCGAAGCTGCCCGTGACGGACAAGGACGGCCGCACCACCGCCCTCGCGATCCCGCCGACCTCCGACAACGCGCTGCCGGTCGGCGAACGCCCGGACGGGTCGCTCGTCATCAGCGAGGGCGGCGACCTCTGGGCGCTCGGGAACGGCACCTCCACCCGCCTCTACCACCAGTCGGCACCGATCTTCACCGGCGCCGTGGTGGACCCGGCGGGAACGGTCTACTCCGCCACCGGCGACCTCTCCGACATCGTGGCCATCCCCGTCGGCAAGGCGCCCGAGCACCTGCACCTGTCCGGCACGCTACCCGGCACCCACACGGCGATCGCGTCGCTGCGCCTGTCGCACCTGGCACCCGCGACCGGCGGCGGCTTCTACGCCCTGGCCCAGGACACCGCCGGCTCGTCGGCAGCCGTCGTGTATGTCCACAACGGCCGCGCGACCGTGCTGGCGAAGACCCCGAACGACGGCCACGCCTGCACGCCCGGCCACCAGTACCCCGCTCTGACCAGCACCTGCGGAACCCAGGCGTACATCGCCCAGAGCGGCAAGCGCGTCCTGCTCCTCGGGAACCTGGTGCACCGCAGCTCCGCAGACCCCGCCCTCGCCCTCGCCGCGGCCGGCTCGTGAGAGTCGCGGCGAGGGGGAGGGCGGCGGACGACTTCTCCGAGGAGGACAGATGAGTGACGTGGACGACTGCAAGAAGGACATGGCCGCGGTGAAGACCGCCGAGGGGAACATCCGGGCGGCCATCGAGAAGGTCAACCAGATGATGACCGGGACGTGGGTCGGGACCGCCGCCGACCGGTGGGGCACCGACTTCCACGGCCGGATGGGCACGCTGAGCAAGCTGTTCGACCAGTTCCCGGCGGAGGAGCAGCGGCTGATCGACAAGGTCGAGAAGGCGGACAAGACGCCGAAGGGGGCGTCCTGACGTCGGCGGCACCGTGACGCGGTGTCCGCCACGGACGTCGGACGGCCGCTCCGGCGTGCTACCGGGCCAGGCGGCGGCGGGCGTAGGCGGCCGGGGTGACGCCGAGGTGGCGCTTGAAGTGGCGGTTCAGGTGCGCCTGGTCGTAGAAGCCGACGGCCGCCGCGACCGAGGCGGGCCGCTCGCCGGTGAGGAGCAGGCGCCGGGCCCGGTCGATCCGCAGCCCCGTGAGGTAGGTGTGCGGGGGCAGTCCGTAGGCGCGGGAGAAGCTGCGGATGAGGTGGGTGGGGTGGGCGTGCAGCAGCGCGGTGGCCTCGTCGAGGGTCAGGCCGTCGGCGACGCGGGCGTCCAGCAGTTCGCGCAGCCGGGCCGCGAGCCGGTCGCCCTCCCGGCCCGGTGGCCGGACCCGGTGCGCGTCGAGGTGCACCAGCAGGCGTTCGCGTACGAAGGCGAGGCGGGACTGCGCCTCCAGCGCGTCGTCCCGGTCGCGCAGGGCCGCGTGCAGGCGGTGCACCCTCGCGCGCAGGGCAGCGTCGCCCAGGATCGGGCCGGCCACCGCCTTCCCCGCCAGGCGGGCGGGCAGCACGTCCGTGCTCAGGTACAGCACGCGCTTGCGGAACCCGGCCGGGTTGACGGTGCGGCCGTCGTGCGGGACCCCCGGGGGCAGCAGCACCACGCGGCTGGCGTCCGTCGCGCCGTGCCGCCTGCGGTCCAGGGCGAAGTCCACGACACCGTCGTCCAGCAGCATCAGGTCCCACGTGGTGTGGGTGTGCACGGGGTACGCGTGGTGCGTGAAGTGGGCGTGCAGCACTTCGGTGATGCCCGGGACCTTCGGGCGCCACGCGTCCACCTGGTGGATTTCGCCGCCGGCCATAGCCCCCAGTCTGCCCCGTCGCCGCAGTCGCCTGGTGTCGCGGTCCGTCCTGGCCGGTCGGTTCCGGTGGCGGACGGGACCGCGGCGAGACGCTGTCTTAAGAAAGCGAGACAGCGGAGCATTTAGCGTCTCACCGTCCCTTCCTACGGTGGGGGGGTGAAGAAAATCATTCTGGGTGATGTCGAGGTCTCGCGGGTGGTCGAGTGGCAGGGTGCCTTCGCCACCACCGATGTCCTGTTCCCGTCCGTTCCCGGCGAACTGTGGCGCCGGCACGAATCCTGGCTGGCGCCCGACTTCCTGAACGCCGAGACGGGTGCGTGGCAGGCGCACGTGCAGACCTGGGTGCTGCGCAGCGCGGGCCGCACCATTCTGGTCGATACCGGCCTCGGCAACGACAAGCAGCGCGAGGTCGAGGTGTTCCACCAGCGCGACGGCGACTTCCTCGACCGGCTGGCGGCGGCCGGGGTGCGGCCGGAGGACGTGGATCTCGTCGTCAACACCCACCTGCACAACGACCACGTGGGGTGGAACACCCGGCTGGTCGACGGCGAGTGGGTACCGACGTTCCCGAACGCGCGGTATCTGATCAGCCGGGCCGACTTCGACTTCTGGAACCCCGCAAGCGGCCATGTCCCGAAGTCCCCGTTCCAGTCCGCGGCCGACACCGGGGTGACGTTCAACGACAGCGTCCTGCCCGTCCACCGGGCCGGCCGGACGGTGCTGTGGGAGGGCGACAGCCACCGCATCGACGAGAACCTGGTCCTGGAACCGGCCCCCGGTCACACACCCGGCTCGGCGGTGCTGTGGCTGGAGTCCGGCGCCGACCGGGCGGTGTTCGTCGGCGACCTGGTCCACACTCCGCTGCAGATGATCGAACCCGACCACGACACCTGCCTGAGCGAGGACCAGGCCGAGGCCACCCGGTCCCGGCGCCGCGTCCTGGAGCGGGCCGCCGCGACGAACAGCCTGGTCGTGCCGGCGCACCTGGGCGGCGCGGGTGCCGCCGAAGTCGCGCGGTCGAACGGGGCCGTCTCGATCAAGCGGTGGGCGCCGTTCTCGGACACCTGACGCGGTGCGGGAGGATACGGCGATGGACGTGCTCAGCGACGCGATCGGCACCATGCGCGTGGGACGCCCCTCCCTGACGCTGGAGGACGCGGACCCGTGGTGGGAGAAGGACGCCGGGATCTTCGACGGTGCCCGGTTCTACGTGGGCACCACGGGACGCATCGAGGTGACGGCACCGGACGAAGCGGTCGTCACCTTGCGACCGGGCGACGCCGTTCTGCTCCCGCACGGGACCGCGCACACGCTCGCGAACGCCACCGACCGCACGGCCCGCTTCCTGTCCGGCGCCTACCGGCTGGAGCGGGCCCGCCCGCATCCGCTGTTCCAGGACCTCCCCGACCTGGTGAGCCTTCCGGCGCGGCCGGACCGCTACCAGGGTCTCCAGGCGTCGATCGACCTGCTGCTCGGCGAACTGGGCGAACCGATGCACGGCAGGGACCTGGTGCTGCCGGCGCTGCTCGAAGTGCTCCTGGTGCACCTGATCCGGGCCTGCCTGATCGAACGTGCGGGACTGCGGGCCACCGGCTGGTGCGTCGCCCTCGACGACGAGGTGGTCGCGCGCTCGCTCCGGGCCCTGCACGAACGCCCGGCCGACCCCTGGACCGTGGAGTCGCTGGGCGCGCACGCGGGCCTGTCCCGTGCCGCCTTCGCCCGCAGGTTCACCGCCATGGTGGGGCAGCCACCGCTCACCTATCTGACGTGGTGGCGGCTCACCGTGGCGGCACGCCTGCTCCAGACGACCGACGTCCCGCTGTCCACCGTCGCGCAGCGCACCGGCTACGGCTCCCCCTACGCCTTCGCCAACGCGTTCAAACGCGAGTACGGGATCTCGGCCGGCCGCTACCGGCAGCAGCACCGCACCGGCCGTTAGCCGCGTGGGAAGGCGGCCCATGCGGTGAGGGCGAAGCCGTCCCTGTCCTGCCGGACCTCGGCGGCTCCGTGCCCCGGCCAGTGGGCCGGGATGACGAGCTCGCGCAGCTCGGCGGCGCGGGCGAGATAGGCGCGGCGGGTCCTGGCCGCGAGGGGGAGGTCGTCGCAGAAGCAGCTGTTCCAGCCGGGTTCGAGGACCTGGACGGGGCTGTGCAGCATGTCCCCGACGAAGACGGCGCGGTCGGTGCCCGAGCGCAGGGTGAGGACGGACGAGCCGGGGGTGTGGCCCGGCGCTGCCTCCAGCCGCAGGTTGCCGTCGATGCGGTGGGTGTCCTCCCACAGCACTGCCTGTCCCGCTCGGTGGATGGGGGCGATGCTGTCGTTGAACACGAGTCTGCTGCCCTCCCAGCGCAGGCGCTCGTGCTCGTCCCGCGGGGCCCGGCTGCGGACGGCGCTTTCCGGGTCGAAGTACAGGTTGTCGGCGCGGGGGATCAGGTAGGTGGCGTTGGGGAAGGTGGGCACCCACTGCCCGTCACGCGACTCGGTGTTCCAGCCGACGTGGTCGTAGTGGATGTGGGTGTTGACGACGATGTCGACGTCCTCGGGTGCGACACCGGCCTCGCGCAGGCGGGCGAGGTAGTCGGTGCGCAGCCCGGTGAACTGCGGAATCTGCGGGCGTTCCCGGTCGTTGCCGACCCCGGTGTCCACCAGGATGGTCCTGCCCTCGCTGCGGAGGACCCAGGTCTGGATGTGGCAGCGGTAGGCGTCGTCGGCCGGGGTCCAGAAGTCCGGCGCCAGCCAGTCCTGATGGCGCCGCCAGGTCTCCCCGTCGCTGTCCGGGATGACGAAGCGGGCGGTACGGATGGGGCCGGACCACTCGACGACGCGCGTGATCTCGACATCGCCGAGTGAAATGGTGGGTGCGGGCACGACGGGTCCTTCGGAGAGCGTGGAACAGGTCGGAACAGGTCGGGAAGAGGTGCGGTGGTCAGGCGGCGGGCGGATCAGGCAGGCCGGCCCGGGGCGTTCGGCCCGGGTGCGTAGCGGGCCAGGAAGACGCGTACGGCCTCCTCGATCACCACTTCCGCGGCCGGCTGGGCGGTGGTCTCCTCCTCGAAGGCCATGACCCTCGGCCAGACGAGGAACTCCTGGACGAGGCCCATGAACTGGCGCGCCGCGAGGTAGGTGTCCGGGCATTGCAGGCGCCCGCTGCGGACCAGGTCGTCGAGGCAGCCGACGAACGCTTCCACGACAGGGCCCTTGCCCACCCGGTAGAACTCGTCCGCGATCCACGGCCGACGCACGGACTCGGCCACCACGAGCCGGGCGAAGCGGATCTGGTCCGTCTCGGCGGCGAAGCGTTGGAGCGACTCGGCGAACCCCTGCAGAACCTCCTCCGCGCTCGCGCCGGCGTCGCACTCGACGCCCCGTCGGTCCGGGCCGGCGAACGCCGACCAGTGGTAGCGGACCATCTCCCGGAAGACGGCGTCCTTCGACCCGAAGCGGTTGTAGACGGTCTGCCGTGAGACTCCCGCGCGCTCGGCGATCCGCTCCAGGGTGACACCGTCGTAGCGGTCGGCCAGGAAGAGGTTCTTCGCCGCCGCGAGGATCTTCTCGTCGGAGCCCGACCTGCGGCGTCCGGGCTCCTTCCGCCGCGCCCCCGGTCGGTCCGCGCTCAGCTGTTCGGTCATGCCGGTCTCCCCTCCGCCGTTTATTAGACTTGACAGTACAGTCTAATAAACGGCCGGCAAACCCCGAACGTCCCAGCTGCGGTTGTGCGGCGGACTCAGATGCTGTTGGCGATGCGCTCGTGGTCCCGTTCGCCCTCGCGGGTCTGGATGCCGGCGGCCAGCAGCTTGTGGGCGAGTTCGGTGACCTCGTCGCCGAACGCCGCGAACAGGCCCTCGTTCTCCACCGCGTACGCCGCATGAGGGATCGGAGGCGCGACCGCGTCGACCGCGGCCTTGGTGAGGGTGATCACCTCCGGTCGCAGGCCGGCGATCCGCCGGGCGAGGGTGTCGACGAACGCGTCGAGTTCTGCGGCGGGCAGGGCGCGGTTGATCAGGCCGTAGCGTTCCGCGAGCTCCGCGCCCACGAGTTCCGCGCCGAGGATGAGCTCCAGCGCCCGGGCCCTTCCGGTCAGGCGCGTCATGTTCACCGTGCCGCCGCCTCCGGGGAGGATGCCCAGCAGGGACTCCGGCTGCCCCTGCCCCGACTTGCCGATCGCCGCGAACCGCATGTCCAGGTACATGAAGAACTCGTTGCCCGCGCCGCGCGCGAAGCCCGCCAACTTGCCGATGGTGACCTGCGGCAGCGAGCGGACCTCCTCGCTCATCGCCTGGAGGATGTTCATGCCGTCGGGGACGGTCGCGCCCGGCGCGGCCGCGATCGCCGCGCGAGTGGCCGCGGGCAGCGCGTCGGGGTCGGTGAGGTAGGCCATGTCGCCGTGGGCGACGAAGAACTCCGGGTCGGCGCTCTCGAAGACGATGACGCGGACGTCGGCGTCGTTCCGCACCCGCGCGACGAATGCCCGCAGTGACGGCAGGAGCACCGCGTCCATCAGATTGAGCGGCGGGTGGTCGATCGTCACCGTCGCGACCCCGTCCGAGACGGCGATCGCCAGGGCGGGAAGGTCTTCGTAGGTCATGAGGTGGCTCCGTACCGCGGTAGGGGACGGCCCGTGACCGGTCCGTCGGCTGGGGACAGCAACGCGAATCTCAGGTTCGCGGCTGACACTGAGTATCAGGTTAGGAACTCATATGCGAAGAAGCAAACGAGTGTGGCGGAGTACACTTGTCCTCATGAGTGCAGCGCCGGTCGGTACCCGTGAGATCAGCCGCCACGCGGTGCAGGCAGAGCTGGCCCGCGTCGCGTTCAACCGCTTCTGCCTCACCGGCTTCAACCAGGTCACGTTCGCCGACCTCGCCGAAGCCGCCGGGGTGTCGCGAAGCACCTTCCTGCGGTACTTCGGCACCAAGGAAGACGTGGTCCTGTTCGTCTTCGACCCGGTCGGTGACGTCATCGCCGACGCGCTCGAGGCCGAGCGGGCCGGACCGGACGACTGGGGCAGGCTGCGCAACGCGGTGGAGGCGGCCACCAGGTTCCTCGTGCGCGACGTGCCGGAACTCGTGACGATCCTGGGCCTGGTCGACCAGACCCCGGCCCTGTGCGCACGTCTCCGCGAGAAGCAGGCCGAATGGCGGCCGGAGATCGTCGCCCGCCTGCGGCGGACGGACTCCTCGGCCGACGCCGACGCCGACGGGGCGTCGGTCGTCGCCGACGTACGCGTGGCGGCGGCGCTCGAGATCCTGTGGATCGTTCTCGGGCGATGGAGTGCGAGCGACGGCCAGGAGGGCCTCGGCGACCTGCTGGACGCCGCGTTCGCCTCCTTCTCGACCCCGGCGCGCCGGCAGACGGACGCTCCGTCGTAAGAGGCCGAGGCTTCGTCCGCGGCCGGCCCGCCGCCGGCAGGTGGTCTCTGCGCGGACGGGGCGGAGGAAGCCGGGGGGTCAGGGGCGCGAGGGGACCGCTTCGGTGAGGATGACCTGCTGGAGGACCCTCGCCGCGCGCGGCGGGGCCACATCGCTGCGGTGGGCGAGCGCCACGGTGCGCCGCAGCCCCGGGGCCGCGAGCGGGGTGACCCGAAGGCCCTCGCCGGCGCGAGCCGCCACCGTGGAGGGCACGACACCGATCCCGAGCCCGGCCCGTACGAACCCCAGGACCGCGTCCATCTCGCCGCCCTCGATGGTGAAGGTCGGCTCGAACCCCGCGGAGCGGCACGCCGAGACGGTGAGGTCGCGCAGATCGTAGCCGTGCCGGAACATCACCATGGGCTGCCCGCGCAGGTCGGCGACCCGCAGCGGTGACGGCGGCGCGGCGGCGTCCAGCGCGGAGACGGCGACCAGGTCCTCCTGGAAGAGCTCGACCGTGGTGAGCGCGGGGGAGGGGCTGGGCAGGGGCAGGACCACGAGCGCGAGGTCGAGGGCGCCGCGGGCGAGCTCGCGCACGAGGTCGTGGGAGCCGCCCTCCTCCAGGAGCAGCCGGATACCGGGGTGCCGGTCGTGGAAGGCGCGCAGCACGTCGGGGAGCATGCCCGTGCACAGGCTCGGCGTGGCACCGAGCCGGACCCGCCCGCTGCGCAGCTGCGCCAGCTCCAGCACCTCGTGCCGCGCGGTGTCGGCGTCGGCCAGGATGCGCAGCGCCAGCGGCAGCAGCGCCTCCCCGGCGTCGGTGAGCGTGATGTTGCCGCGCGCCCGGCTGAACAGCGGCGCCCCCAACTCCTTCTCCAGCGCCCGGATCTGCTGCGACAGCGACGGCTGCGAGACGTGCAGGGACTGCGCGGCGCGGGTGAAGTGCCGGGCCTGCGCGACCGCCGCGAAGTACGCGAGCTGCTGGAACTGCATCCCCCCACGATAACTGTCGATAGGCAGTAGCTATGGAAACAAGCCGAATCATGTCTTGGACCACTCGTCACTCCGCGTCCTACCGTCGTGGACATGGCACTGGCAACGCGGACCGACCGGCGGCCGCCCACGCTGCGCACCGCATGGGACTCCACCGTCGGCAAGAAGGCGGTCATGGCGGTGAGCGGCCTGATCATGCTGCTCTACCTGGTCGCCCACATGCTCGGCAACCTCAAGATCTTCTTCGGCGCCGACGACTACAACGGCTACGCGCACTGGTTGCGCACCCTCGGCGAGCCCGCGCTGCACTACGAGTGGGCGCTGTGGATCATCCGGGTCGTCCTCGTCGCGGCGGTCCTCGCGCACGGCGTGAGCGCCTACCAGCTCAGCCGCCGCGACCTGCGGGCCCGCCCGGTCGGCTACGTCCACCGAAAGGCCCGCGCGAGCTACGCGACGCGCACCATGCGCTGGGGCGGGGTGATCCTCGCGCTGTTCATCGTCTGGCACCTGCTGGACCTGACCACGCTCACCGTCAACCGCAACGCCCAGCCCGGCCACCCGTACCAGAACGTGGAGGCGACCTTCCACACCTGGTACGGCGACGTCATCTACATCGTGGCGATGCTCGCGCTCGGCCTGCACATCCAGCACGGCTTCTGGAGCGCCGCGCAGACCCTCGGCGCGGGCAGCCGCCGCCGCGACCGCGCGCTGAAGGCCACCGCCACCGGCCTGGCCGTGCTGCTGACCGCCGGCTTCATCGCCGTACCGGTCGGCGTCATGACCGGAACCGTCCACTGAGGGAGCCGAGTTGACCGACTACACCCGCTACGGCACCGGCGCGCCCATCGCCGACACCAAGGCCCCCGACGGCCCGATGGCCGACCGCTGGGACACCCGCCGCTTCACCGCCAAGCTCGTCAACCCCGCCAACCGCCGCAAGCACCGCGTGATCGTGGTCGGCACCGGCCTGGCCGGCGGCTCCGCGGGCGCGACCCTCGCCGAACAGGGCTACCACGTCGTGCAGTTCTGCTACCAGGACTCCCCGCGCCGGGCCCACTCCATCGCCGCGCAGGGCGGCATCAACGCCGCGAAGAACTACCGCAACGACGGCGACTCCATCCACCGGCTCTTCTACGACACCGTCAAGGGCGGCGACTTCCGCGCCCGGGAGTCCAACGTGCGCCGGCTGGCGCAGATCTCGGTGGAGATCATCGACCAGTGCGTGGCGCAGGGCGTGCCCTTCGCCCGCGAGTACGGCGGCCTGCTCGACACCCGCTCCTTCGGCGGCGTCCAGGTCTCCCGCACCTTCTACGCCCGCGGCCAGACCGGCCAGCAACTGCTGCTCGGCGCCTACCAGGCGCTGTCGCGGCAGATCGCGGCCGGCAACGTGGAGATCCACCCGCGCACCGAGATGCTCGACCTGCTGGTGGTCGACGGGCGGGCCCGCGGCATCGTCGCCCGCGACCTGGTCACCGGCGAGGTCAGCACCCACCTCGCCGACGCGGTGGTGCTCGCCACCGGCGGCTACGGCAACGTCTTCTACCTGTCCACCAACGCGATGAACTCCAACGCCACCGCGATCTGGCGGGCGCACCGCCGCGGCGCGTACTTCGCCAACCCCTGCTTCACCCAGATCCACCCCACCTGCATCCCGCGCACCGGCGACCACCAGTCGAAGCTGACCCTGATGAGCGAGTCGCTGCGCAACGACGGCCGGATCTGGGTGCCCAAGGCCAAGGGCGACGCCCGCCCGCCGGCCGACATCCCCGAGGCCGAGCGCGACTACTACCTGGAGCGGATCTACCCCTCCTTCGGCAACCTGGTGCCGCGCGACATCGCCTCCCGCGCCGCGAAGAACGTCTGCGACGAGGGCCGCGGCGTCGGCCCCGGCGGCCAGGGCGTCTACCTCGACTTCGCCGACGCCATCGCCCGGCTGGGCCGGCGCGCGGTCGCGGAGAAGTACGGCAACCTCTTCGAGATGTACGAGCGGATCACCGCGGAGAACCCGTACGAGGTGCCGATGCGGATCTACCCGGCCGTGCACTACACCATGGGCGGGCTGTGGGTGGACTACGACCTCCAGACCACCGTGCCGGGGCTGTTCGCGATCGGCGAGGCCAACTTCTCCGACCACGGCGCGAACCGGCTCGGCGCGTCCGCGCTCATGCAGGGCCTGGCCGACGGCTACTTCGTGCTGCCCGCCACCCTCAACGACTACCTCGCCCGGCACCCGGCCGCCGCCCCCGTCGACCCGGAGCACCCCGCCGTCACCGAGGCGCTGGCCGCCACCAAGGAGCGGCTGCACCGGCTGGTGAGCGTCGACGGCGACCGTACCGCCGACTCCTTCCACCGCGAACTGGGCGAGCTGATGTGGGAGTTCTGCGGCATGGCGCGCAACGAGCAGGGCCTGCGCAAGGCGCTGGACCGCATCCCGCAGATCCGCGCGGAGTTCTGGCAGCGGATCAAGGTCCCCGGCACCGAGGCCGAGTTCAACCAGTCCCTGGAGCGCGCCAACCGCGTCGTGGACTACCTCGAACTCGCCGAGCTGATGTGCCTGGACGCCCTGCACCGCGCCGAGTCCTGCGGCGGCCACTTCCGCGAGGAGTCCCAGACCCCCGACGGCGAGGCCGCCCGCCGCGACGAGGAGTTCGGGTACGCCGCCGGCTGGGAGTTCACCGGCACCGGCGAGCCGCCCGTGCTGCACCGCGAAGAACTCGTCTTCACCGAAGTCCACCCCACCCAGCGGAGCTACGCATGAGGCTCACCCTGCGCATCTGGCGGCAGAAGAACGCCGACGCCCCCGGTGCCATGACCGCCTACGACGTCGACGGCATCTCGCCGGACATGTCGTTCCTGGAGGTCCTCGACACCCTCAACGAACGCCTCACCCTCGAAGGCGCCGACCCGGTCGCCTTCGACCACGACTGCCGCGAGGGCATCTGCGGCGCGTGCGGCGTGGTCATCAACGGCGACGCGCACGGCCCGGAGCGCACCACCAGCTGCCAGCTGCACATGCGCTCCTTCCGCGACGGCGACACCATCGACGTCGAACCCTGGCGCGCGGCCGCCTTCCCCGTCGTCCGCGACCTGGTGGTGGACCGCTCCGCCTTCGACCGGATCATCGGCGCCGGCGGCTACGTCTCGGTGCCCACCGGCGCCGCGCCCGAGGCACACGCCACGCCCGTGCCCAAGCCCGACGCCGACCGCGCCTTCGAGCACGCCGAGTGCATCGGCTGCGGCGCCTGCGTCGCCGCCTGCCCCAACGGCTCCGCGATGCTCTTCACCTCCGCGAAGATCAACCACCTCGCCGCGCTCCCGCAGGGCGGCCCGGAGCGCGAGAGCCGGGTGCTGGACATGGTCGGGCAGATGGACGCCGAGGGCTTCGGTGGCTGCACCCTGACCGGCGAGTGCGCGACCGCTTGCCCCAAGGGCATCCCGCTGATGTCGATCACCTCGATGAACAAGGAGTGGCTGCGCGCCAACCGCAAGGCCGCGCGCAGCCGTTGAGGCCGCCGGCGCGCTGCCCGGTCAGCCGCTGACGCTCGGCGCGCCGGTCTCCAGGTGCCCGGTGAAGCGCTGCGACCAGCTCGCGTCACCGCTGACCGTCACCGTGAAGTCGTACCAGCCGCCGTTGTACGCCACCGCGTTGAAGTAGTCGGCGACCTGCCCGCCGGCCGGCACCTGGTACGTCCACGGGCCGTCGGTGCGGTAGGCGTTCGCGGTGATGGTGAACGTGACCGCCGCGGCGCCGTGGTTGGCCATCGTGAACCACAGCGCGAGCTTGCCGGTGCTGTTGGTCACGGCGTACGAGGGGGTGACGGCGACGTCCTTGCCGGGTGCGGTGGTGTCGCCCTGGAAGCGGCGCAGGAAGCGGTTGGGGCCCACCACGCTCAGGTCGTACTTGCCGTCGCCGTAGCCGCTGCCGCAGTTGAAGAAGTCGCTGGTGGTGCCGCCCGCGGCCACCGTGTACTGCCAGGGCCCGCCGCCGCGGTGGGCGTTGGCGTAGGCGGCGAAGTGCACCGCGCGGGTGGAGCGGGCGTCGGTGTTGTCCATCGCCAGCCACACCTTGGTCACCCCGCCGGTGCCGAACTCGATGTGGTCGAGGAAGGCGTCCGGCTGGTACGGCAGGGCGCGCGCCGGGCGGGTGCCGGACTCCTGCGCGGGCAGCGCGTTGGTCACCGGCGCCGGGTTGGGCAGCGGCGCGCAGGTCGACTCGCCGATCACCGCCGAGGTGTCGGGCAGCGACGGCAGCCCGGCCACCGGGTTGGCGAAGTCGAACGCGGACGTCAGGTCGCCGCAGACGGCGCGGCGCCAGGCGCTGATGTTCGGGCACGTCGCGGGGGTGCCCAGCGCCGCGGTCCAGGTCTCCAGGAAGCGCAGCACCGACGTGTGGTCGAAGACCTCGGAGTCGACCCAACCGCCGCGGCTCCAGGGGGATATGGCGATCATCGGCACCCGCACGCCCAGCCCGATCGGGGTGCCGGTGTAGAACTCGCCCGCGGTCCCGGACACCGGGACCGGCGGCGGCACGTGGTCGAAGAAGCCGTCGTTCTCGTCGTAGTTGAGGAACAGGATCGTGGAGTTGTAGACCGCCGGATCGGCGTTGAGGGCGTCGATCACCATGTGCACGAAGTGCGCCCCGTCGGCGGGCGTGGCGTACGGGTGCTCCGAGGAGCCCTCGTCGGCGACCACCCAGGACACCTGGGGGAGCGTGCCGGCGAGCACGTCGGCCCTGATGGCGGCCGCGATGTCGTCCGGGGTCCGCCCGGTGGCCTTCGGCACCGAGCCCATGCCGCGGTCGTGCAGCGGGGTGCCGGCGGCCGCGGAGGTGAACTGGGTGAAGTACGCCAGCGCGTTGTCGGTGAAGTTGTCCGCCGCGTTCTGGTACACCTTCCAGCTCACGCCCGCGTTCTGGAGCGCCTCGGCGTAGGTCTGCCACCGCAGCCCGGACTCCGAGCCGCCGTCGTAGGCCGGACCGCCGCTGCGGCCGTCCGGGTCGATCTGGCCGCTCCAGTGGAAGGTGCGGTTGGGGCCGGTGGCGCTGAGCGTGGAGCTGAAGTAGGCGTCGCACACGGTGTAGTAGTCGGCGAGCGCGTAGTGGAAGGGGATGTCGGCGCGGGTGAGGTGGCCGAGGGTGCGGACGTTGCCCTTGGCGGCGACCCAGCCGTCCATCTTGCCGCCGTTCCACGCCGCGTGCTGGTCGGCCCAGCCGTGCGCGAGGTCGCCGTTGCACTGCGCGAGCCGCTCGGGGTCGGCGCCGCCGGCCGGCGCGGTGGCGCTGAACTGCCACGGGTACTGCCGGCCGCTGCCGTTCGGCTGGTTGAAGACGCTGTAGCCGCCCGCGACCTGGATCGCGCTGCGGTCGGCGAAGCCGCGGACGCCCTTCAGCGTGCCGAAGTAGTGGTCGAAGGAGCGGTTCTCCTGCATGAGGACGACGACGTGCTTGGCGTCGGTGAGCGTCCCGGTGGCCTTCGGCGCGGCGGCCGGCGCCTGGCCCGGCGCGGCGGCGGTCGCCTCCGCCGCACCGCCGACGGTCGCCGCGGCGGCCGCCCCGGCCGAGATCGCCATGAACGTCCTGCGGCTGACGTCGCTCATGTGGTGGACCTTTCCGTGGGGGTTGGGGAGGGGCAGGACCGGCCGGGGCCGGGCCCGCTACAGCGGGGTCACGTAGGCGCCCGAGATCCCGCCGTCGACGAGGAAGGTGGACGCCGTGATGAACGACGAGTCGTCGCTCGCCAGGAACGCGACCGAGGCGGCCAGTTCCTCCGGTTCGGCGAACCGGCCGAGAGGAATGTGCACCAGACGGCGGGCGGCGCGCTCGGGGTCCTTGGCGAACAGTTCCTGAAGAAGCGGGGTGTTGACCGGCCCCGGGCACAGCGCGTTGACCCGGATGCCCTCGCGCGCGAACTGCACGCCCAGTTCCCGGCTCATCGACAGCACCGCGCCCTTGGACGCAGAGTAGGAGATCTGCGAGGTCGCCGCGCCCATCACCGCCACGAACGACGCCGTGTTGATGATCGAGCCCTTGCCCTGCCGCTGCATGTGCGGGATGGCGTACTTGCAGCACAGGTAGACGCTGGTCAGGTTGACCTCCTGCACCCGGCGCCAGGCGTCCGGGCCGGTGGTGAGGATCGAGTCGTCCTCCGGCGGGGAGATGCCCGCGTTGTTGAAGGCGACGTCCAGCCGCCCGTACGTGGCGACGGCCGTCTCGTACATGCCGCGCACCGCGTCCTCGTCGGTGACGTCGGCCCGCACGAACAGGCCGCCGACCTCCGCCGCGGCCGCGGCGCCGCTGTCCTCGTCGATGTCCACACAGACCACCGACGCCCCCTCGGCGGCCAGCCGGCGGGCACTGGCCAGCCCGATGCCGCTGCCGGCGCCGGTGATCACCGCGACGCGGCCGTCCAGGCGTGCTGCGAGCGTCATTGCTCAATCCTCCGTGGCGATGAAGACGTTCTTGGTCTCGGTGAAGGCGTGCAGCGCGTCCGGGCCCAGCTCGCGGCCCAGCCCGGACTGCTTGAACCCGCCGAACGGTGTCGCGTACCGCACCGACGCGTGCGAGTTGACCGACAGGTTGCCCGCCTCCACCGCCCGCGCCACCCGGATCGCCCGACCCACGTCCCGGGTCCAGATCGAGCCGGACAGGCCGTAGGCGGTGTCGTTGGCGATCCGTACGGCGTCCTCCTCGTCGGTGAACGGCACCACGGCCACCACCGGCCCGAAGATCTCCTCGGTGAACGCCGGGTCGTCCGGCCGCACCGGCGACAGCACGGTCGGCGGGAACCAGAAGCCCGGCCCGTCCGGGGCGCTGCCGCGGAAGGCGACCGGCGCGCTCTCGGGCACGTAGGCGGCCACCGCGGCGCGCCGCCGCGCGGAGATCAGCGGGCCCATCTCGGTCGCCGGGTCGGCCGGATCGCCGACCCGCACCGCCTTGACCGCCGGCTCCAGCAGCGCCATGAAGTCGTCGAACACCTCGCGCTGCACCAGGATGCGGGAGCGCGCGCAGCAGTCCTGCCCGGCGTTGTCGAAGACCGCCGACGGCGCGGTGGCGGCGGCCTTCGCCAGGTCGGCGTCGGCGAACACCACGTTGGCGCTCTTGCCGCCCAACTCCAGTGTCACCGGCTTCACCTGGGCCGCGCACCCGGCCATGATCTCCTTGCCGACCCGGGTGGAGCCGGTGAAGACGACCTTCGCGACGTCCGGGTGCGTCACGAAGCGCCGCCCGACCACGTCGCCGCGGCCGGGCACCACTTCCAGCACGCCCGCGGGCAGGCCCGCCGCCAAGGCGAGTTCGCCCAGCCGCAGCGCGGTCAGCGGGGTCAGCTCCGCGGGTTTGAGCACCACCGTGTTGCCCGCCGCCAGCGCCGGGGCCAGCGCCCAACCGGCGATCGGCAGCGGGAAGTTCCACGGCACGATCACCCCCACCACGCCGAGCGGCTCGTGGAAGGTGACGTCCAGGCCGCCGGCCACCGGGATCTGCCGGCCGGCCTGCCGCTCCGGCGCGGCGGCGTAGTACTCCAGCACGTCGCGGACGTTGGCCGCCTCCCACCGGGCGTTGCCCAGCGTGTGGCCGGAGTTGGCGACCTCCAGCCGCGCCAGGTGCTCGCGGTCGGCGTCCACCGCGGCGGCGAACGCCCGCAGCAGCCGGGCCCGGTCGGCCGGGGCGACCCGCCGCCACGGCCCGAACGCCGCCCGGCTGCGCGCGATCGCCGCGTCCGCCGCGGCCAGGTCCGCCATCGGCACCCGGTCGATGATCTCCTCCGTGGCCGGGTTCACCACCGGCCACACCCCGCCCCCGACGTCCGTCGCGGGGCCCTGTCCTGGGGCCATCAGCTGTCCACCCTGTTCTCGAAGCGGTCGGTCGATCGGTCGGTCAAGGGGCCGGTCGCGCGATGGGGCGGGCGGCCGGTGCAGGGGCCGGTGCGGCACGGACCGCGCGCCGGCGTCATCGTGCACCGGGCCGGGACGCGGCCGCCGCGGCGAACGCGGCGAACAGCCGGGGGTCGGACGGGTCGGTCTCCGGGTGCCACTGCACACCGACGGTGAACACGCCCTCGTGTGAGGCGAGTTCGAGCGCCTCCACGGTGTCGTCGCTGCTCCACGCGGTGGGGGTCAGCCCCCGGCCCAGGGTGTCCACGGCCTGGTGGTGGTAGCAGGACACCTCGGCGCTCGCGCCCAGGATGCCGTGCAGGACGCTCCCCGGCCGGGTGCGTACGCTGCGGCGCCCGAAGACCGCCGGCGCCGGCTGGTGGGCGCTGCCGCCGACCCGCTCCGGCAGGTGCTGGACCAGGGTGCCGCCCAGCGCCACGTTCAGCAGCTGCATGCCGCGGCACACCGCGAGCACCGGCAGCTCCCGGGCCAGCGCACCGGCGAGCAGTGCGAACTCCCAGGAGTCGCGCACCGGTTGGGGCACGCCGGTGCGCGGGTGCGGTGCGGCGCCGTACCGGGCCGGGTCCACGTCGGGGCCGCCGGCGAGCACCAGGCCGTCGAGGCGGTCCAGCACCTCGGCCACCCCGCCGTCCTGCGGCGGCAGCACCACCGCGGCGGCCCCGGCCCGGGCGACGGACGCGACATAGGTGTCCGGCACCAGCGCGGCGGGCTGCCGCCACACGCCCCACGCCGCCTCGTCGAGGTAGCCGGTGACGCCGACCAGCGGGCGCGTCACAGCCGCTCGAATCCGCGGCGCCGCTCCCAGTCGGTCACCGCCCCCTCGAACGCGGCCAGTTCGGTGCGCCCGGCGTGCGCGTAGTGCCGGACGACGTCCGCCCCGAAGGCCGCTTCGGCGACCTCGCTGCGAGCGAAGGCGTCCACCGCCGCCCCCAGCGTGGCCGGGACGCGCGGCGCGGCCGACGCGTAGGCGTTGCCGGTGAACTCCGGCTCCAGCGGCAGCTGTTGCTCCACCCCGTGCAGCCCGGCGGCGACCAGCGCGGCCACCGCCAGGTACGGGTTGACGTCGCCGCCGGGCACCCGGTTCTCGAACCGCAGCGACGGCCCGTGCCCGACCACGCGCAGCGCGCAGGTGCGGTTGTCCCGGCCCCAGGCGATCGCGGTCGGCGCGAAACTGCCGGCCACGTACCGCTTGTAGGAGTTGACGTTCGGCGCGAGCAGCAGCGCGAAGTCCGCCAGGCAGGCGAGCTGCCCGGCCAGGAAGTGCTCCATCACCGGCGAGAAGCCGTACGGGCCGTCGCCGGCGAGCACCGGGCGGCCCTCGGCGTCGCGCAGACTCAGGTGCACATGGCAGGAGTTGCCCTCCTTCTCGTCGTACTTCGCCATGAAAGTCAGGCTCACCCCGTCCTGCGCGGCGATCTCCTTCGCGCCGGTCTTGTACACCGCGTGGTCGTCGCAGGTGGCCAGCGCCGGCCCGTACTTGAAGGCGATCTCGTGCTGCCCGGGGTTGCACTCGCCCTTCGCGGACTCGACGGTCAGGCCGGCGCCGGCCATCCCGTTGCGGATACGGCGCAGCAGCGGCTCGATCCGGGAGGTGCCGAGGATGGAGTAGTCCACGTTGTACTGGTTGACCGGCGTCAGGCCGTGGTAGGCGCGGTCCCACGCCTGCTCGTAGCTGTCGCGGAACGCGATGAACTCCAACTCGGTGCCCGCGTAGGCGTGCCAGCCGTGCCCGGCGAGCCGGTCGAGCTGGCGGCGCAGCACCTGCCGGGGCGAGACACCGACCGGGGTGCCGTCGTGGTGGGTGACGTCGCACTGCACCATGGCGGTCGCCGGGTGCCAGGGCACCATCCGCAGCGTCGCGAGGTCCGGGGCGAGCACCAGGTCGCCGTAGCCGGCGTCCCAGGAGGAGACCTCGTAGCCGTCCACGGTGTTCATGTCGACGTCGACGGCCAGCAGGTAGCCGCAGCCCTCGGCCGCGCCGGGCACCACGTCGCTCAGGAAGAAGTCGGCCGCCACCCGCTTGCCCTGGAGCCGGCCCTGCATGTCGGTCATGGCCAGCACGACGGTGTCGACCGCGCCGGCCGCGACGCGCGAGCGCAACTCCTCCAGCGTCAGCCGGGGACGGCCGCTCCCGCCGCTCCCGCCGCTCGGGCTGTCCGTGCTGTGCGTACGGGTCCCGCTGCTCAACTCGCCTCCAGATCACTGGGTTCGGCGCCGGACAAGGAGTCGCGGTCCTGCACCCGGGGGCCGGTGAACCAGTGCCGGGCCGAGACCAGCCACCACACCCCGGCGAAGCCCAGCACGACGCAGACCGCGACCGGCGTGTAGTTGAAGCTCGCCACCGTGATCGGGCTGACGGTCGGGAGCATGAACAGGATCGTGATCAGCCCGGTCCAGCCGACGGCCACGCTGCCCACCAGCCGGCTCCAGCGCCCCAGGTGCCAGGGCCCGGGCGTGAACGCGTCGCCCTGCCGGAGCCGCAGGTAGACCGGGATGACGTAGGCGATGTAGAGGCCGATCACCGACACCGACGTGACGGCCGCGTACGCGGTGGAGTTCCACAGCGCGGGCAGGCCGAGCAGGAAGGCGCCGGCCGCGGCCAGCCACACGGCGCTGGTCGGTGTCTGCGTCCGCGGGTTGATCCGGTGCCACAGGCGGGAGGCGGGCAGCGCGCCGTCCCGCGAGAAGGCGTAGATCATCCGGGAGTTGGCGGTCACCGACGCCATGCCGCAGAAGAACTGGGCGCCGATCACGATCAGCAGCAGGAGCTTGGCGCCGGTGTGGCCGATCGCGTCGATGAAGATCTGCGCCGGCGGCACCCCGCTGCTGGTGGTCCGCTCGCCGTCGTAGTCCTGGATGGCGTAGGTCAGGCCGAGCAGCAGCACCCACCCGGCGACCAGCGACACCACGATGGCGTTCACGATGCCGCGCGGGCCGGAGCGGGCCGCGTCGTGGGTCTCCTCGGTCATGTGCGCGGACGCGTCGTAGCCGGTGAGGGTGTACTGCGCCAGCAGCAGGCCCAGCATCGAGACGTAGAAGGGGCTGTGGAAGCCGGTGTCGTCGACGAACCTGCTGAAGACGAACGACGTGGAGGAGTGGTGGTCGGGCACGAACACCAGCACCGCGACGATGACGAGCACGCCGACCAGGTGCCACCACACGCTGACGTCGTTGAAGAGCGCCACCAGCCGCACACCCAGGGTGTTGAGCAGGCCGTGCGCCAGGAGGATCACCGCGAAGAGCTCCACGGTGTGGCCGGGGGTGGCCGACAGGCCGAACTGGAGGTCCAGCAGGGCGTTGAGGAAGGTGGCGGCGCCGTAGTCGATGCCCGCGGTGACCGCGACCTGCCCGAGGAAGTTGAACCAGCCGGTGAACCAGCTCCACGCCGGGGCCCGGGAGGGCGCGAGCTTCGCCGCCCAGTAGTACAGGCCGCCCGCGGTCGGGAAGCTGGAGCAGATCTCGGCCATGGCCAGGCCCACACACAGCGTCATCAGCCCGACGACCGGCCAGCCCCAGGTGATGAGCGCCGGGCCGCCGGTGTTCATGCCGAACCCGTACAGGGTCAGGCAGCCGGAGAGGATCGAGACGATGGAGAAGGAGACGGCGAAGTTGGAGAAGCCCGACATCGAGCGGGCCAGCTCCTGGACGTAGCCGAGTTCGCGCAGCCGCTGCTCGTCGGCGGAGGGGGAGGCGGGAGTGGGGGGTTTGGGGGGAGTGGGGGGACTGGCGGTCGGGTCCGGCGGGCGGGGAGCAGACATGGGCGTCTCCCGGGCTGGTTAATGGAATGAACCTGTTCCATTAGCGGGGAGACCGTCTCACTCCGCCGGACGCGCCGTCAAGAGCGCGGTGGGCGGCGGCGGTCGGTCCGGTCTGCGGCCTGCCGGGTGCGGGCGGACCGGAGTTCAGCCCAGGAAGCCGCGCAGCAGCGACGCGGTCGCGGCGAGGTGCTCCTCGGCCGCCCGGCGGGCGGTGGCCGGGTCGCCGTCGAGTATCGCCGCCACGATCCGGGCGTGCTGCGCCTGCGAGTGCTCGATGTTGCGCGGCAGCAGCGGGATCGCGTTGAGCAGGTCGTTCAGCCGCATCCGGGTGTCGGCGATGCTCGCCGCCAGCGACCTGGACCCGCTCAGCTCGGCTATCGCCAGATGGAAGCGGGAGTCGGTGCGCCGGTAGTCCACCGCGTCGCACTGCTGGGTGTCCCGCAGCCGGTCGGCGAGGTGGCGGCGCTCCTGGGGGCCGAGCGCGCGGCCCGCGGCCAGTTCGGCGGCGCCGATCTCCAGCGCCCGGCGGTAGGCGAGGGTGTCCTCCAGCTCGTCCGGCGCCCGCTCGGCCGAACGCCCGGGCGGCCCGCCGTCCGCGCCCCCGGGCCGGTGCGTGACGAAGGTCCCGCCGGTGCGGCCGCGCCGCGACTGCACGTACCCCGCCTGCTCCAGCGAGCCCAGCGCCTCCCGCAGCGTCACCCGGCTGACCCGGAACCGCTCCGCCAACTCCCGTTGCGGGGGCAGCCGTTCACCGTGTGCGACCACACCGAGCTTGATCACCTGGAGCAGCCGCTCGACGGTCTCCTCGAAGGCGTTCCCGGCCCGCACCGGCCGGAAGAACGCGGCGCCGCTCAGCGTGCCGGCAGCGTCCGGCTCGGACAACTCGCTCATCCCGCCATTGTCCGCCCGCCGCCGGAAAACACGTTGCCCCCGGTATGCGGACGTGCTGTGATCGGCCGGTCACGCACGCCGGCCACCCGGGCCGGCCACCGACCGAGGAGCAGTGAAGATGCGCGGTTCCGTCATGCCCGCCCCGGAAGCCACCACCCCCGACCCCAAGGACATGACGGCCTGTGCACTCGCTCAACCTCGGCATCCTCGCGCACATCGACGCCGGTAAGACCAGCCTCACCGAGCGGCTGCTGTACGCCGCCGGTGTCATCGACGAGATCGGCAGCGTCGACCGCGGCAGCACCACCACGGACACGCTCGCGCTGGAGAAGCAGCGCGGCATCACCATCAAGTCCGCCGTGGTGGCCTTCACACTGCCCGGGGGCGGCGCCCCCGACGGAGGTCCCGGCGGCCCGGACGTCAACCTGATCGACACCCCCGGCCACCCCGACTTCATCGCCGAGGTCGAGCGGGTGCTCGGCGTGCTCGACGGCGCCGTCCTGGTCGTCTCCGCGGTCGAGGGCGTCCAGCCGCAGACCCGCGTCCTGATGCGCACCCTGCGCCGCCTGCGCATCCCCACGCTGATCTTCGTCAACAAGCTCGACCGGCGCGGCGCCGACCTCGACCGCACCCTTCGGGCCGTCGCCGGCCGGCTGACCCCCGACATCGTCGCGATGACCGGCGCCCGCGCCCAGGGCACCCCGCAGGCGGCCGCCCCGCCGTACACCGCGGCCGACCCCGGCTTCGACGCGCGGCTGCTGGACCTGCTGGCCCGCCGCGACGACCGGCTGCTGGCCGCGTACGTCCGCGACGAGCACGCCGTCGACCACGCCCGGCTGCGCGCGGCGCTCGCCGAGCAGACCGCGGCCGCCCTCGTCCACCCGGTCTACGCGGGCTCCGCCGTCACCGGTGCGGGAACGAGCGCCCTGATCGCGGGCATCGCCGCACTGCTGCCGGCGCGCCGCCCCGACCCGGACGCGCCCGTGCGCGGCACCGTCTTCAAGATGGAGCGCGGCCCGGCAGGCGAGCGCATCGCCTACGTGCGGGTGGCCGCCGGGACCGTCCGCACCCGCGACCGGCTGCCGGTGCACCGCGGCGGCGGCCCGGTCGGGGAGGGCCGGGTCACCGCGCTCAGCGTCTTCGAGGCCGGCACCGACACCCGGCGCGACCACGCCCCGGCCGGGCGGATCGCCCGCGTCTGGGGTCTGGGCGACGTGCGGATCGGCGACACCGTCGGAGCGCCGCCGCCCGCGGCGGGGGAGGACCGGCACTTCGCGCCGCCGTCCCTGGAGACGGTCGTCACCGCCCGGCGCCCGGCCGACCGCGGCGCGCTGCACGCCGCGCTCGTCCAACTCGCCGAGCAGGACCCGCTGATCGACCTGCGCCGGGACGAACTGCGGCAGGAGATCGCCGTGTCGCTCTACGGCGAGGTGCAGAAGGAGGTCATCCAGGCGACGTTGGCCGGCGAATTCGGGCTCGACGCCGACTTCCGGCCCACCACCACCCTGCACATCGAGCGCCCGGCCGGGACCGGCGCCGCCGTCGAGTCCATCGCGAAGGACGGCAATCCGTTCCTGGCCACGGTGGGGCTGCGGGTCGCGCCGGGCCCGGCCGGCAGCGGGGTCGCCTTCGGGCTCGGCGTGGAACTGGGCGCGATGCCCTACGCGTTCTTCGCCGCGGTGGAGGAGACGGTGCGCCGCACGCTGGAGCAGGGGCTGCACGGCTGGCGGGTGACCGACTGCGCGGTCACGATGACGCACTGCGGGTACTGGCCGCGGCAGAGCCACGCGCACGGGACCTTCGACAAGAGCATGTCCAGTACGGGCGCGGACTTCCGCGGGCTCACCCCGCTGGTGCTCATGGCGGCGCTGCGGCAGGCGGGCACCACCGTGCACGAGCCGATGCACCGCTTCCGGCTCGACCTGCCCGCCGACGCGCTGGGCACGGTGCTGCCCGTGCTGGCCCGGCTCGGCGCGCTGCCCCGCACCCCGGCCGCGCACGACGGCGGGTACGAACTGGCCGGCGACATCCCCGCCGCCCGCGTCCACGACCTGGAGCGGCGACTGCCCACGCTCACCCGGGGCGAAGGGGCGCTGGAGAGCGCCTTCCACCACTACCGGCCGGTCACCGGGAAGGTGCCGGAGCGGCCGCGCACCGACCACAACCCGCTGGACCGGGAGGAGTACCTGCTGCGGGTGCTGCGGCGGGTGCCGGGAGCCGGCGCGAACGGAGGGCGGGCCGGCGGCGGCGACGGGTGAGTCGGCGGCAACGGGGGTGAGCCGTCGGCCACGGGGTGAGCCGGCGCAAATGGCGGATGGGTCGGCGGGAATGGCGGGTGGGCCGGCGGGGTTGACGTGGGGGAGGCCCGGATGACCGTCCGGGCCGACCCGGCAGGAGTTCTGGAGTCCTCATGGCCCGCCCCGTCAAGACGCCCGGCCCCGACCACCCCATCACCGTCGAGCCGACGGCCGCCCGCGTCGTGGTGCGCGCCGGCGGCAAGGTCGTCGCCGACACCACCGCCGCGCTCACCCTCCAGGAGGCCGACTACCCGGCCGTCCAGTACATACCGCTGGCCGACGTGGCGGCGGACGCGCTTGCCCCCACCGACACCAGCACCTACTGCCCTTACAAGGGCGACGCCTCGTACTACTCGCTGGTCACCGGCGACGGCACCGTCACCGACGCCGTGTGGACCTACCGCGAGCCGTACGAGGCGGTGGGCGCGATCGCCGGGCATGTCGCGTTCTACCCGCAGCACGTGGAGGTCGAGCAGCTCCAGAGCGCCTGACCGGGGTGCCGGACCGGGGGCGCCGGGCCGCCGCGCCCGGCGCCCGATTCAGGCGGGCTGCTCCCAGGCGAAGCCGTCCGGGTCGGTGAAGGCCCCCCGGTCGCCGCCGACCACGGCCATCCGGTGCGAGCCGCTGCCGTCGGGCGGCACCCCGGCGTCCTTGGCGAGGGCCGCCCGGCCGTACAGCGCCAGCTGCACCGGGCTGCCGGGCGCGGCGAACTCCACGTACTTGCGGCCGAAGCTCTTGCCCACGGTCAGGCCCTGCCCGACGTAGAACTCCTTGGTGGCCTTCACGTCCGCCACGCCCAGCAGCAGCACGAAGCGGTCCACCTCCCGCGTCGCCGGGCCCTTGTCCTTCTTCTCCGACGTCGCCACCTTCCACAGCGCCCCGTCCGGCGCCCGCACCACGCCCCCGTAGCCCCAGAACGACTTCGCGGCCGCCTTCACCGCGGTGGCGCCCGCGTCCAGGGCCGCCTGGAGGAAGCCGTCCACGGTGGCCGGCCGGGCCACCGTCAGCGACAGCGTGAAGCCCCGGAAGCCGCTGGTCTCCCCCTCGGCCGGCCGCACCCGCAGCCGCCCGCCCAGGCCGAAGGCGGCGGCGTAGAACTCCTCGGCGGCGGCGGGGTCCTCCGCCTCCAGGACCACGGATTCGATGGAAGTCATGTCCCGACGGTAAGCACGGCTCCCCGCCCCCGCCCGCTCCCCCTGCTCCATCCGGGCACACTGGGGGCCATGGGTGTGAACAAGGAACGCATGCTGGCCGGCGAGTGGTACATCGCGGACGACGAGGAACTGGGCGCGGACACCAGGCGGCGCGAGGAGCTGTGCCGCGCGTTCAACTCCGCGACCGGGCCCGAACAGCGCGGGATCGTGCTGCGCGACCTGCTCGGCTCGGTCGGCGACCAGGTGCGCGTCCGCCCGCCCTTCCAGTGCGACTACGGCACCTACATCACCATCGGCCCGCGCACCTTCGTCAACTTCAACGCCGTCTTCCTCGACGCCGCCCCGATCACCATCGGCGCCGATGTCCAGATCGGCCCCAACGTCCAACTCCTCACCCCCACCCACGAACTGGACCCCGACCGCCGCCGCGCCGGCTGGGAGCGCGCCCTGCCCATCACCATCGGCGACAACGTCTGGCTCGGCGGCGGCGCCATCGTCTGCCCCGGCGTCACCATCGGCGCGAACACCGTGGTCGGCGCGGGCTCCGTCGTCACCAAGGACCTCCCGCCGTCCGTCCTGGCCGTGGGCAACCCGGCCCGCATCCTCCGCCCCCTGCCCCCGCCGTCCGAAGCGTGACGCCCGCCTACCCGCAGGAACGCCCCCTGCCCGCCCCGTACGACGGCGTCCTCGTGGAACCGCCTGTTTGGCCCGGCTGAGGCGGTGTCAGGGGAGGGGGCGGTGGAAGGCGGTGGCGGGTTTGTGGTTGAGGGTGAGGGGGGTGGTGGGGCGGAAGGCGTTGCGTTCGAGGACGGCGCGGGAGGCGGGGTTGTCGTCGGTGACGCGTGCGGTGAGGGCGGTGAGGGCGTAGGCGGTGGCGGCGACGTGGCAGATCTCGCGGACGGCGGCGGTGGCGAGGCCGCGGCCGGCGGCGTGCTGGGCGATGCGGTAGCCGAGCTCGGCGGAGCGCTCGGGGGTGACGCGGTAGAGGTTGACGCGGCCGGCGACGTCGCCGTGCGGGGTGAGCAGGACGTGCGGGTAATCCTCGCCGGCGGCCTGGAAGGCGAGGAGTTGGGTGAAGTGGGCGTCGAAGTCGGCGAAGAACGCGTCGCCGCGGTCGGGCACAAAGGCGGCGAAGTACGCCCGGTTCTCGCGCTCGAAGGCGAGCACGGCGGTGGCGTGTTCGGGCCGCAGCGGCTGGAGGCTGAACGGTTCGCTCACCCGGCGCCCCCCGGCGCCGGACCGGTGGAGCCGCGCAGCACCAGTTCGGTGGCCAGCTCCACATGCAGGGTCTCCACGGTGTGCTGCTCCAGCAGCCGCATCAGCAGCGAGACCGCCATCCGCCCCATCTCCTCCAGGGGTTGGCGCACCGTCGTCAGCCGCGGCACCGTACTGCGGCTCAGGTCGATGTCGTCGAAGCCGGTGATCGACAGGTCCGCCGGCACCGCCAACTCCCGTTCGTACGCCGCCCGCAGCGCGCCGACCGCGGCCTTGTCGTTGAACGCGACCAGCGCGGTGGGGCGTTCGGGCAGGTCGAGGAGTTCGCAGGCCGCGGCGTAACCCCACCCGGCGGTGGGCTCGATCGAGCGGACCAGCTCGGGGGAGGGCAGCACGCCCGCGTCCGCGAGCGCCGACGTGTGGCCCGCCAGGCGGGACTTGGAGACCAGCCAGTCGCTCGGCCCGCCGATCACCCCGATCCTGCGGTGCCCCAGCTCCACCAGGTGCGCGGTGACGCTGCGGGCCGCGGTGAGGTTCGCCGCCGACACCGACGCGATGTCCCGCGGCAGCGGCGTGCGCGGATCGATCACCACGAACGGGAAGTCCTTCGCCCGCAGCGCCTCCAACTCCCGCTCCGGCTCCGGCGGGACGATCAGCAGCGCCCCCGCGATGCCCGGGTCGTCCGGCAGCGAGGGCAGCACCTGGGTGGCCCGCGCCGCGTCGCCCGCGCTGAGCACCAGCCGCCGCCCGTGCAGGTCCACCGCCTCGGCGACCGACGAGACGATCACCCCGAAGTAGTCGGTGAGTACGTACGGGCAGCGGACGTAGATCGCCCCGGTCGCACTGCCGCGCCGGGCCGGCGCCTGCGCGCCCAGCCGGGCCACCGCCCGCCGCACCCGGCTCTCGGTGTCGGGCGCGACCCGCACCTGCCCGTTCATCACCCGCGAGACCGTCGCGATCGACACCCCCGCCTCGGCCGCGATCGCCCGGACCGTCGCCCGGCCGGTGTTGGTGCCGGTGCCGGTGCCCGTGCCCCCGCCTCCGGCCCCGCCGCCTGCGTTACCGCTCCCGCTCGCCACGCGTTACACCCTCCCGTTTCGCCCGGGCAGCGTAACCCCCTTGTCCACGAGCCCACCAGGGTGCGCCGGCCGTTTCACCGCGTTACACGCGTCGGCGCGCACCCGGCCGCACCGCGACGGGCCTCACGCCGGGCGGGCCCGGTCCACCGCCCACCGCTCGGTGCGGGCGATCACGTCCGCGAAGTGCTCGGCGATGGCTGCCGCCGCCGCGTCCGCGTCGCGCGAGCGCAGCGCGGCCAGCACCTTGCGGTGCTGGCGCACCACCTGCTCGTGGTCGGTGCGCGCCTTGCCCACCTCGCCTTCGAGCTGCCGGTACACCCCCCAGAACAGCGCGATGAGCTGGAGCGCCAGCGCGTTGCCGAGCGGCTCGTAGAGCAGTTCGTGGAAGCGCCGGTCGTGGTCGGCGCGGGCCGCGGCGCCGTCGGCGGCCAGCGCGTCCAACTCCGCCTGGAGCCGGTCGAGATCGGCGCCGGACAGCTCGACGGCCGAACGCCGGATCAGCCCGCTCTCCAGCAGCGCCCGCACCTCCACGATGTCGCGCAGCGCGCCGGGGTGCTCGCGCCGCACCGCCAGCCGCGCGTGGAAGAGCAGCCCGGGCGCCATGGACAGCAGCTGCGCGGTGCCGACGTAGGTGCCGTAGCCGTGCCGGACGTCCACGATGCCCAGTGCCTGGAGGCCCTTGAGCGCCTCGCGCACCGAGTTCCGGCTGACCCCCAGGGCCCGCATCAGCTCCGGCTCGGGCGGCAGCGCGTCCCCCGGGTCGAGGTCCAGCTCGACGATCAGGTCGGTGATCCGGTCCTGGACCGAAGGCTGCCGGCCGCGGGCGCGCGGTGCGTCCTTCGGTGCGAGGGGCTTGCGCTCAGCGGGCATGGCGCCTACGTTACCGGGACCGTAGGACGTCGGACGTCCTACGTCCAACCTCATCGGAGGACCCGGCCCCGCTCCGAGTCCGCCGTCCGAGCCCGCTCCCGAGGAGGAGAGCCGCATGAGCCGCTCGACGGCCCCACCCCTGCGCTGGCGCGCGGAGCTGTCCGGCCAGGACTGGAAGGCGTTCACCGCGGCCTGGCTGGGCTACGCGATGGACGGCTTCGACTTCGTCCTGATCACGCTGGTCCTCACCGAGATCGCCCACGACTTCCACCTCTCCACGGTCACCGCCGCGACCCTGGTCTCCGCGGCCTTCGTCTCCCGCTGGTTCGGCGGCCTGGCCATCGGCGCGCTCGGCGACCGCTTCGGCCGCCGCCCCGCGATGGTGCTGAGCATCGCGCTGTACGCGACCGGCTCGGTGCTGTGCGGCTTCTCCTGGGGCTACTGGTCGCTCTTCGCCTTCCGCATGGTCGTCGGCCTCGGCATGGCCGGCGAGTACGGCACCAGCGTCACCTACCTCATCGAGAGCTGGCCGCGGAAACTCCGCAACACCGCCAGCGGCATGATCCTTTCGGGCTACCCGCTCGGCGGGGTGCTCGCCGCGAAGACCTACGCGTGGGTGGTGCCGCACAGCAGCTGGCGGGTGCTGTTCTGGATCGGGGTGCTGCCGGTGGTCCTGGCGATCTACCTGCGGCGCAAGCTCCCGGAGGCCGCCGAGTGGCAGCAGGCCGCCGACGCCGGGCGCCGCCCGGTCAGCGCCACCGCGATCCTCTTCGCCGCAGGCCGGCGCCGGGCGGCCAACATCGTGCTCTGCCTGGTGGCCGCGGTCGCGCTCGTCGTGGTGCTGCGCGGGCAGGACACGGCCGTCACGCTCGGGCTCGTCGCCGTGGTCACCGCCTGCTTCGTCACGCTGACCGTCCAGTTCGCCGGGCGGCTGTGGCCGGTGGTGGTCGCGCTGATGGTCACCGTGTTCTGCGCGTTCCTGTACTCCTGGCCGCTCCAGGCGCTGCTGCCGACCTACCTGAAGACCTCGCTGCACTACAGCCCGGACCAGGTCTCCGACGCGCTGCTGTACGCGGGCTGCGGCTACGCGGTCGGCTCCGTGCTCAGCGGCTACCTCGGGGACCGGTTCGGCACGCGGATCGCGTACACCGGGATGCTGACGGCCTCGCTCGCCTTCGTGGTGCCGGTCTTCGCCCTCGGCTCGGGCCACACCGTGTGGATGTGGGTGCTGCTGTTCCTGCTGGTCGGCACCGGCTCGGGCGGCTCCGGGGTGCTGCCGAAGTACGTCAGCGACCACTACCCGCTTCAGATGCGGGCGGCGGCGCTCGGCTTCAGCTACAACGTCGGCGCGCTCGGCGGCGCCGCGGCCCCGATCCTCGGTGCGAAGCTCGCCAAGCCCCTCAGTCTGGGTACCTCGATCGCCGTGCTCGGCGTGGCGCTCACCGCGCTCGTCGTCCTGCTGGTCGGATGCGACGTACCGGCCCGGGTGCAGGCGGCCGCGGACCGGCGGGCGGAACGCGCCGGGCTGCCCCCGCGCGAGGGCCCGGCCCCGCGCCACGGCCCGGCCGCGGACACCGGCCCGGCGGCCGTCGCCGCACCGCCAGGACCTCCCGCACCGCCCGCACCACCACCCGCCGCCGGCAACGGCGCCGGACCCGACCCCGACACCTCGAAGAGGACCTGATGTTCCACGGAGTCGTCCCTCCCCTGTGCACCCCGCTGACCGACGACGGGGACGTGGACACCGCGTCGCTGGAGCGGCTCGCCGCCTTCCAGCTCGACGCGGGCGTGCACGGCCTGTTCGTCGGCGGCTCCACCGGGGAGATCGCCCAACTGACCGACACCGCACGGGACACCGCGCTGCGCACGGTCGTCGGCACCGCCGCCGGGCAGGTCCCGGTGCTCGCCGGGGTGATCGACACCGGGACGCTGCGCGTGCTGGACCACGCCCGGCGCGCGGCGGCGATCGGCGCCGACGCGGTCGTGGCCACCGCGCCCTTCTACGTCGGCGTCACCGAGCCGGAGGTGCGCGCCCACTTCGCACTCCTGCACGCCGCGCTCGACGTGCCGCTGGTCGCCTACGACATCCCGGCCAACACCCACGTCAAGCTGTCGCCCGCGCTGCTGGTGGGCCTCGCCCAGGACAAGGTGATCGCCGCGGTCAAGGACTCCTCCGGCGACCTGGAAGGCTTCCAACGGGTGCTCGACGGCACCGCGGGCAGCGGCGCCGGGTGCCTGACCGGCTCCGAGACGCTCGCCGACCTCGCGATGGAGCGCGGCGCGGACGGGATCGTGCCCGGCCTCGGCAACGTCGACCCGCACGGCTACGTACGGCTCTACGAGGCCGCGCGGCGCGGGGACCTGGCCGCCGCGCGGGCCGAACAGCGGCGGCTCACCGAGCTGTTCGGGATCATCGAGGTGCCCGACCGGGGGCGGATCGGGCGGATGTCCGCCGCCCTGGGCGCGTTCAAGGCGGCGCTCGTGGCCCGCCGCGTCATCCGCTCCGGCCGCACCCTGCCCCCGCTGCTGCCCCTCACCCCGGAGGAGGCGGCCGCCGTCGCCGCCCGGGTCGGCGCCGCGGAACTGGGCCCGGTCGGATAGCCGGGCGGCGGGCGGAGCACCCCACGGGTCAGCGGCACGGAAAGCAGCACCGGCGGACCGTTCGGAGCGGCCGTTCGGAGCAGCCGTTCACACACATTGTTCGGGGAACACGTTGTTCGGAGAAGAGGAGACCGCGCATGTCGTTCAGCCGCCGCAGGCTCGTCGTACTGCCGCTCGCCGCCGGAGCACTCGGCTTCGCCGGGCTGTCGACGCGGGCCGCCGCCGCGGAGGGCGGCCCGACCGCTCCGGCGCCCGGGACCACCGTGTTCACCTCCGGCGCGGACGGCTACGCCGTCTACCGCATCCCCGCCGTGGTCCGCACGGTGCGCGGCACCCTCGTGGCGTTCGCCGAGGCGCGCAGCGGAAGCGCGGACAGCGCGCGGACCGTGGTCGTCGCCAAGCGGTCCGCCGACGGCGGCCGCACCTGGGCCGCGCAGGCGGCGGTCGCGGGCGACGGCAGCGACACCCACGGCAACCCGGCCCCCGTGGTGGACCCGCGCACCGGCCGTATCACCCTGCTGACCTGCACCAACGGCGCCGGGGTGACCGAGGCGCAGATCATGTCCGGCCAGGCGTCCGCGGCGGACGGCCGCAGGGTGTGGGTGCAGCACAGCACGGACGACGGGCGGACGTTCACCGCGCCGCGCGAGATCACCGCCGCCGCCAAGCACCCGGACTGGCGCTGGTACGCCACCGGCCCGGGCCACGCGATCGCGCTGACGGCCGGCCGCCACCGCGGCCGCCTCGTGGCCCCCGCGAACCACTCGGTGCCGCCGCCCGCCGGCTCCGCGGACACCGGCACCGAGGCGAAGTACTACGGCGGGCACTGCCTGCTCAGCGACGACGGCGGCACCACCTGGCGGATCGGGTTCCTCGACGACACCCCCGACGGCGTGGTCAACGCCAACGAGACCGCCGCCGCCCAACTGCCCGACGGCACCGTCTACTTCAACGCACGCAACCAGAACGGCAGCGCGCCCGGTGTCCGGGTCGACGCCCGCAGCGCGGACGGCGGCGCACACCTGGAGCAGCCGTACGCGCCCCAACCGGGCCTGGCCGGACCGGTGGTGCAGGGCAGCCTGCTGCAACCCGCCGCCGGGCCACTGCTGTTCGCCGGGCCGGCCGACCCCGACGCCCGCGCCGCCATGGCGGTCCGCGCGAGCACCGACGGCGGCCGGACCTGGACGGAGGTGTTGACCCTGTCCCCGCTCCCCGCCGCCTACAGCGACCTGGTGCAGACCGGCCCCGGCGAGGTCGGCCTGCTCTACGAGACCGGTGCGGCAAGCGCGTACGAGCGGATCGCCTTCGCCCGGCTGCGCCTGGCCGAACTGCGGCCGTAGCGCGGGGACTTGCCGTCAGCGGCGGGAGAGGTACGCGTCCAGGGCGCGGTGCAGCACCCGGTTGACCGGGAAGTCCCACTCGCCGAGGTTCTCGCACGCCTCGCCGCCCGCACCCGACTTGAAGCGCAGCAGCCCCACGTGCGGGTCGTCCGGGTCGACGGTGTCCGTGATCCCGCGGAAGTCGTAGACGGACGCGCCCAGTTCGCAGGCGTCCCGGATCATCTGCCACTGGATCGCGTTGTTCGGCTGCACCTCGCGCCGCAGCACCGCGGAGGCGCCGTAGGAGTACCAGACGTGCCCGCCGACCGTCAGCATGGTCGCCGCCGCCAGCACGTCGCCGTCGTGCGCGGCGAGGTAGAGCCGCATCCGGTCCGGGTGCTCGGCGGTCAGGGCGTCCCACATCCGCCGGAAGTACGGCAGCGGGCGCGGCAGGAAGCCGTCGCGCGCCGCGGTCCCGACGTACAGCCGGTGGAACTCCGGGAGGTCCCCGGCGTCGCCGCGGACCACTTTCACTCCGGCGTTCTCCGCCTTCCTCACGTTGCGCCGCCACTGCTGGCTGAAGCCGCGCAGCAGGTCCTGTGGGGCCCGGTCCGCGACCGGCAGCCGCCACACGAACCGCGGCTGGCCCGCGCCGAAGCCGTCCGCGCCGGTCCTGGCCGGCCGCCAGCGCGCCGCCCGCAGCCGCGCCGCCACCTCGCCGGCCCGCGGGTCCTGCCACGTCGGCGCCGCCTGGCCCAACCGGGTGATGCCCGGATCGGCGATCGCGGCCTTGACCGCCGCCGCGTCCCAGGTGCGCGCCTCCACCCGCGGCCCGACGCGCACCGCGAAGGCGCCCTGCGCCCGGCAGTGCGCCACCAGCGGCGCCAGCCACCGGTCCAGGTCGGCTGCGTGCCAGTCGATCACCGGGCCCTCGGGCAGGTACGCCAGCGACCGCCGTACCCCCGGCAGCGGCCGGTACAGCACCAGACCCGCCCCGACCAGCTGCCCCGCGGCGTCCGACCACCCCAGGCTCTCCGCCCGCCAGTCCGGTTTCACCCCGCCCCACGACGGCATCTGCGTATGGCTGGCGCCGCCCCGCGCCGCCACGAACTCCAGATGCCGCCGGGTGCTGATCGGTGCCACGGTGTACGTCGTCGATGCCATCAGGGAACTCAGCCGCCCTTCGTCTGCGCGGGCGGCCTCGCGGGAGGCGCCGCGCGTCAACGTGTCGCGCCGGTCCCCGCAGCGTACGACGGCCCCGGCGGCCCGGCTCGGCGGCGCGGACCGGCGATAGGTCGCGGCGGCCGGGTGCCGCGGCCGGCCGCACCGGCCCGGTGCGGGCCGTACCGCCCTCGCGCCGGCGCGGCATAATCCTCGGATGGGCATCACCGCGCGGCAGCTCACCCTGGCCACCCTGGACCGCCAACTCCTGCTCCGGCGCGAGCCGTTGGACGTGGCCGAGGCGGTGCGCCGGATATGCGCCGCGCAGGCGCAGGCTGCCGCGTCGCCGTATCTCGCGCTGTGGAACCGGGTGAGCGGCTTCGCGCCGGACGACCTCGACGCGGCGTTCGCGCAGGGCCGGGTCGTCAAGGCGAGCCTGATGCGGATCACGCTGCACGCCGTGCACGGCGCGGACTACGCGGACTGCCATGCCGCGATGCGCGCCAGTCTGCGGGGGGCGCGGGTGTACGACCGCCGCTTCACCTCGGCCGGGCTGACCGCGGCCGACGCCGACGGGCTGCTCGCGGAGCTGCCCGGGCTGCTGGCGGGACCGCGGACCGGCGCGCAGATGGAGGAGGAGCTCGGGCGGCGGTTCGGGGCGGGCGCGCAGCGCCTGTGGTGGGCGCTGCGCACGTACGCGCCGCTGCACCATGTGCCGACCGGCGGCCCGTGGGCGTTCCGGCTGCCGAACACCTACCGCGCGGCCCCGGCGGCCCCTTCGGCGGACCCCGGCCCGGACCTCGGCCCGGAGGACGGCGCCGACACCGCCGAGGACGCGGCGGTTCAGCGCCTGCTGCTGGCCTACCTGCGGGCCTTCGGCCCGGCGACGGCGCGCGACTTCGCCCGGTTCACGCTGCTGACCAGCCCCGTGGTACGCCGGGCGCTGGACCGGCTCGGCGAGCGGGTGGTGCCCGTGGCGGGCCCGGACTCCGGCGCCCTGCTGGACCTGGCGGACGCCACCGTGCCCGAGCCGGACACGCCCGCCCCGCCGCGGCTGCTGCCGATGTGGGACAGCGTGCTGATGGCCTACGCCGGACACGGCCGGATCGTCCCCGAGGAGTACCGCCCGCTGATCGTCCGCCGCAACGGCGACACCCTGCCGACCCTGCTGGTGGACGGGCAGGTCGCCGGAGTCTGGCGGGCCGTGGACGGCGGGGTGGAGCTGACCGCCTTCCGCCCCCTCCGCGCAGCCCGGTGGCGCGCGCTGACCGAGGAGGCCGAGCGGCTGTCGGCGCTGCTCGCCGACCGCGAACCGGCCGTCTACAGCCGCTACCGGCACTGGTGGGACAAGGGCTTCCCCGCCGACCGCACCACCGTCGTCACGCCCTGACCCCACTGCCCGCCCGGCGAGCGGTCACACGAGGGTCAGGGCGAGGTGCCGGGTGCGCTGCGAGTCGCCGCCCACGTGGACGTCGATCCGGCCGGGCTCCAGGACCAGCGCGCCGGTGTCGTCGGCGAGGAAGCCGAACTCGGCCGCGCCCAGCGAGAAGACCACCTCGGTGCGCTCGCCCGCGCCGAGCGCGACCCGCCGGAAGCCGCGCAACTCGCGCACCGGCCGCACCACGGAGGCGACCGGGTCGTGCAGGTAGAGCTGCACCACCTCGTCGCCGTCGCGCGCACCGGTGTTGGCGACCGGCACGGCGACCTCGACCCGCGCCCCGGCCAGCAGGTCGGCCACCGCGACGCTGCCGGCCGCGGTGCGGGGCGCGCCGACCTCGAAGGAGGTGTAGGACAGGCCGTGCCCGAAGGGGAAGCGCGGCCCGTACGGCTGGTCGAGGTAGCCGGTGACGTAGGGCTTCGCCGGGTCGGTGGGGTCCGCCGGGCGGCCGGTGTTCTCGTGGTTGTAGTACAGCGGGAGCTGCCCGACCGAGCGGGGCAGCGTCACCGGCAGCTTGCCGCCGGGGTTGACGTCGCCGAACAGGACGTCGGCCAGCGCCGGCCCGGCCTCAAGGCCGCCGTGCCAGGCGAGCAGCACCGCGGGGGCCCGCTCGATCCAGCGCTCGGTGACCAGCGGGCGCCCGGCGACCACGGCCACCGCGAACGGCCGCCCGGTGGCCGCGACCTGCGCGATCAGCTCCTCCTGCCCGCCCGGCAGCGTGATGTCGGCGCGCGAGGACGCCTCCCCGCTGAGCGCGGCCTGTTCGCCGACGACCACCAGCGCCATGTCCGCCGCGCGCACCGCCTCGACGGCCGCCGCGCCGCCGGCGGCGTGCTCGATCCGCAGCTCCGGCGCCGCCGCCCGCAGCGCCGCGAGCACGCTCACCGCGGGGAAGCGCCGCTCGCCGGGACCGGACCAGGTGCCGTGCAGGTCGGCGGAGTCCGCGTACGGGCCGACCACCGCGAGCGAGCCGCCGCCGCTGCGGTCCAGCGGCAGCACCCCGCCGTCGTTCTTCAGCAGCACCGCGCAGCGCGCCGCGGCCCGCCGCGCCGCCGCCCGGCTCTCCGCGGTCGGCCCGGCGATCTCCGCCGCCTCGTCGGTGTACGGGTCGTCGAAGAGGCCGAGCCGGGCCTTCAGGCGCAGCACCCGGCGGACCGCGTCGTCCAGCCGGCCCTGGCCGACCAGCCCCGCGGCCAGCAGCGCGGGGCCGTGGTCGCCCACGTGGGTGCCGGCCATCTCCATGTCCAGGCCCGCGCCCAGCGCCAGGCGGGCCGCGTCGGCGCCGTCGGCCGCGAAGCCGTGCACGATCAGCTCGTCCACGCCGCCCCAGTCGCTCACCACGACCCCGTCGAAGCCCCACTCGTCCTTCAACACGCCCTGGAGCAGCGCGCGGTTGGCGTGCGAGGGCACCCCGTTGACGGTGTTGAACGCCGCCATCGCCGTGGCCGCCCCGGCCCGTACCGCCGCCGCGAACGGCGGCAGGTAGACGTTGCGCAGCCGGCGCGCGGACAGGTCCACGGTGTTGTAGTCGCGGCCGCCCTCCACCGCGCCGTACCCGGCGAAGTGCTTCGCGCAGGCCGCGAGCCGGTCGCCCCCGTACAGGTCCGCGCCCAAAGCGGCGTCCGGGGCGCCGCCCGCGTCGGCGCGCAGGAGGTCGCCGAGGTCGCCGCTCGCGCCGTCGTACCCCTGCTCGGCGGCGGTGCCCTGGTAGCCGTGCGTCTTCGCCGCCGCGAACCGCGCGGTCAGGTACGTGTCCTCGCCGCAGCTCTCCGCGATCCGGCCCCAGCGCGGCTCGCGCGTCACATCCATCATCGGCGCGAACGTCCAGTGCAGGCCGTTCGACCGGGCCTCCCGCGCCGAGGTCCGCGCGTCCGCGACCGCCACCTGCGGGTCGAAGCTCGCGGCCTGCGCCAGCGGCACGGGGAACGTCGTCCAGTAGCCGTGGATCACGTCGAACCCGAAGAGCAGCGGGATACCGAGCCGGGACTCCTCCACGGCCAGCTTCTGGAGCGCGTTGGTGTGCGCGGCGCCCACCAGGTTGAGCACCGAGCCGAGCCGGCCCTCGCGCGCGGCGGCCTCCGCCAGGTGGTTCTGGCCGCCGCCCGGACCGGTGTCGCCGTTCCACGCGAGCTGCTGGAGCTGGCCGAACTTCTCCGCCGGGGTCATCTGCGCCAGCAGGTCCTCGATGAGGGCGCTGTGCCGGTCGGTCGGATGCTGTGCCATGGGTGTGCGGGCTCCCCGGGTCGATGGTGCGGCGGTGCGGTCGTGCGGGCGTGCGGGCGTGCGGGCGTGCGCTCGTGCGGTGGTGCGGTGGTGCGGTGCCGCCGCGTACCAGGTCAGGGACGAGGACGCGGCCGGTCCGACGATAGTGCGCGGGACTGTCCGCCGTACGGCCGGGCACCGCGCCGCGCGGCGGAACTTGACAAACGGCGTTGCCGGGATGGCACATACGGATATGGCCGAACTGCACGAAGTCCTCGCCGAAGTGGGCCCCCGGCTGCGCAGCCTGCGCCACGCCCGCACCTTCACCCTCGCCCGGGTCGCCGAGGAGACCGGCATCTCGCTGAGCACCCTGTCCCGGCTGGAATCCGGCCGCCGCAAACCCACCCTCGAACTGCTGCTGCCGCTGGCCAAGGCGTACGGCGTGCCCCTCGACGAGCTGGTCGGCGCGCCCGCGACCGGCGACCCGCGCATCCACCCGCGGCCCTTCACCCGCCACGGCCAGACCTACGTGCCGCTGACCCACTACCTCGGCGGGCTGCACGCCTACAAGCAGATCATGCCGGTCCGGCCGGGCGGCCCCGACCCGGACAGCCCGCTGGAGCAGCGCACCCACGAGGGCTACGAGTGGCTCTACGTGCTCTCCGGCCGGCTCCGGCTCGCCCTCGGCGACCGCGACGTGATCCTCACCGCGGGCGAGGCGGCCGAGTTCGACACCCGCACCCCGCACGGCTTCGCCAACGCCGGTGACCGGCCGGTGGAGTTCCTCGCCCTCTTCGGGCCGCAGGGCGAGCGCGTCCACCTGCGCGCCCGCTCCGTGCCGGGCTCCTCCTGACACCGGGGGCGCCGGAGGGTCCCGTGGGGTCCGACGCGCCCCGAAGGTCCCGCCCCCGCCCCGCACCACCGCACCACGGCCCGGCGGAAAACCTGTTGCGCCCGGCGGGGGCGCCCTGGCAGAGTCGGCCTCGCCCGCGGCCGTGACGGCCCGGGTGCTCGCACGCAACGCTCTCACGGTGGGGAACGAAGTCCATGGTTCCGGCGTCCCGCAGCGGCCGCCGTACGCACGCAACGGTCCGCGGCGCCGCCGCCCGTTCGTGCCGCGCGCTCTGACGTACGCGGCCTGCCACCGCGGTGCCCCGGGCACCGCCGGTCGCCCTCGCGCGGGGGCGGCCCGCCCCGCGCCTCCCGCCGGCGCCGTACCCACGGCAGCCCGGGACCGGCGCACCACCCACGTTCCGTGAGGCCACACCACCACCATGCGCACCCCTGTGCAGAGCTTCGCCGTCGCCAACCTCCGCCGCCGCCCCGAGGCCGTGGCGACCGGCGGGTTCGTCGCGGGCTTCGACCCCGCCACCACCAGCCCCTTCGTCAACTACGCCACCCCGCTGCCCGGCGCCGAGCCGACCGCTGCGGACGTCGCGGCGCTGGTCGCCGCCTTCCGCGGCCGCGGGCTCACCCCGCGGCTGGAGTTCGCGCCCGACAGCGCGCCCGCGGTCGAACCCGCGCTGCGCGCCGCCGGGTTCGGCACCGAGGCGGTGCACACGTACCTGGTCTGCGAGCCGGGCACGCTGACCGTGCCGCCGCCGTCCGGCGCCGGGTTCGCCGTCGCGGTGCCCACCGCCGAGTCGGAGTACACGGCGATCGACGCGGCACTGGCCGAGGCGTTCACCGGGGAGTCCACCGCCTCGCCGGAGGGCGCCGCGCGGCTGCGGCGCCTCCAGGACGGCGGGGGAGCGGTGCGGTACGCGCGCACCGCCGACGGCGGCTGCGCCGGCGCCGCGTCCTGCTCCCCGCCCGCGGTCGGCACCGCGGAGGTGGCGGGCATCGGCACCCGCCCCGCCTTCCGCTGCCGCGGCGTCGGCGCGGCCGTCACCGCCGCCGTCGCCGCGGCGATGTTCGAACAGGGCGCCGCCTCGGTGTGGTTGGAGTACTCCGGCGACGACTCCCGCCGCGTCTACGAACGCCTCGGTTTCACCCCGCAGGGCACCCGCCTCTACCTGACCCTGGAGGAGTAGCCGCACCGGTAGGGGGCGGGGCCGCCCGCGGGCGGCCCGCCCCTTTCCCGTGACCGCACCGTGTTGCTGGACATGTCCATTGCCACCCCGCGGTGCTGTTAGGGTGATCGGCATGGACACCGCACTGCTGACGACTCGACGCGTCATCGACTATGCGCGTGTCGCCAGCTGCCTGTGTCCCTGACCGGCAGCCGAAGCGGACCGCGCGGGCAGGCATCAGCCTCCTGATCCGGGTCCGCTCGCGCCCTGTGCACCACGCCCCGCCGAAGGACCCGTACGGTCCGCGGCCCGCGCGGGTGCGCCCGGCGCCGTAGTCCGGTCTGCCGAACCCCCGTTCCGCGCGTTCCGCGCCGGCGGCCATCTGCCGCCACTGGCCACCCGCCGCATGCCGCCTGCCGCCGCCGCGCGGCCGTGCCGTGCTGCCCGCGTGCCCTGAAACCGTTCCCGCCCCCGTCCGTCCGTCTCCACCGTCCCCTGGAGGGCCCCGCCATGTCCGAAACGCCTGGAACGCCGATATCCGGCGAGCCGTCGCAGCCGTCGCAGCCGTCGCCGAACGAGCCGTCGAACGCCCCGCAACTGCCGCCCGCCCGCTGGAACCGGCGGCGGATCACCTGGGTGGCGTCGGCCGCCGTGGTCGTGGTCGCCGGGCTGATCGTCGGACTGGTGCTGTCCTCCGGCGGCGGCTCGGACAAGAAGACGGTGAGCATCGGCGTCACCGACGCGTCCGAGCCGTACTGGAAGACCTTCTCCGCGCTGGCGGAGAAGAAGCTCGACGTGAAGGTGAAACTGGTCAACTTCAACGACTACAGCCAGCCCAACCCGGCGCTGAAGGAGAAGCAGCTCGACCTCAACGAGTTCCAGCACATCCAGTACCTGGCGAACTACAACGTCACCGCGCACGACGACCTCCAGCCGATCGGCGCCACCGCCGTCTACCCGCTGCCGCTGTACGCGCTGAAGTACTCCTCCCCGGCGCAGCTGCCGGCCGGTGCCAAGGTCGCCATCCCCAACGACGCCATCAACGAAGCGCGCGGCCTGCTGGTGCTCCAGGCGGCCAAGCTGCTCACCCTCAAGGACGGCGGATCGGCCTTCTCCAGCACCGCCGACATCCTCACCCACAAGGTCGACGTGACCGCGCTCGACGCCTCGCAGACCGCCGGCGCGTTGCAGAGCGGCTCGGTCGCGGCCGCGATCGTCAACAACAACTACGCGACCAGCGCGAAGCTCACCCAGTCCCACGTGGTCTTCCAGGACGACCCGGCCAGCGCCAGCGCCGCGCCCTACGTGAACATCTTCACCGCCCGCGCCGCCGACCAGGACAACCCCACCTACCTCAAGCTCGCCGCGCTCTACCACGACCCGTCGGTCGAGAAGGGCGTGCAGGAGGCGAACGGCGGCACCGCGGTCTTCCGCACCGTGCCCGCCGCGCAGCTGCGCACCGAGCTGGCCACGGTCCAGAAGCAGGCCGAAGCGGCGAAGAAGTAGCCGTGCGGACACGGGAGTCGGGGAGGGCGGCGGCATGACCGGCAGCGAGCCGGCCGGACGGCCGGAGCAGGCGCGGGAACGGCCGGAGGAGGTGCATGTGCGGCTGGAGCACGTACACCGGACCTTCGCGGGCAAGGGGCGGCGCGGCACCCCGTTCACCGCGCTGGACGACGTCAGCCTGGAGATCCGCCGCGGCGAGGTGTTCGGCATCATCGGCCACTCCGGTGCCGGCAAGAGCACCCTGGTGCGGCTGATCAACGGCCTGGAGGCGCCGACCTCGGGCAGCGTGCACGTCGGCGGGCACGACCTCACCGGGCTCGCCGAGCGCGAACTGCGCGGGGTGCGGCGCGACATCGGCATGGTCTTCCAGCAGTTCAACCTCTTCCGCTCCCGCACGGTGGCCGGCAACGTGGCCTACCCGCTGAAGGTCGCCGGGGTCGGGCAGCCGGACCGGGACCGCCGGGTCGCCGCCCTGCTGGACTTCGTCGGACTGCTCGACCGGGCCCGCGACCACCCCGAGCAGCTGTCCGGCGGGCAGAAGCAGCGGGTGGGCATCGCCCGCGCGCTGGCCACCGAGCCCTCGCTGCTGCTGGTGGACGAGGCGACCAGCGCGCTCGACCCCGGCACCACCGCCGAGGTGCTGGACCTGCTGCGCCGGGCCAACCGCACCCTGGGCGTCACCGTGGTGATCATCACCCACGAGCTGGACGTGATCCGCGCGGTCGCCGACCGGGTCGCGGTGCTGGACGCCGGGCGGGTGGTGGAGGAGGGCAGCGTCTACGACGTCTTCGCCCACCCGCGCAGCGACGCGGCCGTGCGGCTGCTGGGCACCGCGCTGCGCGAGCGGCCCTCGAAGGAGACCCTCGCGCGGCTGCGGCAGCGGCACCCCGGCCGGATCGTCTCGGTCCGGGTGCAGGACCGCACCGGGTTCCAGACCCGGGTGGCCCGGGCGTTCCTGGACCACGAGGTGGCCGCCGGGATCGTCTTCGGCGGCGTCGGGGAACTCCAGGAGCGGCCGGTCGGCAGCCTCACCTTCGAGCTGGTCGGCGCGCCTGCCGCGATCGACGCGGCCCTGGGCGAACTGCGGGCCGACGGCGTCGAGTTGACCGAGGAGGACGACTGAGATGCACGAGTTCGTGACCAACCTGCCGGTCTACCGCGAGGCGATCCGGCAGACCTTCTTCATCGTGCTGATCTCCACCGCGGTCGGCGGGCTGCTCGGCCTGGCGCTCGGGCTGCTGCTCTACGCGACCAGGCCCGGCAGCCTGCTGGGCAACCGCGCGGTGTTCCTCGCGGTGAACATCCTGGTCAACGTGGTGCGCCCGGTGCCGTTCGTGATCTTCCTGACGGCCATCCAGCCGCTGATGCTGCACACCATCGGCACCACGATCGGCACGAACGCGGTGACGTTCGCGCTGTCGCTGGCGGCGGCGTTCGCGGTCAGCCGGATCGTCGAGCAGAGCCTGCTGACCGTCGACCCCGGCGTCATCGAGGCCGCCCGGGCCGCCGGCGCCCGCCGGATCGGCATCCTGGTCACGGTGCTGATCCCGGAGGCGCTCGGCCCGATCGTCCTGGGCTACACGTTCATCTTCGTCGCCGTGGTGGACATGTCCGCGCAGGCGGGCCTGTTCGGCGGCGGCGGGCTGGGCGACTTCGCGATCACCTACGGCTCCCAGCGGTACAACTGGCCGATCGTGTACATCACGGTGGCGACCATCGTGGTGATCGTGCAGGCCGGGCAGTTCCTCGGCAACTGGCTGGCCCGGCGGGCGCTGCGCCGCTGACTTCGGTGCTTCGCGGCAGCGGCGCGGCGCCCGCGGGATCACACCTGCGCCACCGTGAACTGCGGGTGCAGGGCGCGGGTGTGGTCCACCGTGCGGGGCGGGCCGGTCAGCTCGCACGCGGCGGTCAGCCGGATGTCCGCGCTGGACGCGCCCAACCGCAGTTCGAGCGAGCCCGGTTCGACCACGCGGCGCCCGTCGCGCCCGGTGAACGCGGCGAGGTCGGCGGGCACGGTCAGCTCCACCCGGGCCGCCGCGCCCGGTGCGAGGTGCACCCGTCGGTAGCCGACGAGCCGCTGCTCGGGCCGGACCACGGACGCGACCGGGTCGTGCAGGTAGACCTGCACCACCTCGGTGCCCTCGCGCCGCCCGGTGTTGCGGACGGTGAAGGCGCAGCGCAGCGCGCCGTCGGTGCCCGCCCGCGGGGCGGCGGTGTCCAACTCCGTCCAGGCGAAGGAGGTGTACGCCAGCCCGTGCCCGAAGGGGTAGGCCGGGGTCGGGTCGACGTTGGACACGTCGCTGGCCTGCCCCAGCCGCGCGGTCAGATAGGTGGACGGCTGGCTGCCGGGGTGGGCCGGCACGCTCACCGGCAGCCGCCCGGACGGCTCGACCTGCCCGGCGAGCACCGCCGCGAGCGCCGCGGTGCCCATCTGCCCGGGGAAGAAGGTCTGGACGACCGCGGCGGCCTCCTGCGCGGCGCGGCCGAGCGCGTACGGGCGCCCGGCGAGCAGCGTGACGACGACCGGCCGGCCGGTGTCCAGGACCGCGTCGAGCAGTTGCCGCTGCACCCCCGGCAGCGCCAGCGACTGCGCGTCGCAGCCCTCGCCGCTGGTCCCGCGGCCGAAGAGCCCGGCCCGGTCGCCGAGCGCGAGCACCACCACGTCGGCCTCGGCCGCGGCACGCACCGCGGCGGCGATGCCGCCGGTGTCGGGGGTGTCCACCGCGCAGCCGGGCGCCGAGACGATCCGGCTGCCGGCGAACTGCTCGGCCAGCGCCTCCCGCAGCGTGGGCAGTTCGATCCCGGCGGGCACCTGCGGGTGCTGCGACCCGACGTGCACCGGGAAGGAGTAGCAGCCCAGGACCGCGGTGGGCGTGTCGGCGTTGGGGCCGAGCACCGCGATGGTGCGCGGCTGCGCCAGCGGCAGGGTGCCGTCGTTGCGCAGCAGCACCACGCTGCGCTCGGCGAGCCGGCGGGCGAGGTCCTGGTTGGCGGGGGAGTCCAGGTCCACGCTGCCGCGCAGCGCCTCGACCGAGGACGCGTCCGCGTCCGTGTCCGAGCTGATGTCCGGGCCGGCGTCCGGGGCGCGGCCGTCCAGTACCGGCGGCACCGGGTCCCAGTCGGCGTCCAGCATGCCGAGTTGGGCCTTCTGCACCAGCACCCGGCGCACCGCGCGGTCCAGCAGCGCTTCGGGCACCCGCCCCTCGGCGACGGCCGCGAGCAGCGGCTCGCCGTACGCCTTGACGGTGGGCAGCTCGATGTCGACGCCCGCGCCGAGCGCGGCACCGGCCGCCTCCGCGAGGGTGCCGGCCACGCCGTGCAGGGTGTGGAGGAAGGCGACACCGAAGTAGTCGGCGACGACGGTGCCGGTGAAGCCCCAGGTGTCGCGGAGCAGCCCGGTCAGCAACTGCTCGTCGGCCGCGGACGGGATGCCGTCGGTGTCGGTGTAGGCGTGCATCACCGACCGGGCGCCGCCCTCGCGCACCGCCATCTCGAACGGCGGCAGGATCACGTCGGCGCGCTCCCGGCCGCCCATGCCCACCGGCGCGAGGTTGCGGCCGGCGCGGGAGGCGGAGTAGCCCGCGAAGTGCTTGAGGGTGGCGACGACCCCGGCCGACTCCAGCCCGCGCACGTAGGCGGTGCCGATCGTGCCGACCAGGTACGGGTCCTCGCCGATGGTCTCCTCGACGCGGCCCCAGCGCGGGTCGCGCACCACGTCCAGCACCGGCGCGAGCCCCTGGTGGACGCCGACCGCCCGCATGTCGCGGCCGATCCGCCCGGCCATGGCGCCCACGAGCTCCGGGTCGAAGGTCGCCCCCCACGCCAGCGGCACCGGGTAGGCGGTGGCGCCCCAGGCGGCGAACCCGGCGAGGCACTCCTCGTGGGCGAGCGCGGGGATGCCGAAGCGGCCGGCGGCCATGATGCGGCGCTGGGTGCGCAGCAGCGACAGCGCGCCGAGCGCCGGGTCGACCGGGGCGGTGCCGAACGGCCGGGTGAGCTGGCCCAGTCCGTGCGGCAGCAGGGCGTCGAGGTCGGCGGGGGCCTCCATCTCGTGCTGGTGCGGGGCGACTTCGCCGCCTTCGGCGGAGGCGCCCACCCAGACGCCGTACAGCTGCGCGGCCTTCTCCGGCAGGGTCAGCTCGGCGAGCAGGGCGTCGGCCCTGGCCTCGGGCGGCAGCGCGGTGTCGTGCCAGCGGGGGGCGGCCCCCTGGGTGTCGGGGCCGGGCGTGTCGGTGCCGGTCGGATCGGGTCCGGGCCGGTCGGGGCGGGGCGTGGTCTGTTCGGGCACGGTGTCGGTCACTTTCCTCCGACGCCCATGAGCCCCTGTACCAGGGCACGGCGGGCGAACAGGTAGACGATGAGGATCGGCAGCATCGACAGCACCACCGCGGCCAGCAGGCCGGGGATGTCCACGCCGTGCTCGGTCTGGAAGTCGTACAGGCCCAGCGTGACCACCTTGGAGGAGTCGGACTGGGTCAGCACCAGCGGGAAGAGGAAGCCGTTCCACGCCTGGAGCGCGGAGAAGACCACGATCGTGGACAGCCCGCCCTTGGACAGCGGCAGCACCAGCTGGAGGAAGACCCGCCACTGCGGGGCCCCGTCCATGGCCATCGCCTCGTACAGGTCAGGGGTGATGTCGCGCATCGCCCCGGTCAGCACCAGCGCGCACACCGGCAGGCAGAACGCGGCGGTCGGCAGGATCACCCCGGCGAGGTTGTCGTAGAGCCCGGCGCGGTTGATCACGTAGAACATCGGCACGATCACCGCCTGCGCGGGGACCGCCAGGCCCAGCAGGAACAGCCGGAAGACGCCGGTCGTGACCCGGCCGCGGCCGCGCACGATCGCGTACGACAGCGGCGGCACCAGCAGCAGCACGATCGCCACCACCGCGGCCGTCACCAGCAGGGTGTTGAGGAAGTAGCGGCCGAAACCGTTCGAGAAGTCCTGCGTGTAGTTGTGCAGCGTGAAGTGCGCGGGGAAGGCCAGCGGGCCGTGCGCCGCGTAGTCGCTGCGGCTGCGCAGCGTGGCCAGCAGCATGACGTACAGCGGCAGGCCGACCAGGAACAGCCAGACCAGCGAGCCGAGTCCGGCCAGGACGTTGGGGCGCCGCCTCATCACAGGCCCTCCGAACTGCTGCGCATCCGGTCGTAGCCGGAGACCCGGACCACCACCAGCGAGATGACCGTGGCGACCAGCACCAGGACCAGCGCGATCGCCGCGCCGCCGCCGAAGTCGAAGCTCTTGAACGCCTGCTGGTACATGTAGTAGGCGCTGATCGTGGTGTCGGTGCCGGGGCCGCCCTGGGTGAGGATCAGCACCGTGTCGAAGGTGGTCAGGCCGCCGACGACCATCAGGATCATCGAGGTGATCATGGTGGTGCGCAGCTGCGGCAGCGTGATGTGGAAGAACTGCCGTACGGTGCCAGCCCCGTCGACCTCCGCGGCCTGGTAGAGGACCTGCGGGATCGCGCGGGCCGCGCCCTGGTAGATCAGCGTGTGGAAGGGCGTGTACTGCCAGGCGCCGACGAAGACGAGGACGCCGATCGCGCCGGACTGCATGCCCAGCAGGTTGCCGTTGCCGAACAGCCAGCGGGCCTGCGCCGGCACCCCGAAGTTCGGGTCGAGCATCGCCCGCCACAGCACGGACACCGCGGTCGCCGACAGCAGCAGCGGCACGAAGAACACCGCCGACAGCACCGCCCGGTTGCGCTGCCGCCCGGCGGCCCACACGCCGAGCAGGATGCTCAGCGGGGTCTGCACGGCGACCCCGAGCACGGTGATCAGCACGCTCAGCCACAGGCTCTTGAGCATGGTGTGGTCGTGCAGCAGCGCCCGCCAGTTGTCCAGGCCGGCGAACTGCGGCGCGCCCAGGCCGTCCCAGTCGGTGAAGGAGAGCACCGCCACCAGCACCAGGGGCAGTACCGCGAACAGCGCGAAGAACAAGGTGGCGGGGGCCGCCCAGGCCAGGCCCGGGCGGGGCACCGCCGTGCCGGCGCGGCGGGCGCCGCGCGCGGCCTTCGGCGGCGCCACCGCGGTGGAGGTCGTGGTCGTGGTCATCTCGCGTATCCCGGTCAGGACTTCGGCAGGGACTGCATGGCCTTGATGAAGCCGTCCGTGTCGGTCTTGCCGTCGAAGAACTCCTGGACGGCGGTGTGGATGGCCGTGGTCGCCGACGGCGGGTACGCCTGGTCCCAGGACAGCTGGAACGACGGCGCCTGCTGGACCAGCTTGAACTGGTACTTCAGATAGGCCGGGTTGGCCGCGGTGTCCAGGAACTTCGGGGTGTTGGTGGTGGTCGGCAGGTTGCCGATCGCCAGGTGCGCCTTGACGAACTCGTCGGAGTACTGGAGCTTGAGGAACTGCGCGACCGCGTCGGGGTACTTGGTCTTCTTCAGCACCGAGTAGAAGTTGTTGGTGTTGCCGACCACGTCGGCCGGGTCGCCCTTGCCGCCCTGCACGGTCGGGAAGGGGCCGTAGCCCAGGTCGCTCTTGGTGAAGTCGGGGTTGGCGTCCTGCTCGGTGGAGTACTCCCACGAGCCCATCAGCTCGAACGCGGCCTTCCCGGTGGCCAGCAGCGCCGGCGAGCCGCCGTCGGTGAACTTCACCGAGTCGTACGAACTGCCGAACGCGCCCGCGTCCACGAGCTGCTTGAGCATGCCCAGCGCCTTGCGGCTGTCCGCGCTCGCCCACACGCTCGTGTCGCCGCCGAGCGCCTTCTCGAACAGGCCCGGGCCGGCGATGCGGTCGTAGACGTACTCGAACCACATCTGGGTCGGCCACTGGTCGCCGCCGCCGAGCGCGATGGGCGTCTTGCCCTTGGCCTTGAGCGCCTTGACGTCGGCCAGCAGGTCGTCCCAGGTCTTCGGCTCGCTCAGCCCCGCGTCGGCCAGCACCTTCTTGTTGTTGAAGAGCAGCACCGGCTGGGTGCCGCGCATCGGTATCCCGTACGCCTTGCCGTCGACGACGGCGGTGTTGAACACCGACGGCAGGAAGTTGGACTTCAGCCCCGGGTCCTTGGCGATGAAGCTGTCCAGCGGCATCAGCAGCCCGGCCTTGACGAACGGCTCGATGCTGCCGGCGCCCCAGTTGTAGAAGATGTCCGGCGCCTGCTTGGTGGTGATGATCGTCTGGAGCTTCTGCTGGTAGTCCGCGCCGGGGATGGTGTCCAGCACCGCCTTGACCTTCGAGGTCTTGTTGAAGGTGGCGACGATCTGCTTCTCCACCTTGTTCGTGGCGTCGCCGTAGACCAGGACGTGGATGCGGCCCGCGCCGCCCGCCGAACTGCTGCCGCCGCAGGCCGCCAGGGACAGCCCGAGTGCGAGCACCACGCCACCGGCGGCGGCGCGAGAGAACCGAGCGCGCTTCATCATGGAGTGCCTTTCGAATGTTTCGACGGCGATGTCGAAAGTTATGCGCCGCCCAGAACGTATTGACCGCCGGGAAAGCTGGTCAACCCTCCGGTCTGCGGTTATCAAAGCGTTACGTAGCAGGGATCGGGTGTGGCGAAAGGTGCAGAGTGAGGTTTCGATCGTTTCGGAGCTGGGGGTCGATCGGGGCCCGAAAGTACGCGTCGGCTGATTACGGACATACCGCTGGGTACCCGAAGGACATGAGTGAAGGAAGCGAAGGAGACGACCGCAACGGACCCCACCGGGGGCGGCGAGGCGTGCACCTCACGCCCGACCTTCCCCCCGTCATCGAGGCACCGGAGCTGCGCGGCGCGGCGCACACCCGCCCGGAGGACAGCCCGGCAGGCCGCAAGGCCCCTCTCCCACCGCCCTACGGCGAACGCCGCCGCAGCGCGTAGACCGCCCCGCCGCCGGCGGCGGCAGCGCTCAACCGCCGCCCGCGGCGGTGTCCTCCCGCAGCGAGAACCACACCGTCTTCCCCTCGGCCTCCGGCCGTACGCCCCACGCGTCGGCCAGCAGGTCCAGCAGCACCAACCCGCGCCCTGAGGAGGCGAGTTCGCCCGGGGCGCGCTGGTGCGGCAGCTCGTCGCCGCGGTCGGTCACCTCGACGGTCAGGACGCGCCGGCCGCACTCCCCGGCGACCACCGCGACGAGCGCGGCGGACTGGTCGGTGTGCATCAGCACGTTGCCCGCCAGCTCCGAGGCGAGCAGCACCGCGGTGTCCACCTGGTCCGAGCGCGCCCAGTCGTGCAGCAGCGACTCCAGCTCCGCCCGCGCCTCGGACAGGTCCTCGCCGCGGCCCTGCTCGATGGCCAGCACCAGCCGCCGCTCGCTCAGGTCCGGCAGCCGCTCGCCGGCGTCCCGGCGCACCAGCAGCAGCGCGATGTCGTCCTCGTTGCGCGCGCGCACGTCCGCCCGGCGCAGGTCCGGCTCCGGGCGCGCGCGGTCGGCGGACTGCGCAGGACCGTTCACCGCCTCCACCAGCCGGTCGGCCATACGCTCCAGGTCGTCGCCGGGGCCCGGCGCCATCGCGTCGCGCACCCGCACCCACCCGCTGTACATGTCGTACCCGCCGGTCTCGATCAGGCCGTCGGTGCACAGCATCAGCACTTCCTGCTCGTGCAGCTGCATCAGCGTCACCGGGTAGTCCTCGCCGCCCGGCATCAGCCCCAGCGGCAGCCCGCCGGGGACGTGCTTGATCATGCAGGTGCCGTCCGGCAGCCGCATCACCGGGTGCGGATGCCCGGCGCGGGCGAGCTGGAGCAGCCCGGTCTCCGGGTCGGCCTCGATGTAGACGCAGGTCGCGAAGCGGTCCTCGTCCAGCTCGGTGAGGAAGCGCGAGGCCCGCGCGAGCACCGCGTCCGGGCCGTGCCCCTCGGAGGCGTAGGCGTGCACGGCGGTGCGCAGCTGCGTCATCAGGCTCGCCGCGTGCACGTCGTGGCCCTGTACGTCGCCGATGACCAGGGCGAGCCGGCCGCTGGGCAGGTCGATGCTGTCGAACCAGTCGCCGCCCACCATCAGGCCGCCGCCGGTCGGCACGTAGCGCGTCGCCACGCTCAGCCCCTTGATCGCCGCCCCGGCCCGGCCCATGCTGCTGCGCAGCCCGCGGGACAGCGCGATCTCCGCCTCCCCGACCCGGGTGCGCTCCAGCGCCTGCGCCACCAGCCGGGCCGTCACCGTCAGCAGGGTCCGCTCGTCCTCGGTGAAGGCCACCGGCGTGCGGAACGCCGCCAGCCACACCCCGTTCAGCCGCCCGCCGGCCGTCAGCGGCAGGAACGCCCACGACCGGCGCCCCTTGTGCGCGGTGAGCGGATAGGTCACCGGGAAGCGGCTGCGGTACTCCTCGGCGGTGGCCAGGAAGACCGGGCGGCCGGTGCGGACCACCTCGGTGGCCGGGTAGCCGGTCGACAGCGGCATCCGGAAGATCCGCTCGGGGCCGGCGGCGCGGAAGCCGTTCGTGGCGAGCTTGCTGAGGAAGCCGCCGTTGATGCCGAAGACGGCCTGGCCGTCGAGCGGGAAGTCCGGGGTGCGCAGCGCGTTGAGGGCCCTGAGCGCCTCGTCCAGGGACTGCGCGTCGGCGACGGTGTGGCCGGTGTCCACCAGGAGGGCGTCGCGGTGCCGGGGGCTGGCGGCGGCGCCGTCCGCGGCGGCGGCGGGGGCCTCGCCCGAGGGGGCCTGTGCCTCCGCCGCCTCCGCGGCTGCCTCCGGCGGCTCCGCGGTCTCCTCCGGGTCGGCGCCGGGCGGGTCCGGCGCCTCCCCGGGGTCCGCCGCGGGCCTGCCGTCCTCCGCCGCGTCCGGCGGATCGGGCGCCAGTTCCTCGCGGGCCGACGGGTCGGTGTGCAGCCGGTTGAGCGCGTCGATCTGCCGCAGCTCGGCGTCGTCCTCCCCGCGCCGAGCCGGATTGCCGCGTGCGCCGCCGCCCATCCGCGCCCTTTCCGTCGTCCCTGCCTGCTCGTGCCGGGCGCGCGCCGCCCGCCGACCGTGATCATACGTTTAGTGAGCTTTTGTCACGATCGTACGCTCACCTCGGCGGCTTCGGCCGGACCGCGTGGGGCGCGCTGCCCGCCGGGCGCGCTCCCGGGGCGCTTCAGCGCGCCGCTTTCCGGACCGGACGTGACCGGCGTTGACTGGGAGTAGTTGACCGGGAGTAGTTGTTCGGGAGTAGCCGGCCGGGAGCACCGGCCGCCGTCCGGGGAGAGCACCCATGACCGTCCCGCCGTCCGCGGCGCGCCCCGCGCCCGTCGTCTTCGCCGCCCCCTTCACCGACCGCACGGCCTGGGCCGTGGGCCGCTCCTCCGCCTATCCGCCCGACGGCCGCAACCCCGGCGACAACAAACTCGACCAGATCGGCCCCTCCTACGGCCCCACCGCCGCGGGCGTCTTCACCGCCCGCGCGGCCGGCGGCGGGCGGTGGCACACCGACCTGGTCTCCACCGAGTACGCGCCCGGCGGCTTCGAGCTGCGGCCCGGCGACGAAGTGTCGGCGACCTGCGTGGTCGACGACACCCAGGGCGCCTGGCCCGCGCTGTGGACATGGGGCCGCGACACCCCCGGCGGCCACCCGCAGCCCGGCCACGGCGAGGTCGACCTCTTCGAGTACCACGCCACCCACCCGCACCTGCTCGAACTGAGCAACCACGTCGGCGGCGCGGGCGACACCGTCGACGGCCTCGTCACCCCCGGCCGCCCCTTCCGGCTGGACGTCCTGCTCGGCGCCGACAGCGTCCGCTGGCAGGTCGACGGCCGGACCGTCTACGACGACGGGCGCGGCGTCGGCACCGGCTGGCGCGCCTGGCTGGTGGTGTGCATCAGCGTCTCCGCCGGGGCTTACGGCCACCCGGCCCCCGGACCGCACGTCCGCGAGATGAGCTGGCAGTGCACCGACCTGGAGGTCCGGCGCGGCACCGCCCAGGCGTGACCCCGGTGGGTGTCGGTGCCCGGCGGTAGCGTGGGCACGCCCGCGGACCGGCGGGATTCGTGAGTGCGGCACCTCCGGGAGGACGGACCGATGGCGAGCAGGGCACGCGGTGGCGGCGACGGCGGCGCCGACGAGGGCGAGCGGCGGCCGGACTCCGCGCCGTATCCGAAGGTCACACCGGAACAGGTGGCCGAACTCGCCCTCGACCTGCCGGAGACCGCCGAGGAGAACCCGTTCGGCCCGGGCGTCGACGTCTACAAGGTCGCCGGGCGGATCTTCGCCATCCTCAGCCCCGACACCGACCCGCCCTCGGTCTCCCTCAAGTGCGACCCCGCCCTCTCCCTGCACCTGCGGGACCGCTACCCGGCCGTCACCCCCGGCTACCACCTCAACAAGAAGCACTGGAACACCGTCGCGCTCGACGGCACCATCCCCCCGGACGAACTCGACGACCTCGTCGCGCACTCCTACTCCTGCGTCGTGGCCGGACTCCCCAAGGCCACCCGCGACCGCCTGCTCCTGCTGACCCCGCCCGTCGCCCCGCCCGCGCCCTGACGCGCCGCCGGCCGGTGGCGGACGCGGTGCGGCGGGGGTGCATCCGGGGGTGAACACGGGGGTGAATCAGGGGCATATGTCATAACCGGCGGCCGGGTTGTTCGTTCTGCGGGTGGATGCCGGTGAGGTCCGGCATCGACCGTCCAGCCGCGTTGGGAGCACACCCGTGACACCTCAGGCCGCCGACACGCGTCGGATCGACGAACCGCGGCGGACGGCCGGCCGCGGCAGCAGCGGCCACCGCGCGGGCGGGGTGGTGCTGCCGCGGCCGTACGATCCCCGCGGCCGCCCGGGCCGCCCCGCACTGCGCGCCGCGCTCGCCGCGGCCACGGAGGACGCCCTCATCTACGACCTGGACGGCATCGGCCGCCAGTACGCGTCCTTACGGGCCGAACTGCCCGGCGCCGCCGTCCGGTTCGCGATGAAGGCGTGCCCGGTGGACGAGGTGCTCGGCCACCTCGCCCGGCTCGGCTGCGGCTTCGACGCGGCCGGCCCGCGGGAGATCGCGCAGGCCCTGCGCACCGGGGTGCCGCCCGGGCTGGTCCACTACGGCAACACGATCAAGTCGGACCGCGACATCGCCGAGGCCCACCGGCTCGGCGTGCGCGACTTCGCGACCGACAGCCTGGAGGACGTCGCCGCGATCGCCGCACACGCCCCGGGCGCGCGGGTGTTCTGCCGGATCGCGACCACAGGCGCGGGCGCGCTGTGGGGCCTGAGCCACAAGTTCGGCTGCTCGCCCGAGGACGCCGTGCGGGTGCTCGGCGCCGCCCGGGCCGCCGGGCTGGTGCCCTCCGGCCTGTCGGTGCACGTCGGCTCGCAGCAGATGACGGCCGAGGCGTATGCCGGGGCGTTCGAGACGCTGGCCGCCGTGCTGGCGGCGCTCACCCGGCGCGGCATCGTCCCGGACCGGATCAACCTCGGCGGCGGGCTGCCCGCGCTCGGCGTCCTCGACCGGCGCGGCCGGCCGCTGGAACCGCCGCTGGACGCGATGTTCACGGTGATCCGCGAGGGCATGGAGCACTTGCGCACCCTGAGCCCGGCACCGCTGGACTTCCTGCTGGAGCCCGGCCGCCACCTGGTCGCCGACCACGGGGCGATCCGCGCCCACGTCGCCCGGCTCACCTCCCGCCACCGGCTCGACGGCACCCGTCAGGACTGGCTCTACCTCAGCTGCGGGAAGTTCAACGGCCTGTACGAGATGGACCAGTTGCGGTACCGGCTGGAGTTCCCGACCCACCCCGGCGGGCCGTTCGTCGACGCCGTGGTGGCCGGGCCGACCTGCGACAGCGACGACGCGTACGCCCAGGACGGCGGCCTGGTGCGGGTCCCGCGCGCGGTCGCCTCCGGCGAGCCGGTGTGGGTCCACTCCTGCGGCGCGTACGCCGCGGCGTACACCACGCGGGGGTTCAACGGTTTCGCGCCGCTGCCCTACACCTGCGTCGGCGGTCCGGGCCCAGGCGGTGGGCGCGGGTGACCGGCACCCGGGTCCGGCTGCTCCGGGAGGCGGACTGGGCCGAGGTGGTCGCGCTGGAGGAGCGCGCCTACGCGGCGAGCGGGATGTCCGAGGGCGAGGAGATCCTGCGCTCCCGGCAGCGCGCCTCGCCGGCGACCTGCTTCGTGCTGGAGCACGCGGGCGGCTTCGGCGGCTACCTGCTGGCGCTGCCCTACCCGCTCCTGCGCTGCCCGGACCTGAGCCGCGCCGAGGAGGGCCGGGCCGCACCCGGCAACCTGCACCTGCACGACCTGGTGATCGCCGAGCGGTCACGCGGCCGGGGCCTGGCCCGCCGGATGCAGCGGCAGCTGGCGCGGGCCGGGCGGGCCGGCGGCCACCGCACCCTCTCCCTGGTCGCCGTGCACGGCTCGCAGGGCCTGTGGCGCAGGCTGGGCTACCGCGCCCGCCCCGAGGCCGAACTGCCCGCGGGCTACGGCGCCGACGCGGTCTACATGGCGCAGCCGCTGGACGCGGCCGGGGAACCGGCCGCCGGTCAGTAGCGCCAGCGGGTGGCCTCGATGACGTCCTCGTCCGTGCGGGTGGCGAACAGCTCCGCCTCCGCCCGGCGTACGGCGAGCACCGCCTCGTACAGGTCGCCGCCGAGGGCGGTGCGCAGCAGCGCGGACTTCTCGTAGGCGTCGGCCGCCTCGGACAGGGACGTCGGGAGGCGGTCGGCGGTGCCGAGGGCGGCCGGGTCGCCGCGGACCTCGGGCGGCAGCGGCAGCCCGGCGTCGAGCCCGGCCAGGCCCGCGGACAGCACACCGCCGAGCACCAGGTAGGGGTTGGCGGCGGCGTCGAAGCACTTGAACTCGGCGTTGGCCTGCCCGGCGGTGGAGCCGGTGATCAGGCGCAGCGCCGCCTCGCGGTTCTCCAGGCCCCAGCAGCGGTAGGCCCCGGCGAAGCGGGAGGGCACCAGGCGCAGGTAGGACGCGGCGCTGGGCGCGCCGAGGGCGAGCAGGGCCGGCAGTTCGGCCAGCACGCCGGCGAGGAAGTGCTCGCCCTCCGGGTGCAGCCCGTGGCGGCCGGGCCCGCCGTGTGCGAGGTTGCGGTCCCGCCGCCAGAGGCTGAGGTGCACATGCCCGCCGTTGCCGAGCACGCCGTCGGAGAAGACCGGCGCGTAGGACACCCGCAGGCCGTGCCGGGCGGAGACGGCCCGGATGGTGTGGCGCACCAGCATCGCGGTGTCGGCCGCCTCGACCGGCCCCTCGGCGGCCAGCGAGACCTCGAACTGCCCGGCGGCGTACTCCGGGTGGAGCTGGAGCACGTCCAGGCCCTGGCGGGTGAGGGCGGTCAGCACCTCCCGCAGGTAGTCGGAGTGCTCGACGAAGCGGGTCATGCCGTATCCGGGCCCGGGCGCCGCGGGGGTTCCGGCGGCGTCGGCCACCACCCACTCGACCTCGATCCCGGCCTTGACCGACATCCTGCGCCCCTCGACGGCCTCGGCGGCCCGGCGGGCGAAGCCGCGCTGGCAGCCGGGGTGCGGGGCGCCGGCCTGGGTGTAGCGGTCGGCCGGGGCCCACGCCCAGCCGGGCTGGGCGGCGAGCGGGGTGAGCCGGTCGAGGTCGGGGACGAGCCGCAGGTCGCCGGTCGCGCCGCTGCTCGACGGCGTGGTGGTGAAGGAGTCGTCGACCAGACAGTAGTCGAAGCAGGGCGCGGCGCCGACACCGTACTCGGCGGCGTGTTCGAGCTGGGCGAGCGGGACGGACTTGACCCGGGTGAGCCCGGCGTTGTCGACCCAGCCGAACACCACCCCGTCGATGCCCTCGGCGGCGAGTCGTGGTGCGGCGGTCCGGGCCTGGGCGGCCCGTTCGGCCCGGGAGCGCGTGGTCGTCATGCCGCCCATGCTGCTGCGGGCGGCGGCCGGCCCGCCCGGGTTCGGAGGGGAGTTCACCCGTCCGGGCAGGAACGCGGCGGCGGGCTGACGCGATGTCATGCGTGCCGCATGCAGAGGCTTCCCCACTGGAAGCCCGCGCCGATCCCGGCCAGCACATAGGTGTCGCCCGGGCGCAGCGCGCCGGCGGCGGCGGTGGTGTGCAGCGCGGTGAACAGCCCGGCCGATCCGGTGTTGCCCAGCCGGTCCACGGTGACGGGGGCGCGCTCCGGGGGAACCTCCAGCGCCGCCATGGTCTCGGTGATGATGTTCAGATTGGCCTGGTGCAGGAAGAAGTGGCGGACGGCGCCGAGCGGCAGGCCGGCGCGCTCGACGGCCCGGGTGATGCTCTCGGGCAGGCGGGTGGTCGCGGTGTTCCAGACGGCGCGGCCGTCCATGGACAGGTGGTGGCCTCCCGCGGCGACGGTGGCGCTCCCGGCGGGCCGGCGGGAGCCGCCCGCGGGGATCTCGACGGCGTAGGACAGCTGCGAGCCGAGGCTGTAGGAGAGCAGGCCCGCGCCGGGGGTGCCGGCGCGGGTGAGGACGACGGCCGCGGCGGCGTCGCCGAAGAAGACGCCGGTGGTGCGGTCGGCGGGGTCGGTGATCCGGGAGGCGCAGTCGGCCGCGATGAGGAGCACCGTGGTGATGGACGGGTTCTGGAGCAGGTGGGCGGCGATCAGCATGGCCTGGATGCCGGAGGCGCAGGCGGCGTGGGTGACGTCCAGGGCCAGGGCGCGCTCCGCGCCGAGGGCGTCCTTGACGATCAGCGCGGTGGACACCAGCGGCTGGTCCCAGGTGTAGGTGGCGACGACGACCGCGTCCAGCCGGGCGGGCGAGGTGCCGGCGGCCTCCAGGGCCGGGCGGGCGGCGGCGACACACATGTCGGAGGTCGCCAGCCGCGGGTCCAGGCGGCGGCGTTCGCGGATGCCGGTGCGGCTGGTGATCCACGCGTCGCTGGTGTCCAGGGTGCGGGCGAGGTCGTGGTTGGTGACGACCGCCGGCGGCAGGTGCATCCCGGTCCCCGCGACGGCGAAGGGCACGGACAGGCCGGCGCCGGTCTGGTGGCAGGGGGTCAGGTCCGGGGCGACGGTCATACCGGCCTCCGTCCGGGTGCGGGCGGCACCTCTCGAAGGGCTCCCATGGTCCGTTCCTTTCGACAGCGGTTCGTGGCGGGTGCGGGCGGGCGGGGCGCGGCTGCGGCCCGGGGGCGGGGCGCGTCCGCGGGCAGGGGACGGCGGATCAGCCGCTCCCGGTCCCGGAGCGGGGGACGGCCCCCGGCGCCGGCGACGGCTGCCCGGGCGGGGGCGTCCGCAGGGACGGCACGGCGGCGAGCAGCTCCCGGGTGTAGGGGTGCCGCGGTGCGCGCAGGATCGTTCCGGTGGGGGCGCTCTCCACGATCCGGCCGTCGCGCATCACCGCCACGGCGTCGGAGACATGGCAGACCGCCGGCAGGTTGTGGCCGATGAACAGCACCGACAGGCCCAGCCGCCGCTGGAGTTCGCGGACGGTGTTCAGGACGGCCGCCTGCACCGACACGTCGAGCGCCGAGGTGATCTCGTCGGCGATCAGCAGCCCGGGCCCGGCGGCCAGCGCCCGGGCGAGGGCGACGCGCTGGCGCTGCCCGCCCGACAGCTGCCGCGGCAGGCGGCCGGCGAGGTGGTGGTCCAGGCCGACCAGGCCCAGCAGTCCGGCGACGCGCTCGGCGCGGGCGTCCCGGTCCAGCCGCCCGTGGACGGTGGCGGCCTCGGCCAGTGTCTGACGCACCGTCATCCGCGGGTCGAGCGCGGTGTCCGGGTCCTGGAGGACGATCTGGACCAGCCGGCCGAGCCGGCGCCGGTCGCGCACGGTACGGGTGCGTACCTCCCGGCCGTCGACCAGTACCCGGCCGCCGTGCACGGGCAGCAGGCCGACGATCGCGCGGGCCAGGCTGGACTTGCCGCAGCCGGACTCGCCCACCAGGCCGAGGGTGGTGCCGGACGGGATCTCCAGCGAGACACCGTCGACGGCGGCGGGGCGCACGCCCGGGCCGGGGTGGCGCACGGTGAGGCCGATCACCTGAAGGGCCGTCATGAGGCGGTCACCTGCCCGGGGATCGCCGCCACCGGCACCGGATGCCAGCAGGCCACCCGGTGGCCGGCATCGACGTCCGCCAGCGGGGGCTCCTGCTCGGCGCAGCGGGCCCGGCGGCGCGGGCAGCGCGGCTCGAACGGGCAGCCGGGCGCCGGCGCCAGCGGGTCGGGCGGCGCGCCCTCGATCACCGGCAGCGGCCGGCCGCGGTCGGCGGCGAGGTCCGGCACCGAGCCGACCAGGGCCCGGGTGTACGGGTGGCGGGTGCCGTCGGCGAGGCGGCCGGCCGGCAACTCCTCCACGACGGCGCCCGCGTACATCACCAGCACCCGGTCGCAAGCCCCGCCCACCAGCGCGATGTCGTGGCTGACGAACAGCACCGCGGTCGACGTCTCCCGCCGGATGCCGGTGAGCAGCCCGATGATCTGCCGCTGCACGGTGACGTCCAGCGCGGTGGTCGGCTCGTCGGCGATGATCAGCCCCGGCCGCGTCATCAGCGCGGCGGCGATCATCACGCGCTGCCGCTGGCCGCCGGAGAGTTGGTGCGGGCGGGAACGCATCAGCGCCGGGGGCAGCGCGACCCGGCGCAGCGCCTCCGCGGCCTGCGCGGCGGCCTGCGCCCGGCTCGCGCCGCGGTGCGCCCGGACGGCCTCGGTGAGCTGGGTGCCGATCCGCAGGGCCGGGTTGAGCGCCGAGGCCGGGTTCTGGAAGACCATCGCCAGGCCCGTCGCGAGGTGCCGGTCCCGCTCCTTGGGGGCCATGGCGGCCAGGTCCGCGCCGCGCAGGCGCAGGGTGCGGCGCGACACCCGGGCGCCGTACGGGAGCAGGTCGGCGACGGCGAGCGCGGTGAGCGACTTGCCCGCGCCCGACTCGCCGACGAGCCCGACGGCCTCGCCCGGCCGCACCGTGAGGCTCACCCCCCGCACCGGCCGGATCGGGCCGTGCGGGGTGGGCAGTTCGACGCTGAGGTCCTCGACCTGGAGGACCAGCCCGTCCTGCGCGGGGCCGCTCGGGGCGGGCGGCGGCGCGGGGACGCGCGGGGCCGGGCCGCGCCGGGCGGCGCTGCCGGCCAGGACCTCGCCGAGCAGCTGGAAGGCCAGGGCCGCGTAGAGCACGGCCAGGCCCGGGGCCAGCGCGGGCAGCGGGTCGGCGTAGATCCGGTCGAGGCCCTGGCTGAGCAGGAGTCCCCAGTCGTAGCCGGGTGGTTGGACGCCCAGGCCCAGGAAGCTCAGTCCGGACAGCGCCACCAGGCTGGTGCCCGCGGCCGTGGTGGCGCTCAGCAGCAGCGGCTCGGCGATGTGCGGCAGGACGTGCCGGCACAGCAGCCGCCCGCGGCGCAGCCCGAGCACCCGGGCCGCGGCCAGGTGGTCGGTGCCCGAAACGGCGGCGGCGAGGGTCTGGGCGAGCCGGGCGAACCCGGGGGCGCCCGCGGCCGCGAGGGCCAGCACCGCCCCGGTGCTGCCCGCGCCGAGGACCACCGCGAGGAACATCGCGACGAGCAGCGCCGGGAAGGCGAGCAGCAGGGTGACCAGCCCGGCGGTCAGCCGGCGGCCGCGCCGCCCGAGCACGGCGCTGCCCGCCCCGAGGAGGACCCCCGCGCCCGCGCCGAGCAGGACCGCCGCCAGCGCGAGCAGCAGGGAGGGCCGGGCGGCGGTCAGGACGCGGGCGAGCAGGTCCCGGCCGAGGCCGTCGGTGCCGAACGGGTGGTGCGCGGAGGGCCCTTGGAGTACGGCCGAGGGGTCCACCCGGTCCGCTGCCGCGCCCCACACCGGCGGGCCGATCAGGGCGAGCACCGCGAGCGAGGCGGTCATGGCCGCGGCACTCCAGGCCAGGGGCGAGCGCCGCAGGACGGCGGGAGGGCGCATGGTCACATCTCCCGGATCGCCGAGCGGGGGTCGACGGCGGCGAGCAGCACATCGACCAGCAGGCCGGTGAGCAGCAGGGTGGAGCCGAGCACCAGCACCATCGCCTGGATCACCGGGTAGTCCTTCGCCAGCACCGACTGGGCCAGCGCGGAGCCGATGCCGGGCCAGTCGAAGACCTTCTCGACCAGCACGGTGCCGGCGATCAGCGCGGGCAGCAGGCTGCCGGCGACGGTGAGGGCGGCGGTGGCCGTGTTCGGCGCCGCGTGCCGCAGGTAGCAGCGGGCGGGGGAGAGGCGTTTGCTGCGGGCGGTGCGCAGGTAGTCCTCGTCGAGGACCCTCAGCGCCTCCACCCGGACGATGCGCAGCAGCACGGCGGTGGGGGCGAGCGAGAGTGCGAGGACGGGCAGCACGAAGGACTCCGCGCCCGCCGCCCCGGCCACGGGCAGCAGCCGCAGCCCGACGGCCAGCAGCGCGGTCAGCCCGGCGGCCAGGACGAAGTCCGGCACGCCGGCCAGGGCGGCGGTGACCGCGGTGAACGCCAGCTCGGTCCGCGGCCGGCGCCCGTCGCGGGTGCGGACGGCGGCCAGCAGCCCGCCGGGCAGCGCGACGGCGAGGGTGGCCGCGAAGGCGAGGCCGGCGATCTCCAGGGTGGCCGGCAGCCGGGTCTCCACCAGTTCCGCGACCGGTGTGCCGGTGACCAGCGAGGTGCCGAGGTCGCCGTGCAGCAGGCCGTGGACGTAAGTCCCGTACTGGGACCAGAAAGGCGCGTCGAGCCCGAGGGCGTGCCGGCGGGCGGCCACCAGGTCCGGGGCGGCGTCGACGCCGAGCGAGGCGCGGACCGGATCGCCGGGGACGAGGCGGACCATCGCGAACGACGCGGTGAGCACGACCCCCAGGGACAGCAGCAGCCGCAGCGTGCGGCGGCCGAGGAACACCGCCCACGGGTGCCGCGTCAGCTGGGGTACGGACATGGCGGGTCCCCGGTCATGGGTGGCGGTCACGGGCGGCGGTCACCGGTGGAGGCGGATGCTGGTGGGGACGAGCTGGCCGCCGAACGAGGTGGCGAAGGTGGTGCGGTAGCCGTACACGCCGCTGCGGCCGTCGGCGATCGGCAGCGCGTCGGCGGCGCGGAAGAGCGCCGCCGCGGCCCGGTGCCAGGTCGCGCAGCCGCTCGTGTCGGCCTCCTTCAGGGCCTGCGCGACCAGGGCGTCGTACGCCGGATCGGCCACCCCCGCGAAGTCGAGGCCCCGCGCGGGGGCGGGGCCGGAGAAGAAGGGGACGTAGCCGACCGGCAGGGCGAGGCCCGGGGTGCTGCCGACGACCACGTCGAAGTCGGCGGTGCCGTACATCGCGTTGACCAGCGCGGGCAGGCTCTCGGTGACCTGCTCGACCCGCGCGCCCAGGGCCGTCCACTCCCGCGCCATCAGCTCGGCGACCGACGGCAGGGTGGGGCCGAGGTCGGGGCTGGTGATCAGGCGCAGCCGCAGCGGGCGGCCGTCCTTGGCCAGCGGGCCGCCGCCGGTGCGGGTCCAGCCGGCTGCCCGCAGCGCCGCGGCGGCGTCCCCCGAGGGGAGGTTGGCGTCGGCGAGGTCGGCGTGGCAGACGGCGCCCTCGGCACCGAAGTCGGTCGCGGGCCGGCCGGTGCCGCCGACGGCCACGTTGGCGAGCCCCTGGCGGTCGAGGGCGGCGACCAGGGCGCGGCGCACGGCGGGGTCGGCGAGGGCCCGGCCGGGCCGCTGGTTGAAGAAGGTCAGCCCGACCACGGTCGCCACGTCGGTGGCGGCCAGGCCGCGGCCGGTGAGCCGGGCGCGATCCGGCCCGCTCACGGCCGCGATCTCGATGCCGCCGGTCAGCAGCAGGTTCGCCGCGGTGGACGTCTGGGGCACCACCGACAGGACGAGGCGCGCGGGCAGGCCGGGGGCGTCGGTGCGCGCCCCGGCCGGCCCCCAGGTGTAGCCGTCGCGGACGGTGAACTCGTAGGGCCCGCCGGGGGTGTAGCGGGTCAGTACGTAGGGGCCGGTGCCCTCGGTGGTGCGGGCGAGCGCCCCGGGCCGGTCGAGTCCGGCGGGGCAGACGATCGGCAGCAGGCCGATGGTCCGGACGAGGAACGGGTAGGGGGCCGCGCTGGTGGCCGACACGGTGCCGGTGCGGTCGTCGGCGCGCGCGGTGAACGGTACGTTCGGCAGTACGGTCCGGGCGCCGGCGAGTTGGTGCGCCGGGTCGTCGGCGTAGGTCAGCGCCCGGGCCACCGCGGAGGCGGTCAGCGCGGTGCCGTCGGAGCAGGTGATGCCCGGGCGCAGGGTGAAGGCGGCCGTCGTGGACGTGGCGTGCCAGGAGGCGGCCAGCCCGGTCACCAGGCTGCCGTCGGGAGCGGTGTCGACGAGCGAGTCGTAGGCGTAGCGGGCCTGGGAGGCGCCGAAGGCGGAGTACGGGTCGAAGCTCGGTGTCTCGCTGGACTCCGCGATCCGGACGGTGCCGTGCTCCACCAGGGGGGTGGTCGTCGAGGAGGCGGGGCCGCGGCCGCAGCCGCCCAGCGATATGGACGCGGCGGTGAGGGCGGCCGCCAGGACGACCGCGGGGGTGCGTCGGGGCATGGCGTCATCGTGCCATCGGGGCTCGGTTGCGGCGGGGCAACCGGCGGGCGCGGCAACGGCGTTCGAATGTCCGGCAGGCCATGTGGCAGCAGGCCGGGGGGCGTTCGGGGCGGCCCGGGCGGGTGGCGGCGATTCACCTTTACGAGGGGCGGCGGGCGGTGCTGTGCCATTCCTGAGCGGGGCGCGATCGATTTCACCCTCGCCAACGGTTCATATGGAGATCATATGAACCGTTCATCGCTTTCTTTGGCGTTTCGGTACGCCGAGGTTCAGGTCACGCGGGAAGGGAATGAACACTCGCATGAGTGAACTCGGAGGTAGCCGTTTGGCCCAAGCGCGCACAGCTCCACTACGGTGATCACGGAATCGGACAGCGCGTTCCGGTGCCCGGGAATCCGACGTTTTCGGTGAATCCCGGATACCGAGCTGGAATGCTTCCTTCCGCCCGGCCGTGCGCCGCTTATCGGTGTTCGCCGTACCCGGGTTCCCTGTCATACGTATACGTGGAGAGGATGGAGCATCATGCCGCCCGTCGTACCGCCCTTCCTGGTAGGTCTCATCGTCGCACCGCTCGCCAAGCGCCTGCTCAGGCCCGTGGTCAGCGGAGTCGTCCGGACGTCCGTCGGCATCGCGATGGAGGTGAAGAAGGCGGCCTACGAGGTCGGGGAGAACCTCAACGACCTCGCGGCCGAGGTGACCGCCGACGTGGTGGCCGCCCAGATCACCGGCGCCGACGCCGGAGCGCGCTCCGGCGACGCCCGGACCGTCGCCGCGCGCGCCCCCATGGACGAGGCCGTCGGCCACGCCGAAAGCGCCGCGAAGACCCCGAAGCCCCGCGCCACCGCCGGAAAGGCGCACTGACGAACCGTCAGGACCTGCGGCCGCCGCCGGGCGCGCACCTGCCGATCGCATTCGGTGGAACGCCCCCGGGCGGCGGCCGTTCGCAAGGCCCTCGGCTGCTGAGACCCGCCGTCCAGCACTTTCCACTTCGTCGCCGTATTCCGTCGCGTGCGCGACGGTCCGCCGCGACCCCCGCAAACAGGTGATCGTAGAAATGCCATCGTTACTGGGCGCCGCAGCCGGAACCCGATCCGCGGACCGGGCCGCGCGCCCGCGCTCGGTCACCCCGGGCCGCCAGCGCTGGGACGTCGGGCCGGTGCGCGGCCGGCCCCGCACGGCCCGGATTCTCGCCGCCGCGCTGCGCCGCGTGCCCGGGATCACCGAGGCGCAGGCCAACCCGGTCACCGGCGGGGTGCTCGTCCGGCACGACCCGCGGATGCGCGCCGCGGACATCGGGCGGACCGTGCGCGAAGCCGTCGCCCTGATCGCGGAGCAGCCGATCGACGCCGGCGGACCGGCCGGCGGAGCGGCTGGAACACCGGCCGGAGACCCGGCGGGCGGCCCGGCACCGGCCGGCCCCGCCGCCGACGCGGCCCCGCCCGCGCACCGCGGCCCGGCCGCGGGCCCCGCGCTCGCCGTCGGCGCCACCGTCGCCGCCGGGATCGCGCTGGTCAGGGGATCGGCGCTGAGCCGGCACCTGGTCGCGGCGGGCGGCGTGGTCGCCGCGACCGCCGTGGTGCTGCGCAACGACTGGCGCCGGACGCTCGACGCCGCCCGGAATGCGGCCGGGCCGGACGGCGAGCGCCACCCGCTGCTGGAGATCGTCGGACCGCACCGGCGCCGCCTCTACCGCGCCGCCGCCCTGTCGGTCGCCTGCCAGGCCGCCGAGACCGCGCTCGGCACCTTCCTCGGCTGGACCGGCCTGGTCCTCATCAAGGGCGAGGCGGCCCCGCTGGCCCGCCTCGGTCTGACCACGGCCTCCGCCCAACTCTGGGGCCTGGCCGGGCTGGTGGCAGCCGCCTGCGCCGCGGTCGCGACCCTCTCCTACGCCTCGAACCTCCAGTGGCGCCGCCTCGGCCAGGACATCGAGCACGACTGGCGCAGCCGCACCTACCGGCACGTCCAGCACCTCGAACTCAGCCACCTGGAGGGCGAGCGGACCAGCCGGGTCGCCGGCACCCTCACCAATGACGTCGGCCAGCTCGGGGCGTTCTTCGCCGGCCCCGCGAACGACGTCCTGCAACTCGGCACCAGCCTCGCCCTTTTGGTGCCCGCGTTCCTCCTGCTGGCCCCGCAGATCGCCTGGATCGCCTTCCTGCCGATCCCGGTCGTCGCCTGGCTGTCGCTGCGCCACCAGGAGAAGGCCGCCGCCGGATACGCCGTCACCGGCGAGCGCCGGGCCCGGCTCGGCAGCCAGGTGATCAACTCGCTGGAGGCCGGCGCGACCGTCAAGAGCTTCTGCACCGAGGACCACGAGGCCGCACACGTCGACGAGTTGAGCGAGGCGGCCCTGGAGAGCAGCCGGCTCAGCGACCGCGGCACGATCCGCCACGCCGAGACCGTCCGCGCCTGCACCACCGCGTCGATGGCCGGCACCCTGCTGGTCGGCGGCCGCTCGGTGCTCAACGGCACGCTGCGCTTCGAGGTGTTCAGCCCGCTCATCGGACTGCCCCAGATGCTGCTGATGCGGATGAGCCGGCTCGGCGGCATCGCCGACCAGTACCAGCGCACCCTCGCCTCCTACGACCGGGTCCAGCGGCTGCGCGCCCTGCCCGTCGAGACCGACAGCGGCGAGGCGGCGGCCGGCCCCGCCGAGGTGCGCGGCGAGATCGCCCTCGAGGCGGTCACCTTCGCCTACCCCGGCCGGCCGGCGGCCCTGGACCAGCTCTCGCTGACCGTCCCGGCCGGCCGGGTGACCGCCCTGGTCGGCGCCACCGGCTCCGGCAAGACCACGATCGCCAAACTGCTGATGCGCTTCCAGGACGCGCACTCCGGCCGGGTCCTGCTCGACGGCCAGGACATCCGCGACCTCGGACGCCACCGCCTGCGCCACGCCATCGGCTTCGTCTCCCAGGACCCCTTCCTCTTCGACGGCACCATCGCCGACAACATCCGCTACGGCAGCTTCGACGCCCCGGACGAGGCCGTGCGCAAGGCCGCCGCCATGGCCGAGGCGGACCCCTTCATCGCAGCCCTGCCGGACGGCTACGACACGCTGATCGGCGAACGCGGCGCCGCGCTCTCCGGCGGCCAGCGGCAGCGCATCGCGCTGGCCCGCACCATCCTGAAGGACTCCCCGGTCGTCATCCTCGACGAGGCCACCTCCGCCGTCGACAACGAGACCGAGGCCGCCATCCAGCGCGCGCTGCGCAGCTTCGCGGCCGGCCGCACGATGATCGTCATCGCCCACCGCCTGTCCACGGTCCGCCACGCCGACCGGATCTACGTCATGGACAAGGGCGGCGTCGTCGCCGAACAGGGCACCCACGACGAACTCCTCGCCCGGCACGGGCACTACGCATCCCTCTGGCAGATCCAGGCCGGCCAACTCGCCGCCTGACCGCGGACGCCCCGCCCCGCCGCCCGTCGCGTGACGCCACCGCGACCGGCGCGGCCCGGCACGTCCCGCGCGCCCGCCCCGCCCACTTCTTTCGGAGGTACCCCCATGTCCCGTCGCGAACGAGAAACCCTTCCCCTGACCGCGGCGCAGCGGGAGATCTGGCTCGCCGAGCAGAGCTCCCGCACCCCGATCCCGGGCTACCGCGTCGGGGAGTGCCTGGAGATCCACGGTCCGGTCGACCCGGAGCTGTTCGACACCGCGCTGCGCCGGGTGGTCGACGAGGTCGACGCCCTGCACGTGACCTTCACCGACGACGGCGACGGCCCGCGCCAGGTCCTCCGCGACAGCTGGGACTGGGCACCGGTGCACCTCGACCTCGCCGCTGAACCGGTTCCCCGGGCCGCGGCCACGGCATGGATGGAACAGGACCTGGCCCGCCCGCTGGACCCCGCCCGCGACCCGCTCTTCGGCCACGCGCTGATCCGGCTGTCGCCCACGGAGTTCCTCTGGTACCTCAACTACCACCACCTGGTGCTGGACGCGATCAGCAGCTCCATGGTCCGGGCGCGGGTCGGCGAGGTGTACTCGGCGCTCGCCGAGGGCGGCGCCGTGCCGCCCTGCCCGTTCGGCCCGCTGCGCGACCTCGTCGACAGCGACACCGCCTACCGCTCGTCCGCGGACTTCACCTCCGACCGCGCCTACTGGACCGGCCGCTTCGCCGACCTGCCCGCCCCCACCCGCCTCACCGACCGCGGTGCCACCGACCCGCACCTGGCCCTGCGGGTGGCCGGCGAGCGGGAACTGCGCCGCGCCGAGGCGCTGCGGGCGGCCGCGGAACGGGCCGGCGTCCGCTGGTCCCGGCTGGTGGTCGCCGCGACCGCGCTCTACGCCCACCGGCTCAGCGGCGCCCAGGACGTGGTGCTCGCCCTGCCCGTCACCGCCCGCCGGGGCACCGGCCGCGAGCTGATGTCCGTACCCGGCACGATGTCCAACGTGGTGCCCCTGCGGCTGACGGTCCGCCCGGACATGCCCTGGGGCGAACTCGTCGCCCAGGCGGCACGCGAGGTCGAGTCGGCCGTCGCACACGAGCGCTACCGCAGCGAGGACCTGCTGCGCGACCTCGGCGCGCCCGGCGGCATCGGCACGGCGTTCCCGCTGATCGTCAACATCATGGCGTTCAACGCCCGGCCGAGCTTCGCCGGGCACCCCGCCTCCGTGCACCACTTCGTGTCCGGCTCGACCACCGATCTGGCCGTGTGGGTCTTCGACTACCGCGACGGCAACCCCCCGCTGCTCCGGCTGCACGGCGCGCCGCAGGCGTACGGGGACGACGACCTCGCCGCCCACCAGCAGCGGCTGCTCGCCCTGCTGGAGGCCGTCGCGGACTGCGCCCCGGACGAGCCGGTCGGCCGGGTGGAGCTGCTGTCGGCGGGGGAGCGCGGGGTGGTGGCGGGTTGGGGCACCGGGCCTGTGGTGGAGGGTCCGGCCGGGGATCTTGCGGGGTTGTTCGCGGCGCAGGTGCGGCGGGCTCCGGGTGCGGTGGCGGTGGTGTGTGGTGGTGTGGCGCTGACGTATGCGGAGTTGGATGCGCGGGTGGGCCGGTTGGCCGGGGTGTTGGCGGGGCGGGGTGTGGGGCCGGAGCGGTTGGTGGCGGTGGTGTTGCCGCGGTCGGTGGAGTTGGTGGTGGCGTTGCTTGCGGTGGTGCGGGCGGGTGGGGCGTATGTGCCGGTGGACTCGGGGTATCCGCGGTCGCGGGTCGAGCTGATGGTGGGGGATGCGCGGCCGGTGCTGGTGGTGACGGATACGGCTACGGCGGCGGGGTTGCCGGAGCTCGGCGGGGTCGGGTCTCTGGTGCTGGATGATCCGGCGACGGCCGCTCTGGTGGCGGGGTCGGAGGTGGTGGAGCCGGTGGCCGTTGATCCGGCGCATCCGGCGTATGTGATCTACACGTCGGGTTCGACGGGGCGGCCCAAGGGCGTGGTGGCCACCCACGGCGGACTGCTCGACCTGCTCGCCGACCCGGGCATGGCGCAGTTCGCGCCGCCGTCGGCGGACCGGCCGCGGATGCGCGTCGGCCTGACCACCTCGGTGTCCTTCGACGCCTCCTGGAACCAGTTGCTCGCCCTCTTCACCGGCCACGAACTGCACGTCCTGGACCACGCCACCTTCACCGACCCCGAGGCCCTGGCCGAGTACGCCGCGAGCCGTGGACTCGACTACCTGGAGGCCACCCCGTCCTACCTGCGGGTCCTCGTCGAGCACGGGCTGCTGGACGACCCGCGGCACCGCCCCCGGCTGGTGGCGGCGGGCGGCGAGGCCGTACCGGAACAGCTGTGGGAGCGGCTGCGAGCTGCTGACGGGACCGCCTGCCTCAACCTCTACGGGCCCTCCGAGTGCACCGTCAACGCGGTGACCGCACCCGTGGGTTCGAGCCCGCGGCCGGTCATCGGCCGCCCCGTCGCCAACGCCCGGCTGCATGTGCTCGACGGCGGCCTGCGGCCGGTGCCGGCGGGCACCGCAGGGGAGCTGTACATCGCGGGACCGGGGTTGGCGCGCGGCTACCTGGGGCGGCCCGGGCTGACGGCGGGGCGGTTCGTGGCCGACCCCTACGGTCCGGCCGGCAGCCGGATGTACCGCACCGGCGACCTGGTGCGGTGGGACGCGGACGGGAACCTGGAGTTCCTCGGCCGCGGCGACGACCAGGTCAAGGTGCGCGGCTTCCGGATCGAGCCCGGCGAGATCGAGGCCGCGCTCACCGGACTCCCGCAGGTCGCGCGGGCCGTGGTCATGGCGCGTGCCGAGGAGGAAGCCCGCCTGGTCGCCTACGTCGTGCCCGCCGCGGGGCGGAGCGTCCGCGCCCAGGACCTGCGGGCCCACCTGCGCGAGCGGCTGCCGGCGTACATGGTGCCGTCGGTCTTCGAGGTGCTGGACGCCCTGCCGCTGACCCCCAACGGCAAGCTCGACCGCCGCGCCCTCCCGGCCCCCGGGCCGCGGCCCGCCGCACCGGGCCGCGCACCGCGCACCCCGGCCGAGCACCTGCTGTGCGGGCTGTTCGCCGAGGTGCTCGGCGTCGCCGAGGCCGGGCCGGACGACAGCTTCTTCGACCTCGGCGGGCACTCCCTGCTCGCCACCCGGCTGGTCGCCCGGGCCCGGTCCGTGCTGGGCGTGGAGCTGGGACTGCGCGACCTGTTCGACGCGCCGACCCCGGCGGGACTGGCGGCCGCGGTCGGCGCCGCCGGTCGGGCGCGCCCGGCGCCGGCCCGGCGCGAGCGGCCCGCGGCGGTCCCGCTGTCCTTCGCGCAGCGCCGGCTGTGGTTCCTGCACCGCATGGAGGGCCCGAGCGCCACCTACAACATCCCGCTGGCGCTGCGGCTGTCCGGGGAACTGGACCGCCGGGCCCTGGAAGCCGCCCTCGCGGACGTCGTCGAGCGGCACGAGAGCCTGCGCACCGTCTTCCCCGTGGCCGACGGCACCCCTTGCCAGCACGTGCTGGACCCCGGCGCGGCCCGGCCCCCGCTGCCGTTGACCGACGTCGACGCGCGCGACCTGCCGGACCGGCTCGCGCGGGCCGCCCGCCGCGGCTTCGACCTCGCCGAGGAGCCGCCGCTGCGGGCCGGACTCTTCCGGCTCGGCCCGCAGGAGCACGTCCTGCTGCTGGTGGTGCACCACATCGCCGCCGACGGCTGGTCCACGGGGCCGCTCGCCCGCGACCTGGCCACCGCCTACGCCGCCCGCAGCGCGGGGGAGCGGCCGAGCTGGGCGCCGCTGCCCGTCCAGTACGCCGACTACGCCCTGTGGCAGCAGGACCTGCTGGGCGACGGAACCGATCCCGGCAGCCTGATCGGCAGCCAACTTGCCTACTGGCGCGACCGGTTGGCGGACCTGCCCGAGCAGGTCGAGCTGCCCTTCGACCGGCCCCGCCCCGCGGCGACGACCTACCAGGGCGCCCAACTGCCGCTGCGGATCGACGCCGACCTCCACCGCGACCTGCGCGCCCTCGCCCGCGACGGCGGCGCCAGCCTCTTCATGGTGCTCCAGGCCGGCCTGGCCGCCCTGCTCGGCAAACTCGGGGCCGGCACCGACGTCCCGATCGGCACCCCCGTCGCCGGACGCACCGACGAGGCCCTGGACGACCTGGTCGGCTTCTTCGTCAACACCCTGGTGCTGCGCACGGACCTGTCCGGCGACCCGGCCTTCACCGACCTGCTGGAGCGGGTGCGCACCGGCGCCCTGGCCGCCTACGCGCACCAGGACCTGCCGTTCGAACACCTCGTGGAGGCCCTGAACCCCACCCGCACCCTCGCGCACCACCCGCTCTTCCAGACCCTGCTGACCTTGCAGAACGCGCCGTCGGCCGGCTTCGAACTGCCGCGGCTGAGCGTGAGCTGCGACCTGGTGCCCACCGGCACGGCCAAGTGCGACCTCACCTTCGTCCTGGCCGAACAGCCCGGCGAGGACGGGCTGTCGGGCGTCGTGGAGTACAGCACCGACCTGTTCGACGCGGCCACCGTACGCGACATCGCCGACCGCTGGCTGCGGCTGCTGCGCGCCGTCGCCGCCGACCCCTCCCGGCGGATCGCCCGGATCGACGTGGTGTCCGCCGACGAACTGCGGGCCCTGCTGCCCGCCGCCACCGACCAGGACGGCGACCTGCCGCGCACCGCGCTGCCCGCGCTGTTCGAGCGGCAGGTGCGGGCCGACCCCGCCGCGCCCGCCCTCACCGACGGCGCCACCACCCTGACCTACGGCGAGCTGAACGCCCGCGCCAACCGGCTCGCCCACGCCCTCATCGGCCGGGGCGCGGGCCCCGAGCAGCTGGTGGCGCTGGCCCTGCCGCGCTCGGCGGACCTGGTCGTGGCGGTACTCGCCGTCCTCAAGGCCGGCGCCGCCTACGTACCGGTGGACCCCGGATACCCGGCCGCCCGGATCGCCTACCTGCTCAAGGACACCCGGCCCGCGCTGCTGGTGACGACCGGCCAGGTCCCCGAGCTGCCCGAGGCCGGCGGCCTGGAGCGCCTGCTGATGGACACCGCGGACCTCGACACGCTGCCCGAGGACGACCCCGGCGTCCGTATCGACCCCGGCCACGCCGCCTACGTCATCCACACCTCCGGCTCCACCGGCGACCCCAAGGGCGTGGTGGTCCCGCACCGCAACGTGGTGCGGCTGTTCACCGCCACCCGGGAGCTGTTCGGCTTCCGCGCCGACGACGTGTGGACCCTCTTCCACTCCTACGCCTTCGACTTCTCGGTGTGGGAGCTGTGGGGCCCGCTGCTGCACGGCGGCCGCCTGGTGGTCGTGGACCACGAGACCAGCCGCACGCCCGGCCGCTTCCTCGACCTGCTCGCCCGCGAGAAGGTCACGGTGCTCAACCAGACGCCCTCCGCCTTCTACCAGCTGATGGCCGCCGACGCCCAGGCCCCCGGAACCGGCCGCCGACTCGCCCTGCGCACCGTGGTGTTCGGCGGCGAGGCCCTGGAGCACGCCCGGCTGGCCGACTGGTACGGCCGGCACCCGCAGGACGCGCCGCGCCTGGTCAACATGTACGGCATCACCGAGACCACCGTGCACGTCACCCACGCGGCCCTCGACCACTCCGGCACCGCCGCCGGCCAGATCGGCTCGGCCCTGCCCGACCTGCGGACCTATGTGCTCGACAGCGGACTGCGGCCGGTGGCCCCGAACGTGCCCGGCGAGCTCTACGTCGCCGGCGCGGGCCTGGCGCGCGGCTACCTCGACCGGCCCGGCCTGACCGCCGGGCGGTTCGTGGCCGACCCGTTCGGGGCGCCCGGGACGCGGATGTACCGCACCGGCGACGTGGTGCGCCGCGCCGCGGACGGCACCCTGCGCTACGTCGGCCGCGCGGACCAGCAGGTGAAGGTGCGCGGCTTCCGGATCGAGCTCGGCGAGGTCGAGGCGGCGCTCGCCGCGCACCCCGGCGTCGCCCAGGTCGCCGTCCTGGCCCGCCGGGACCGCGCCGACGACACCCGGCTGACCGCCTACCTGGTCCCGGCCGACCGCACCGCGCCCGACCCCGCCGACCTGCGCGCCCACCTGCGCGAACAGCTGCCGGCGTACATGGTGCCGTCGGCGTTCGTCGTGCTGGACGCCCTGCCGCTGACCGGCAACGGCAAGCTCGACCACCGCGCCCTGCCCGTCCCCGGCCCCGCCCCCGCGACCGCCTCCCGCGCCCCGCGCACCCCGCGGGAGCAGATCCTCTGCGAGCTGTTCGCTGAGGTCCTGGGGGTGGCGTCGGCCGGCGTCGAGGACGGCTTCTTCGACCTGGGCGGGCACTCGCTGCTCGCCACCCGCCTGGCCGCCCGGGTCCGCGCCACGCTCGGCGTGGAGATGCCGCTGCGCACCCTGTTCGAGGCGCCGACCCCGGAGGGCCTGGCCGCCGCCCTCACTGCGGCCGGCCCGGCGCAGACCGCGCTGGCCCGCCGCGAGCGGCCCGCGGCGGTCCCGCTGTCGTTCGCGCAGCGGCGGCTGTGGTTCCTGCACCAGCTCCAGGACGGCGGCGCGAACTACCACATCGCGCTCGCCTGGCGGCTGTCCGGGGACCTGGACCGGCGGGCCCTGGAAGCCGCCCTCGCCGACGTCGTCGAGCGGCACGAGAGCCTGCGCACCGTCTTCCCGGCGGTGGACGGCGTACCGCACCAGCGGGTGCTGCCCGCCGAGGCCGTCCGCCCGCCGCTGCCCGTGCACGCGACCACCGAGGCCGAACTGCCGGCCGCCCTGGCCCGGGCGAAGGACCGCCCGTTCGACCTGGCGGCCGAAGTGCCGCTGCGCGCCGGGCTGTTCGCCCTCGCAACCGACGAGCACGTGCTCCAGCTGGTGCTCCACCACATCGCCGGCGACGGCTGGTCGCTGGGCCCGCTCACCCGGGACCTGACCGCCGCCTACGCGGCGCGCCGCCGCGGCGAGGCCCCCGCGTGGGCACCCCTGCCGGTGCAGTACGCCGACTACACCCTGTGGCAGCACGACCTGCTCGGCGACGCGGCCGACCCGGACAGCCTGCTCGCCGGGCAGGCCGCGTACTGGACGCGGGAGCTGGCCGGGCTGCCGGAACTGCTCCACCTGCCCACCACCCGGCCCCGCCCGCCCGTCGCCTCGCACCGCGGCGGCAGCGTCGCCGCCGGGCTGGACGCCGAACTGCACCGCGGACTGCGCGAGCTCGCCCGCGCGCACGGCACCAGCCTGTTCATGGTGCTCCAGGCGGCGCTGGCGGCCCTGCTGAGCAAGCTGGGCGCGGGGGACGACATCCCGATCGGCAGCCCCGTCGCCGGCCGGACCGACCAGGCGCAGGACGACCTGGTCGGCTACTTCGTCAACACCCTGGTGTTCCGCACCGACACCTCGGGCGACCCGACGTTCGCGGAACTGCTGGCCCGGGTCCGGGACACCGCGCTCGGCGGATACGCCCACCAGGACCTGCCGTTCGAGTACCTGGTCGAGATCCTCAACCCCGCCCGCTCCCTGGCGCACCACCCGCTCTTCCAGGTCATGCTGGTGCTCCAGAACGCGCCCCGGGCCGACTTCGCCCCCGCCGGACTGCGGGTGGCCGAGGTGCCGCCCACCTCGACCACCGCCAAGCTCGACCTCGTCCTCACCCTGTCCGAGCGCCTCGCGGCCGACGGCACCCCGCAGGGCATCGACGGCTCCGTCGAGTACGCCGCCGACCTCTACGACCCGGCCGCCGTCGAGGAGCTGGCCGACCGCTGGCAGCGGCTGCTGCGCGCCGCGGTCGCCGACCCGCAGCGGCGGATCGGCCGGGTGGAGCTGCTGTCGGCGGGGGAGCGCGGGGTGGTGGCGGGTTGGGGCACCGGGCCTGTGGTGGAGGCTCCGGTGGGGGGCCTGGCGGGGCTGTTCGCCGAGCGGGTGCGGCGGGCTCCGGGTGCGGTGGCGGTGGTGTGTGGTGGTGTGGCGCTGACGTATGCGGAGTTGGATGCGCGGGTGGGCCGGTTGGCCGGGGTGTTGGCGGGGCGGGGTGTGGGGCCGGAGCGGTTGGTGGCGGTGGTGTTGCCGCGGTCGGTGGAGTTGGTGGTGGCGTTGCTTGCGGTGGTGCGGGCGGGTGGGGCGTATGTGCCGGTGGACCCGGGGTATCCGCGGTCGCGGGTCGCGTTGATGGTGGGGGATGCGCGGCCGGTGCTGGTGGTGACGGATACGGCTACGGCGGCGGGGTTGCCGGAGCTCGGCGGGGTCGGGTCTCTGGTGCTGGATGATCCGGCGACGGCTGCCCTGGTGGCGGGGTCGGAGGTGGTGGAGCCGGTGGCGGTCGATCCGGCGCATCCGGCGTATGTGATCTACACGTCGGGTTCGACGGGGCGGCCCAAGGGCGTGGTGGCCACCCACGGCGGACTGCTCAACCTGCTCGCCAACCAGCTTCCGCTGATCTTCCGGGCGAAGCGGCGGATGCGCGTCGGCCTGACCACCTCGGTGTCCTTCGACGCCTCCTGCGACCAGCTGCTCGCCCTCTTCGCGGGCCACGAACTGCACGTCCTGGACGAGGCGACCTGGACCGATCCGGACGCCTACCTCGCCTACGCCGCGCGGGTCGGCCTGGACACGGTCGGCGGCACCCCCTCCTACCTGCACGTCCTGGTCGAGCACGGCCTGCTGGACCACCCGCGGTGGCGCCCGTCGATGGTGGGGCTCGGCGGCGAGGCCGTTCCCGAGCCGCTGTGGGAGCGGCTGCGGGCGGCCGACGGGGTGCTCTCGCTGAACTACTACGGGCCCTCCGAGTGCACCGTGGACTGCGTCTGCGCGCCGCTCGCGTCGAGCCCGCGGCCGGTGATCGGCCGGCCGCTCGGCGGCACCCGGCTGCATGTGCTCGACGGCGGCCTGCGGCCGGTCCCGCCCGGCGTGGCCGGTGAGTTGTACGTCGCCGGCGCGGGTCTGGCGCGCGGCTACCTCGACCGGCCCGGCCTGACCGCCGGGCGGTTCGTGGCCGACCCCTACGGTCCGGCCGGCAGCCGGATGTACCGCACGGGCGATCTGGTGCGGTGGGGCGCGGACGGGAACCTGGAGTTCCTCGGCCGCGGCGACGACCAGGTCAAGGTGCGCGGCTTCCGGATCGAGCCCGGTGAGATCGAGGCCGCCCTCGCCGCACACCCGCAGGTCGCACGGGCCGCCGTGGTCGTACGCTCCGACCGCGGCCAGGACGCCCGCCTGGTCGCCTACGTGCAGCCCGCAGCCCGGGAGCAGTCCGCAGCCGGGGAACAGTCCGCATCCGGGCAGCCGCTCGCAGCCGGGCAGCCGCCCCGGGCGGAGGACGTGCGGGCCCACCTGCGCGGCCAACTGCCGGATTACATGGTGCCGTCCGTGTTCGTCCTGCTGGACGCCCTGCCGCTGAACACCAGCGGCAAGCTCGACCGGCGCGCCCTGCCCGCGCCCGAGGCCGCCGCGACCGGGGCCGGCCGCGCACCGCATACGCCCCGGGAACAGGTCCTGGCGGGCCTGTTCGCCGAGGTGCTGGGCCTGCCGCGGGTCTTCGCCGACGACGACTTCTTCGACCTGGGCGGGCACTCCCTGCTCGCCACCCGGCTGGTCGCCCGGGTCCGGGCGACCCTCGGCGTCGAACTGGAACTGCGCGCCCTGTTCCGCACCCCCACGGTGGCCGGGCTGGCCGCCGGCCTGGATGGCGCCGACCGGGCCCGGCTCGCCCTGGGGCGGGCGGAGCGGCCCGCGGTGGTCCCGCTGTCCTCCGCGCAGCGCCGGCTGTGGTTCCTGCGCCAGGTGGAGGGCGCCGACGCGGTCTACAACATGCCGCTGGCGTGGCGGCTTTCGGGCCCGCTGGACCTGGCGGCGCTGGAAGCGGCGCTCGGCGACCTCACCGAGCGGCACGAAACGCTGCGGACGGTCTTCCCGGCCGCCGACGGCGTGCCCCGCCAGCAGGTGCTGGCCGCCGCCGCGGCGCGCCCGGCGCTGCCGCTCACCCCGGCCGGCGAGCAGGACCTGCCGGGCCTGCTGACGGCGGCCGCTGCGCGCTCGTTCGACCTCGCGGCCGAAGTGCCGCTGCGCGCCGAGGTGTTCGAGCTCGCCGCGGACGAGCACGTGCTGCTGCTGGTCATGCACCACATCGCCGGGGACGGCTGGTCGCTGGGCCCGCTGGCCGCGGACCTGGCCACCGCGTACGCGGCGCGCCGCCGCGGCGAGGCCCCGCAGTGGTCCCCGCTGCCGGTGCAGTACGCCGACTACACGCTGTGGCAGCGCGAGCTGCTCGGCGACCCCGGCGACCCCGACAGCCGGTTCGCCGAGCAGCTCGCGTACTGGCAGCGGCAGTTGGCCGACCTGCCGGAGCAGATCCGGCTGCCCGCCGACCGCCCCCGCCCCGCGGCCCCCTCCGACGCCGGCGGCCACCTGGCCGTCGAACTGGACGCCGACCTGCACGCCGGGCTCGTCCGGCTCGGCCGGGAACACGGCGCCAGCGTGTACATGGTGCTCCAGGCCGCCCTGGCCGCCCTGCTGGACAAGCTGGGCGCGGGGAACGACATCCCGGTCGGCAGCCTGATCGCGGGCCGCACCGACCAGGCGCTGGACGACCTCGTCGGCTTCTTCGTCAACACCCTGGTGCTGCGCACCGACACCAGCGGTGACCCGGCCTTCGCCGAGCTGCTGGTCCGGGTCCGCGAGGCCGCGCTCGGCGCGTACGCGCACCAGGACCTGCCGTTCGAGCACGTCGTCGAGGCCCTCAACCCGTCCCGGTCGGCCGCCCACCAGCCGCTGTTCCAGGTGCTGCTCGCGCTCCAGAACGTGCCCCGCACCGAGTTCGCGCTGAGCGGCCTGACCGCCGACGTCCTGCTGGTGCGGACCCCGACGACCATGTTCGACCTCGGCTTCCACCTGCTGGAGCGCGGCGGCACCGGCGGCCCGGCCGAGGGCATCGTCGGACGCGTCGAGTACCGCACCGACCTGTTCGACGCCGCCACCGTGGAGGCACTGGTCGCCCGGTGGCTGCGGTTGCTGGCGGCCGTCGTCGCCGACCCGGCCCGCCCGCTGAGCCGGATCGACGTGCTGACCGCCGAGGAGCGGCACGAACTGCTCGTCGCCCGCAACGCCACCGCCCGCCCGCTGCCCGCCACCACGCTGCCCGCGCTCTTCGAGGCGCGGGTCCGGGCCACCCCCGGGGCCCCCGCGGTGCTGTGCGAGGACACCGCGCTGACCTACCGCGAGCTGAACCGCCGGGCCAACCGCCTGGCCCACGCGCTCCTCGAGCGCGGCGCGGGCCCGGAACGGATCGTCGCCCTGCGGCTGCCGCGCTCGGCCGAGCTGGTGGTCGCGATCCTCGCGGTCCTCAAGACGGGCGCCGCCTACCTGCCGATCGACCCGGACTACCCGGCCGCCCGCATCGCGTTCATGCTGGCGGACGCCCGCCCGGCCGTGGTGCTCGACGACCTCGCGGACCTCGACCCGGCCGGGGAGCTTCCCGAGCACGACCCCGGCGTCCCCGTGGACCCCCGGCACCCGGCCTACGTCATCTACACCTCCGGCTCCACCGGCCGGCCCAAGGCCGTGGTGATGCCCGCCGCCGGCCTGCTGAACCTGCTGGCCTGGCACCACCGGGCCGTCGGCGGCGAACCCGGCACCCGCACCGCGCAGTTCACCGCGATCAGCTTCGACGTCTCGGTGCAGGAAGTGCTCTCCGCCCTGCTCTACGGCAAGACGCTGGTGGTGCCGACCGAGGAGCAGCGCCGCAGCGCCGAACTGCTCGCCCACTGGCTGGACCGGCACCGCGTCGAGGAGCTGTTCGCGCCCAACCTCGTGGTCGAGGCACTGGCCGAGGCCGCCGAGGAGTCCGGGCTCGCCCTGCCCCACCTGCGGCTGGTCGCGCAGGCCGGCGAGGCGATGCGGCGGGGACCCGCCGTGCGCCGCTTCCACGCCGCCCGGTCCGGCCGGGTGCTGCACAACCACTACGGTCCGGCCGAGACCCATGTCATCACCGCCTACCCGCTGCCGGCCGACCCCGCCGACCGCCCGCAGCTGGTGCCGATCGGCCGCCCGATCGCCAACTGCCGGACCTACGTGCTCGACACGGCGCTGCGGCCGGTGGCCCCCGGCGTGCTCGGCGAGCTGTACCTGGCCGGAACCGGCCTGGCCCGCGGCTACCTGGACCGGCCGGGGCTGAGCGCCGGGCGGTTCGTCGCCGACCCGTACGGCCCGGCCGGCACGCGGATGTACCGCACCGGCGACCTGGTGCGCTGGCGGGCCGACGGCGAGCTGGAGTTCGCCGGCCGGGCCGACCACCAGGTCAAGGTGCGCGGCTTCCGGATCGAGCCGGGCGAGATCGAGGCCGAACTGACCGCGCACCCCGGCGTCGCCCAGGTCGCGGTGCTGGCCCGCGAGGACCGGATCGTCGCGTACGTCGTGCCCTCCGACCCCGCCGCGGCGAGCGCCGGGACGCTGACGGCACACCTGCGCGAGCGGCTGCCGCAGTACATGGTGCCGTCCGCGTTCGTGCTGCTGGACGCTTTGCCGCTGACGCCGAACGGGAAGCTGGACCGGGCGGCGCTGCCCGCGCCCGAGGTAGCGACCACGGGCGCCTCCCGCGCCCCGCGCACCCCGCAGGAGCAGATCCTGTGCGAGCTGTTCGCGGAAGTGCTGGGCCTGCCGCGGGTCTTCGCCGACGACGACTTCTTCGCGCTGGGCGGGCACTCCCTGCTCGCCACCCGGCTGGTCTCCCGGGTCCGGGCGACCCTCGGCGTCGAACTGGAGCTGCGCGCCCTGTTCCGCGCCCCGACCCCCGCCGGGGTGGCGGCCGGGCTGCGGCACGCCGAGGTCGCGCGGCAGGCCCTGGTGCCGCGGCCGCGCCGTGAGCCGATGCCGCTGTCCTTCGCGCAGCGCCGGCTGTGGTTCCTCCAGCAGTTCGGCGCGCCGAGCGCCACCTACCACATGCCGCTGGCGCTGCGGCTGTCCGGCGACCTCGACCGGGCCGCGCTGAGTGCCGCCCTCGCGGACGTGGTGGCCCGGCACGAGACGCTGCGCACCGTCTTCCCGCACACCGCCGGAATCCCGCGCCAGCGGGTGCTGGAGGCCGCCGAGGTCCCGGTCCGGCTGGCCGTGCGCACGGCCGGCGCGGCGCAGGTGCCCGCCCTGCTGCGCGCGGCCGCGGTGCGCGGCTTCGACCTGACCACCGAAGTGCCGCTGCGCGCGGAGCTGTTCGCCCTCGCGCCGGACGAGCACGTGCTGCTGCTGGTCATGCACCACATCGTCGGCGACGGCTGGTCCATGGGACCGCTCGCCCGCGACCTGGCAGCCGCCTACACCACCCGGCTCGGCGGCGCGGCGCCCGTGTGGCCGCCGCTGCCGGTGACCTACGGCGACTACACCCTGTGGCAGCACGACATCCTGGGCGACGAGCACGACGACAGCTCCGTGTTCGCCCGCCAGGTCGCCTACTGGAAGGAGGCGCTGGCCGGGCTGCCCGAGCAACTGCGCCTGCCCGCCGACCGGCCCCGCCCGGCCGCCATGTCGTACGGCGGCGACGTGCTGGAACTGCGTGTCGACGCCGAACTGCACGCGGCGCTGGTGGAGTTGGCGCGCGGTAGTGGGGCGAGTCTGTTCATGGTGCTCCAGGCGGCGTTGGCGGCGCTGTACACGCGGCTGGGTGCGGGCACGGACATCCCGATCGGGAGTCCGATCGCGGGGCGTACGGACGAGGCGCTGGACGATCTGGTGGGGTTCTTCGTCAACACGCTGGTGCTGCGGACCGACACGAGTGGTGATCCGTCGTTCGCGGAGTTGCTGGGGCGGGTGCGGGAGACGGCGCTGTCGGCGTACGCGCACCAGGACGTGCCGTTCGAGCACCTGGTGGAGGCGCTGAACCCGTCCCGTTCGCTGTCGCACCACCCGCTGTTCCAGACCGGCCTGGTCGTGCAGAACGCGCCCGGCGGCGACTTCGCCCTGCCGGGTCTGGAGGTCTCCGGGGTCGCGGTGCTCACCGGGACCGCGCGGCTCGACCTGACCTTCGGGTTCGCGGAGGAATTCGGCCCCGACGGCGCGCCGGCGGGCCTGGCCGGTTCCGTCGAGTACAGCACCGACCTGTTCGACCGGCCGACCGTCGAGGCCCTGGCCGCCCGGCTGACCAGGCTGCTGGCCGAGGTCGCGGCCGCCCCCGGCCGGCCGATCGGCGCGATCGAGCTGCTGTCCGCCGAGGAGCGCCGCGAGGCGCTGCCGGCCGGCCCCGAGGAGGCGGCCCGCGCGAGCCTGCCCGAGCTGTTCGCCGCGCAGGTGGCGGCCGCGCCGGACGCGGTCGCGCTGGTCTGCGGTGACACCGAGCTGACGTATCGTCAACTCGACGTGCGCGCCAACCGGTTCGGGCATGAGCTGATCGCCCGGGGAGTGGGCCCGGAGCAGGTGGTGGCGGTGGCGCTGCCGCGGTCGGTCGAGTCGGTGGTCGCGGTGCTGGGCGTGCTGAAGGCGGGCGCGGCCTACCTGCCGGTCGACCCGGACTACCCGCCCGCACGGATCGCGTTCATGCTCCAGGACGCGCAGCCCGCGGTCGTGGTCGAGGACGTGGCGGCCGTCGCCGCGTCGGCCGGCCGCCCCGATACCGATCCGCGGGTTCCGCTCGAGGTGCGGCACCCGGCGTACGTGATCTACACCTCGGGCTCGACCGGCCGCCCCAAGGGCGTCGTCGTCAGCCACGCGGGCGTGTCGGGCCTGGTCGCCGCCCAGGCCGGCCGGCTCGGCGTGACCCGGGGCAGCCGGGTGCTCCAGTTCGCCTCGCCCAGCTTCGACGCGGCCTTCTGGGACCTGTGCGGCGCGCTGCTGAGCGGCGCCGCCCTCGTCCTCGCCCCCGGCGCCTCACCGCTGGAGGCCCTCACCGACCCGAGCACCCCCGTCACCCATGTCACGCTGCCGCCCTCGGCGCTGGCCGCCCTGGACGGCGCCGGGATCACCGCGACCACCGTGGTGGTGGCCGGTGAGGCGTGCCCGCCGGAGCTGGTGGAGCGCTGGGCGCCCGGGCGGCGAATGATCAACGCCTACGGCCCGACCGAGACCACGGTCTGCGCCACCATGAGCGACCCGCTCACCCCGGGCGCGGGCACCCCGCCCATCGGCCGGCCGGTCGCGGGCTTCCGCACCTACCTGCTGGACGAGCGGCTGCGCCTCGTGCCGCCGGGCGTCGTGGCGGAGCTGTACGTCGCCGGGCCGGGCCTGGCCCGCGGCTACCTGGACCGGCCGGGGCTGAGCGCCGGGCGGTTCGTCGCCGATCCGTACGGCCCGGCCGGCACGCGGATGTACCGCACCGGTGACCTGGCGCGGCGCCTTCGCGACGGGCAGCTGGAGTACGCCGGCCGCGCGGACCAGCAGGTGAAGGTGCGCGGCTTCCGGATCGAACCCGGCGAGGTCGAGGCGGCGCTCGCCGAGCACCCCGCCGTCGCCCAGGCCGCCGTCGCCGCCCGGGATGACCGGCTGGTCGGCTATGTCACGGTCCGCCTCGGCCAGGAGGCGCGGCCCGCGCAGCTGGCGGCGCACCTGCGCGAGCGGCTGCCGGACTACCTGGTGCCGACCGTCCTCACCGTGCTGGACGCTTTGCCGCTGACGCCGAACGGGAAGCTGGACCGGGCGGCGCTGCCCGCGCCCGAGGTCGCGCCCGCGGGCGCCTCCCGCGCCCCGCGCACCCCGCAGGAGCAGATCCTGTGCGAGCTGTTCGCGGAAGTGCTGGGCCTGCCGCGGGTCTTCGCCGACGACAACTTCTTCGCGCTGGGCGGGCACTCCCTGCTCGCCACCCGGCTCGCGGCCAGGGTGCGTTCGGTGCTCGGCGTCGAACTCGGCCTGCGCGCCCTCTTCCAGGCGCCCACCGTGGCGGGCCTGGCCGGGGCGCTGGCCGGCGCCGACCGCGCCCGCCCGGCGCTGACCGCCCGCGCGCGGCCCGAGGCGGTGCCGCTGTCCTTCGCGCAGCGCCGGCTGTGGTTCCTGCACCGCATGGACGCGGCCGCCGCGACGTACCACATCCCGCTGGCGCTGCGGCTGTCCGGGGACCTCGACCGGCCTGCGCTGGACGGGGCGCTGGCCGACGTCGTGGCCCGGCACGAGAGCCTGCGGACGGTCTTCCAGGAGGTCGGCGGCGTGCCCTGCCAGCGGGTGCTGGACCCGGCCGCGGTCCGGCCGCGGGTCCGGCCGGCCGAGGTGGCGCGCGACGACCTGCCCCGTGCCCTCGCCGAGGCCGCCCGGCGGCCGTTCGACCTGGCCACCCAAGTGCCGCTGCGCGCGGAGCTGTTCGCCCTCGCGCCGGACGAGCACGTGCTGCTGCTGGTCATGCACCACATCGCCGCCGACGGCTGGTCCACCGGCCCGCTCGCCCGCGACCTGGCCGAGGCGTACGCGGCCCGCTGCGAGGGCCGGCCGGCACAGCGGCCGGCGCTGCCGGTGCAGTACGCCGACTACACGCTGTGGCAGCGCGAGCTGCTCGGCGACGCCGACCACCCGGACAGCCGGTTCGCCGAGCAACTCGACTACTGGAAAAGGCAGTTGGCCGACCTGCCGGAGCTGATCCGGCTGCCCGCGGACCGGCCCCGCCCGCCCGTCGCCGGCTGGCGCGGCGACCACGTCGACTTCGCGTTCGACGCCGAACTGCACGCGGCGCTGGTGGAGTTGGCGCGCGGTAGTGGGGCGAGTCTGTTCATGGTGCTCCAGGCGGCGTTGGCGGCGCTGTACACGCGGCTGGGTGCGGGCACGGACATCCCGATCGGGAGTCCGATCGCGGGGCGTACGGACGAGGCGCTGGACGATCTGGTCGGGTTCTTCGTCAACACGCTGGTGCTGCGGACCGACACGAGTGGTGATCCGTCGTTCGCGGAGTTGCTGGGGCGGGTGCGGGAGACGGCGCTGTCGGCGTACGCGCACCAGGACGTGCCGTTCGAGCACCTGGTGGAAGCGCTGAACCCGTCCCGTTCGCTGTCGCACCACCCGCTGTTCCAGACCATCCTCGCCGTGCAGAACGCGCCGATGGGGCGCTTCTCACTGCCCGGCCTGGACGTCGCCACCTACGCGGTCGCGACCGGCACCGCCAAGTTCGACCTCGGTGTGAGCCTGGCCGAGCAGTTCGCCGCCGACGGCAGCCCGGCCGGCGTCGCCGGCACCGCCGAGTACGCCACCGACCTGTTCGACCGCTCGACGGTCACCGCCCTGGTCCGCCGCTGGACGCGCCTGCTGCGGGCCGTCACCGCCGACCCGGAGCAGCCGATCGGCGCGATCGGCCTGCTCGACGCCGACGAGCGGCACCGGCTGCTGGAGCAGGACAACGCGACCGATCGGGATGTCGCCGCCCTCCCGCTGCCGCGGGCCTTCGGGGCGCGGGCGGCGGCGGTGCCGGACACGGTCGCGCTGGTCCGCGGTGACACAGAGCTGACGTATCGTCAACTCGACGCGTGGGCCAACCGGTTCGCGCATGAGCTGATCGCCCGGGGGGTGGGCCCGGAGCAGGTGGTGGCGGTGGCGCTGCCGCGGTCGGTCGAGTCGGTGGTCGCCGCCCTGGGCGTGTGGAAGGCCGGCGCGGCCTATCTGCCGGTGGACCCGGCGTACCCGGCCGCCCGGATCGCGTTCATGCTGGCGGACGCGCGGCCCGCGGTCGTGGTCGACGACATCGCGACGGTGGCCGAGACCACCGCCCGGCCCGAGACCGATCCGCGGGTTCCGCTCGATGTGCGGCACCCGGCGTACGTGATCTACACCTCGGGCTCGACCGGCCGCCCCAAGGGCGTCGTCGTCAGCCACGCGGGTGTGGCGAGCCTGGTCGCCGCCCAGGTCGAGCGCTTCGCGATCGAACCCGGCAGCCGGGTCCTCCAGTTCGCCTCGCCCAGCTTCGACGCCTCCGTGTCGGAGATCTGCACCGCCCTGCTGTGCGGCGCCACCCTGGTGCTGCCACCCGCCGCCGATCCGCTCGCCGCGCTGAGCGACCCGCGCCTGCACGTCACCCACGCCACGGTCCCCCCGTCGGTGCTCGCCGCCGTGCCGGAGGGCGCGTTGAGCCTCTCGACGCTGGTGGTGGCCGGTGAGGCGTGCCCGCCGGAGCTGGTGGAGCGCTGGGCGCCCGGGCGGCGGATGATCAACGCCTACGGCCCGACCGAGACCACGGTCTGCGCGACCATGAGCGACCCGCTCACCCCGGGCGCGGGCACCCCGCCCATCGGCCGGCCCATCGCCAACGCCCGAGCCTACGTCCTGGACGACCGGCTGCAACCGGTGCCGCCGGGCGTGACCGGGGAACTGTACGTCGCCGGGCCGGGCCTGGCCCGCGGCTACCTGCACCGGCCGGACCTGACCGCGGGCCGCTTCGTCGCCTGCCCGTTCCTGCCCGGCGCGCGGATGTACCGCACCGGCGACCTGGCGCGGCGCCTTCGCGACGGCCAACTGGAGTACGCCGGCCGCGCGGACCAGCAGGTGAAGGTGCGCGGCTTCCGCGTCGAACCCGGCGAGGTCGAAGCCGCGCTCGCCGAGCACCCCGCCGTCGCCCAGGCCGCCGTCGCGGCCCGCGACGACCGGCTGGTCGGCTACGTCGTCCCGCGCCAGGACCCGGCCCGGGACAGCGGCACCGAAGCCGACCACGTGGACGAGTGGCAGCACATCTACGACGCCTTGCCCCTCGCCCCCGACGAGGCGGCCTTCGGCCACAACTTCGTCGGCTGGAACAGCAGTTACGACGCCGCCCCGATCCCCGTCGAGCAGATGCGGGAGTGGCGGGACGCCACCGTCGCCCGCATCCTGGCGCTGCGCCCGCGCCGGGTGCTGGAGATCGGCGTCGGCACCGGCCTGCTGCTCTCGCAGATCGCACCCCACTGCGAGACCTACTGGGCCACCGACTTCTCCGCCACCGCCGTCGACGCGCTGGCCGCCCAGGTCGCGCGGCAGGAGGAGCTGGCCGGGCGCGTGGTGCTCCAGACCCGCCCCGCGCACGACACCGACGGGCTGCCCGCCGGGGAGTTCGACACCGTCGTCATCAACTCGGTGGTGCAGTACTTCCCGTCCGCGGACTACCTCGCCGACGTCGTCGCCCGGCTGATGCGGCTGCTCGCCCCCGGCGGCGCCCTCTTCATCGGCGACGTCCGCAACCTGCGGCTGCTGCGCCCGCTGACCACCGCCGTCCACCTGCGCCGGGCCGCCGCCGGCGCCGACCGGGCGGCCGTGCGCCGCGCGGTGGAGCAGGCCCTCAGGGTGGAGAAGGAACTCCTGGTCGATCCGGACTTCTTCACCGCCCTGCGCGCACAGGACCCGGGCATCGGCGCGGTGACCGTGGAGGTCAAGCGGGGCCGTCACCACAACGAACTGACCCGCTACCGCTACGAGGTGACGCTCCACAAGCCGCCGGCCGCCCCCCGGCCCGACACGCCGTCCACCGCCGCGCCCTCCGCCACCGCGCCCTCCGCCACCGCGCCCTGCACCACCGCGCCCTGCACCGAGCTGGCCTGGGGCCGGCAGGTCGGCGGACTCGACGAGCTGCGCGCCCTGCTGGAACACCCGCCCACCGGGACCCTGCGGATCACCGGGGTGCCGAACCGGCGCGTCCTGCGGGAAGCGGCCCTGGCCCGGGCGGTGCAGGACGGCGACGAGCCGCTCGCACCGCTGCTGGAGCAGCTGCACGCCCCGGACGAGGACGCCCTGCCCGACCCGGAGGACTTCCACGACCTCGGCCGCGCGTGCGGCCGCGCGGTCGCGGTCACCTGGTCGGCCACCGCGGACGACGCCCTGGACGTGGTCCTCGCCGACCCGCGGGCGCTCCACGGCGCCCCGGTCGAGCCCTACCGCCCGGCCGGAGCGGCCGACCGGCCGCTCGCCGCGCTGACCAACCGCCCCACCGGCAGCCGCGGCACCGGCGCCCTGCTCGGCGACGTACGCGACTGGCTGCGCGAGCGGCTGCCCGACCACCTCGTCCCCTCGGCGTTCGTCGCGCTCGACGCGCTGCCGCTGACCGCCAGCGGCAAGCTCGACCGGGCCGCCCTGCCCGCCCCCGACCCCGGCCGGTCCGCGGCCGGGCGGGCGCCGCGCACCCCGCAGGAGCAGCTGCTGGCCGGCCTGTTCGCCGAAGTGCTCGGCCTCGCGCAGGTCGGCGTCGACGACAGCTTCTTCGACCTGGGCGGGCACTCGCTGCTCGCGACCCGGCTGGCCGCCCGGGTCCGGGCGGCCCTCGGCGCGGAACTGGAGGTCCGCACCCTCTTCGAGACCCCGACCGTGGCCGGACTGGCCGCCCGCCTGGACGGCTCAGGGCGGGCCCGGCCCGCGCTGACCGCCCGGCCCCGCCCGCAGCGCGTGGAACTGTCCTTCGCCCAGCGCCGCCTGTGGTTCCTGCACCGGATGGACGGGCCGAGCGCCACCTACAACATGCCGCTCGCGCTGAGCCTGACCGGCGCCCTGGACCGGCCGGCGCTGCACGCCGCGCTCGCGGACGTCGTCGCCCGGCACGAGAGCCTGCGCACGGTCTTCCGCGAGACCGGCGGCGTGCCGTACCAGGTGGTGCTGAGCGCCGACCTGGCCCGCCCGGAGCTGCCGGTGGCCGAGGTCGGCGCGGACGAACTGGCCGGGCGGCTGGCGGAGACCGCCCGGCGCGGCTTCGAGCTGGCCGAGCAGCCGCCGGTCCGCGCCGAGCTGTTCGCGCTCGCCCCCGACCGGCACGTGCTGCTGGTCGTGGTGCACCACATCGCCGCCGACGGCTGGTCGATGGGCCCGCTGTCCGCCGACCTCGCCGCGGCCTACGCGGCGCGCTGCCACGGCGAGGAGCCGCAGTGGGCCCCGCTGCCGGTGCAGTACGCCGACTACACGCTGTGGCAGCGCGACCTGCTCGGCGACACCGACGACCCGGACAGCCTCTTCGCCCGGCAACTCGACTACTGGAAACAGGAGTTGGCGGGCATCCCGCAGCAGGTGCAGCTGCCCGCCGACCGGCCCCGGCCGCCGGTGGCATCCCAGCGCGGCGAGCGGGTCGTGGTCCGGATGGACCCCGGACTGCACCAGGCGCTGCGGGAGATGGCCGCAGCGCACGGCGCCAGCATGTTCATGGTGCTCCAGGCCGGACTCGCCGCGCTGCTCACCCGGCTCGGCGCCGGCACCGACATCCCGGTCGGCAGCCCCATCGCGGGCCGCACCGACCAGGCGCTGGACGACCTCGTCGGCTTCTTCGTCAACACCCTGGTGCTGCGCACCGACACCGGCGGCGACCCCGGCTTCGCCGAACTGCTCGGCCGGGTCCGGCACAAGGCACTGGCCGCCTACGACCACCAGGACGTGCCGTTCGAGTACCTGGTCGAGGTCGCCAACCCGGTGCGCTCCCTGGCCCACCACCCGCTCTTCCAGGTCATGCTGGCCCTCCAGAACGCCCCCGTGGGCCAGTTCGCGCTGCCGGGGCTGGAGACCGGCCACCTCCAGGCGTCCACCGGCACCGCGCGGGTCGACCTCACCTTCAGCCTCGCCGAGCAGTTCCGCCCGGACGGCGCCGCCGACGGCCTGGTGGGCGCGGTGGAGTACGCCACCGACCTGTTCGACGCGTCCACCGTGGAGCTGCTGTTCGAGCGCTGGGCCCGCCTGCTGCGCGCGGCGGCCGCCGACCCGGACCGGCCGATCAGCCGGATCGACCTGATGTCCGGCGCCGAACGCCACCAGCTGCTGCACGCGTTCAACGACACCGCCGCACCCCTGCCGCCGGCCTCGGTACCGGAACTGTTCGCCCGCCAGGTGCGGGCCACCCCGGACGCGGTGGCGGTGGTGGCCGCAGGCACCGAACTGACCTACGCGCAACTGGACGAGCGCGCCGGGCGCCTGGCGGCGGCACTGGCCCGCCAGGGCGTACGGCCGGAGACCCCGGTCGCGGTCATGCTGGAGCGCTCGGCCGACCTGGTCGTGGCGATCCTCGCGGTCCTCAAGGCCGGCGGCGCCTACCTGCCGCTGGACTCCCGCTTCCCCTCCTCCCGGATCGAGCTGATCCTGCGGGAGAGCGGCGCCGCCCTGGTGCTCACCCCGGAGGTGCTCACCGCACTGGCGCAGTCCGCGCCGGACGACCGGGCCGGCGCCGACGTACCCTGCGCGCCGGACCAGTTGGCGTACATCATGTACACCTCCGGCTCGACCGGGCGGCCCAAGGGCGTGGGCGTCACCCACCGGGACGTGGTGGGCCTCGCGCTGAGCCCCGAGTGGCGCGGCGGCGGACACGAGCGGGTGCTGATGCATTCCCCGACGGCCTTCGACCTGTCCACGTACGAGCTGTGGGTCCCGCTGCTGGGCGGCGGCCGCGTCGTGGTCGCCCCGCCCGAGCAGCTCGACCTCGACCTGCTCCAGCACACGGTCGCCACCCACGCGGTGACCGGACTGTGGCTGACCGCCGGGCTGTTCCGGCTGGTCGCCGAGGAGCGGCCGGGCCTGCTGGCCGGGGTGCGCGAGGTGTGGACCGGCGGCGACGTGGTCTCCCCGGCCGCCGCCGCGCGGGTGCTGGCCGCCTGCCCCGGCATCGAGGTGGTCAACGGCTACGGACCCACCGAGGCCACCACCCTGGCCGCCTGCCACCGGGTGCGCGACCTCGCCGAGAACGCGCCGACCGTGCCGATCGGCGGGCCGATGGCGAACATGCGCGCCTACGTGCTCGACGACCGGCTGCGGCCGGTGCCGACCGGCATGGTCGGCGAGCTGTACCTCGCGGGCACCGGCGTGGCCCGCGGCTACGTCGGCCGCCCCGGCCTGACGGCGGAGCGGTTCACCGCCGACCCGTACGGCCCGGCCGGCAGCCGGATGTACCGCACCGGCGACCTCGCCTGGTGGCTGCCGGACGGCACCCTGGAGTTCGCCGGGCGCGTCGACCACCAGGTCAAGCTGCGCGGCCTGCGGATCGAGCCGGGCGAGATCGAGGCGGTGCTCTCCGGCTGCCCGGGCGTGGCCCAGGCCGCGGTGGTCGCCCGCGAGGACCGGCCCGGCGACAAGCGGCTGGTCGCCTACGTGGTGCCCCTGCCGCAGGGCGCGCCAGAGCCCGCCGAGCTGGCCGCGCGGCTGCGCCGCGACCTGCCGGACTACATGGTGCCGGCGGCGTTCGTCACCGTGGCCGCGCTGCCGCTGACCGCCAACGGCAAGCTCGACCGGGCCGCCCTGCCCGCCCCCGACTACGGGGTCTCCGCCGCCGGACGCGGCCCCCGCACCCCGCAGGAGCAGCTGCTGTGCGGCCTGTTCGCGGAAGTCCTCGGCCGAGAGCACGTCGGCATCGACGACGGCTTCTTCGACCTGGGCGGGCACTCGCTGCTGGCCGCCCGGCTCGCCGCCCGGGTCCGCGAGACCCTGGGCCTCGAACTGGGCCTGCGGATGCTCTTCGAGGCGCCGACCGTGGCCGGGCTCACCGAACGCCTGGCCATGGACGACCCGGCCGACGCGCTGGACGTGCTGCTGCCGCTGCGCTCGACGGGGACGGCCACGCCGCTGTTCTGCGTCCACCCCGGCGGCGGCATCAGCTGGTCCTACAGCGGGCTGCTGAACCACCTCGGCCCGCAGCACCCGGTCTACGCGCTCCAGGCGCGCGGCCTCGGCCGGCCCGAACCGCTGCCCGCCTCCTACGAGGAGATGGCCGCCGACTACGCCGACCAGGTCCAGAAGATCCAGCCGGAGGGCCCCTACCTGCTGCTGGGCTGGTCCGCCGGCGGGCTGATCGCCCACGCGCTGGCCTGCGAACTGCGGGCACGCGGCGAGCGGACCGCGCTGCTGGCGATCCTCGACGCCTATCCCGTCAAGGACGTGAAGTTCGAGGACGAACCGGTGCCCACCGTGCGGGACGTGCTGGTCGGGGTGCTCGACGTGGACCCCGACGAGCTGGGCGACCGGGAGATCACCTACGCCGAGGTCGCAGAGGTGCTCAACCGGCGGGGCAGCGCGCTGGCCGGCCTGGACGAGCGGCAGGTGGAGGTGATCGTCCAGATCATGATCAACAACGCGAAGCTGTCGGTCGACTTCGTCCCCGGCCGCCACGACGGCGACCTGCTGCTGTTCAACTCCACCATCGACCGCTCCGACGACGACGCCGGTCCCGGCGTCTGGCGCCCCTACGTCGCCGGCCGGATCGAGTCGCACGAGATCACCACCCGGCACGACCAGATGACCAAGGCCGGCTCGCTGGCCCAGATCGGCCCGATCCTGGCCGCCAGGATCGCCGAGGCCGTCCACGACCCCGGTGACCCCCGCGGCGCCGGCGGCACCGCCCTTTCCCACCAGGAGGACTGACCCGTGACCAACCCCTTCGACGACCAGGACGGCACCTTCCTCGTCCTCGTCAACGACGAGAACCAGCACTCGCTGTGGCCGCACTTCGCGGACGTCCCGGCCGGCTGGACGACCGCCCACGGCCCCGACACCCACGCCGCGTGCCTGGAGTACGTCGAGCGGTCCTGGACCGACATGCGGCCCAGGAGCCTCGCCGACGCCATGGACGCCCAGCGGTAGCGCGGCCGACGTGACCTCCACCGACACCCTGGGCGGGACCCGCGAAGCCGCGGGCCCCGCCCGGCCCGGCGACCTCGCCGCGGCCCTGCTCACCCCCGAGGCGCGGCGGGACCCCTACCCCTTCTACGCCCGCATGCGGCGCGAGGACCCGGTCCACCGCAGCCCCCAGGGCATCTGGTACCTGACCCGGTACGCCGACGTCGAGGCGGCCCTCGGTGACCTCCGGCTGTCCAACGACCGGGACCGGATGACCCGCGCCTACAGCGCGCGCGGCGGCGACCTCAAAGCCCTCAGCCGCTTCACCGAGCGGCTGGGCCGGGTGATGACCAACACCGACCCGCCGGCCCACGCCCGGCTGCGGAAACTGGCCAACAAGGCGTTCACCGCGCGCCGCGTCGAGGCCCTGCGCGCGGGCGTCCAGCGGAGCGTCGACCGGCTGATCGACGAGGCGGTGGCGGCCGGCCCGGCCATGGACCTGCTCGAGGACTTCGCCTCCCGGCTGCCGATGTCCGTCGTCTGCGAGCTGTTCGGCATCCCGGACGCGGACCGGCCGCAGGTCAAGAGCTGGTTCCGCCGCTTCGGCCGGCTCAGCGAGGACATCGCCAAGTCCGAGGCGGCGATCGACCAGTACGAGGAGTACCTCTCCGGGCTCATCCGGCAGCGCCGCCACACCCCGGGCGACGACCTGATCAGCGCCCTGGTCGCCACCCAGTCCCAGGACGGCCGGCTCACCGACTCCGAACTGCTCGCCACCTGCTTCATCCTCATCACCGCCGGCGACGAGACCACCACCCACCTGATCGGCAACGGCGTCCTGGCGCTGCTGCGCCACCCGGACCAACTCGCCCGGCTGCGCGCCGACCCCGGCCTGATCCGCGGCGCGGTCGACGAACTCGCCCGCTACGACACGGTCACCCAGGCGGTCGTCCGGGTCGTGGCCGAGGACCTTCGGATCGGCGGACAGACGCTGCGCGAGGGCGAGTTGGCCTACCTCTTCCTCGGCGCGACCAACCGCGACCCCGAGCGGTTCGACCACCCCGACCGGCTCGACCTGACCCGCACCGGTAACCGGCACCTGAGCTTCGGCCACGGTCCGCACTTCTGCCTCGGCGGCCCGCTGGCCAAACTCCAGGCGGAGGTGGCCGTCGGCACGCTCGTCCGCCGGCTGCCCGGCCTGCGGCTGTGCGACGAGGCGGCGCTGGAGTGGCGGCCCAACCCGCTGCAACGGCGGCTGACCGCCCTCCCGCTCGCCTACCGCGTGTGAACGACGACGAAGGAGCAGTACCGACCATGGTCCGAGAGTTCGAGGTCCGCCGGGAGCAGGACCTGCCTGCCCCGCCCGAGCAGGTCTGGGACGCGGTGGCCACCGGGGCCGGAAACCGCGGCTGGCTCTACCCGATGGAGGTCGAGCCGCGCGTCGGCGGCCGGGCCACCCGCGGCGACGCCACCGTGCTGACCTGGGAGCCGCCGCGCCACCTCGCCCTGCGGGCGACCCAGGACGGCGGGTTCTCCAACACCCTCAGCTACCGCATCGAGCCGGCCGCCGGCGGCACCAGCCGGCTGCGCATGGGCATCCACTGGGTGCACACCGGCGTCGTCGACGAGGCGTGGGCCTGGGAGGCCAAGTCCGACGCCGCCGAGAAGCACGTCGACTTCTACCAGCACGGCCTGGCCGAGTACCTGCGGCACTTCGCCGGCCGCCCCGCCGTCTACGTCCGGGCCGCGCGAGCAGAACCCGCCACCGATCCGGCCGACTTCGCCGCCCTGCGCCGCCGCCTCGGCCTCGCCGACGACGCCGCCGTCGGCGACCGCTTCGCGCTGCGCGGGCCCGGCCCGGACCGCGACCCCGTGGAGGTGGTCGTCGACTGGCTCAGCACCGACTTCGTCGGCCTGCGCGGCCCGGACGCCCTCTACCGCTTCTTCAACGGCAGCACCTGGCAGGTGCCGAGCTGGCTCGGCCACCACCTGTTCGCCGAGGACACCGACGAGCAGCAGGCGGTCAAGGAGTGGACCGCCTGGCTCGACGACACCCAGACCCAGGAGTCGTGATGGACACCTCCACCCGGACACTGCTGTTCACCGCGGAACTCGTCGAGGAGGACGGCAGCTACGCCCTCGTCGTGCGGGACCTGCGGCGGGGCACTGTCCAGACCACCGCGGTCCCCAAGGCCATGGTCGACAAGCTGCCGACCTTCCTGTCCGCACTGGCCGCCAAGCTCGCCCCGCCCCCGCAGCGCCGCCGCTGGTAGCCGGCGCGGGGGTGTCGCGGGTGGTGGCAGCGCCCCGATGGCTCAACTTGGTTGCCTGATACAGGAGTACACGGGGTGTGTGCATGAAATGTGTGCGGCCTGGCCAGTATGAGAGAGGCCGACCGTATGCAATTGCAGCTGTGGTTGTGCCGACGACCCCCACTGCTAGGAGGAGAACGATGACCGGTCAAGGCGAAGGCGCCTCGCGCCATGTTGCTCCGGTGCTGCGGCCGAACATGGCCGAAACTGTGGTGAGCTGGCGCAAGAGCTCCTACAGCAACCACGAGAGCAACTGCGTCGAGGTGGCCGAACTGGACCACGAAACGATCGGAATCCGCGACTCCAAGGACAAGAGCGGTCCGTTCCTGACCGTGGACCGCGCCGCGATGCGGGCGTTCGTCGCCGGCGTCGTGCGTGGCGACTTCGCCGTGGAGTAGCGAGATCCAGCCAGATGTGACGTCGGGCCCTCCGCTTCGTGAGCGCTGCGGCACGATAGGTGACCCGTACGGGGTGCGACGCCCCGAGAAGGAGACCGACCGTGCCAGCTCAACCGTCTCGCAGTCCGCGTGGGGCCCGTAACGTCCACGATCTGTCCGGGCGGGCCCCGACCGCGCAACGGATGATCTTCGGTGAGACGTTGAGGCAGCGCCGCCAGGCGCTCGGCCTCACCGCCGAGGACGTCGTGCGCCAGATCGGCCATTCCGCCTCGAAGATCAGCCGGATGGAGAACGGCCGGCACGACTTCAAGGAGGCCGACCTCCAACGCCTCCTGGACGTCTACGGCGTCCGCGACGAGGGCGAGCGCGAACTGCTGCTCGACCTCGCCCGCGCCGCCAACGAGCGCGGCTGGTGGGACGCGTGGAGCGACGTCTCCACCAAGACCCTCCAGACCCTGGTCAGCCTGGAGGACATGGCCCAGCGCATCCGCAGCTACGAGATCGCCCAGCTGCCGGGCCTGGTGCAGACCGCCGAATACACCCGCGCGCTGATCCGCGCCAACGCGCCGGGCAAGAGCGAGCAGGAGATCGAGCGCATCATCGAGCTACGCGCGATGCGCCAGCAGCGGCTGATGCGCGAGCCCGGCAAGAAGCTGCTCTGCGTGCTGGACGAGGTCACCCTGGTGCGGCCGTACGGCTCCCGCGAGGGCATGCGCCGCCAGCTCGAACACCTGATATCCCTGGCCGACGACCCCGACATCGGCTTCAACCTGGTGGAGTTGGGCAAGCCGAACCTGCCGGTGCAGATCGGCACCACGACGATCTTCGACTTCGCCGACGGCCAGCTCCCCGACATCGTGTACATCGAGCGCTCCGGCGGCGGCCTCTACCTCCAGGACGAACAGGAGGTCGACGAGCACGTGAAGGGCTTCGACCGGCTGATGATCGCCTCACTGGGCCAGCGGGCGACGGTCCGCCGCATACAGGACCACATCAAGAAGTTCCGCTGACGGCCGCCACCACGGCCACGACCGCCACGACGGCCCGCACGCGACAGGGATCGCACGCGGGCCGTCGGCTGTCGGCCGCCCGGAGGGGTCAGACCCTGCGGGCCACCGCCGGTCAGACCTTGCGGGCCACGCCCGCGTAGAGCGACGACTGCGCGTTGGTGACCAGGGTCGGACCCTCGCCGGCCTCGGGCCGCCACTGGTGGGCCACCTCCACGCCGGGCTCGACCAGTTCCAGGCCCTTGAAGAAGCGTTCCACCTCGGCCCGGGAGCGGACCTGGAGCGGGGTGCCGCCGTCGGTGTAGATGTCCGTGATGGCGGCCCAGGCGTCGGGGTCGAAGTCCGGGGTGCAGTGCGAGATCGCCAGGTGCGAGCCGGGCGCGAGCCGGTCGACCAGCGTCTCCACCACGCTGTAGGCGCCCATGTCGTCGGTGACGAAGTGCAGCACCGCGTTGAGGCTCAGGCCGATCGGCTGGGAGAAGTCCAGGCAGTCCGCCGCCTCCACCGCGTCCAGCAGCGCGGCCGGCTCGGTGACGTCGGCCTCCACGTACTCGGTGGCGCCCTCGGGGGTGCTGGCGAGCAGGTTGTCGGCGTAGACCAGCACGATCGGGTCGTTGTCCGCGTAGACGATCCGGGCCCGCGGCACCTCGCGCTGCACGACCTCGTGCAGGTTCGGCGAGGTGGGGATACCGGTGCCGATGTCGATGAACTGGCGTATGCCGCGCTCACGGGCGAGGAAGCGCGCCGAGCGGTGCACGAACGCCCGGTTGATCTGTGCCACGGTCCTGATCGCCGGGAAGCGGCGGATCACGTCCTCGGCCGCGGTCCGGTCCACCGCGTAGTTGGTCTTGCCGCCCAGGTAGTAGTCGTACATCCGCGCGCTGTGCGGGAGGTCCTGCCGTAACCGGTCGGAAACGCCGGTCTCCTCGGCGAATGTCGCTTCTTCCTCGGCCACGCGCTGCCCCCATCCTTCGATCCACTCATCGGGCCGGACGGCCCTGCCGACGGTGTCGGCCCCGTCGAGCCCCTGGTGGCTCCCGGCACTGTTCCTACCCCGTGCCACCCTGTCCTATCCGGTGCCGTACCCCGTGCACCACCCCTGAAATGGGGTGGGGCACACGGCTGTTGTCACCGTACCGCCTTCCGCCGCGCCCCGGACCGCGGTCGCGGCGCCGGGCGCTCAGCCCGCGGCCGGCTTGAGGGCGACACCCGCCTCCGAGGTGTGCACCAGGAACGTCAGCGACTCCTGGAAGTACAGGTCCACGGTGGTCGCGGTGTGGCCGAGGTAGCCGATCGACACGTCCTGGCCGAGCCGCAGCTCGAAGTCCCCGCCGCGGGTGGCGAGCAGGAACGCCCCGTCGATCGCCGGCGCCCACACGATCTCGCCGTCCAGCAGCCGCGCCAGGTGCTGGTGGATCGGGTAGCCGTGGTCGGAGGTCTCGCTGACCGCGGTGTACGCGTCGGCACTCAGCGCCAGGGTGTACGCCCCGTCGACGCCCGCCAGCCGCAGCGTGGTGACGGCGTGGCTGATCGCGTCCGGGTACTCCCGCACGTCCGCCGGCAGCGTCAGCTCCGGGTTGGAGGAGGCCGCGCGGATACCGGTGATGCCCGCGGCGCCGTACCCCTCGAAGATCGCCCGGTCCTCGGCGTACGCGAGCTGCTTGGCCGCGTCCTTGACGGGCTGCCAGTCCGCGTCCTTCGCGCCGCGCTCCACGTCGTCGACCTGGCCGCGGTCCACGGTGAACGGCACCCGAAGCTCCACCACGGGCTGCGAGCGGCGGGTGCGGGCGGTCACCCCCTGCGCGGGCGCGGCGATCTGGTCCAGGTGGCCGGTCGGTACCGCGGACAGCTCGACACCGGCGGGCTCGGGCACGTCCACGATGCGGCGGGCCGCCACGTGCCGGGCGAAGGTGCGCCGGGCCTCGGCCTCCAGGTCGGCCCACGCGGCGGCGGAGATGGGCGCGAGTTCGCGGTGCAGGTTGTTCACGAGGACGTGCTCCTTTTCAGGTTGCCGATGCCGAGGCTGCCGTCGGAGGCGGGCGCGGCGGAAGCGGGCGCTGCCGACTGCGCGGGTACAGGGGTGGGCTCGGTGGGCTCGGTCTGCTCGGTGGAGGACCCGGGTGCCGGCTCCGCCGCCCCCGCCGCCCCTGCCCCCGCCCCGAGCGCGGCGGTGCGGTCCGGGGCGTCCGGCAGGTCGTCGAGGAAGTCCGCGGACGGCACGTAGAAGAGCGTGCCGGTGACGGCGGTGGAGAAGTCGAGGATGCGGTCGTGGGAGGCCGCCGAGGTGCCCAGGAACATGTTCCGCAGCATCTGCTCGGTGACGTCGGGGGTGCGCGCGTAGCCGATGAAGTACGTGCCGAACTCGCCGCGGCCCGGGCTGCCGAACGGCATGTTGTCCCGCAGGATGTCCTGCTCCTCGCCGTCCGGCCCGGTCACCGTGTTGAGCGCGACATGCGAGTCCGCCGCGTCCAGCTCGATGTTGGTCGCCTTCGTCCGGCCGATGACGCGCTCCTGCGCCTCGACCGGCAGCGCGTTCCAGGCGTCGAGGTCGTGCAGGTACTTCTGCACGATGACGTAGCTGCCGCCGGTGTGCTCCGGGTCCTCCGCACCGACCAGCACCGCCTCGCGCGCCGCCGGCCCGACCGGGTTCTCCGTGCCGTCCACGAAGCCCAGCAGGTCCCGCACGTCGAGGTACTTGAAGCCCTGCACCTCGTCCTGGAGCGCCACCGCGCCGCGCAGCCGGTCCATGATCTGCGCGGCCAGCCCGAAGCACAGGTCGAGCCGGGTGGCGCGCAGGTGGAACAGCAGGTCGCCGGGGGTGGCGGGGGCCCGGTGCCGGGCGCCCTCCAGCGGCGTGAAGGGGTGCAGGGCGGCCGGCCGCGGGTAGGCGAACAGGCGGTCCCACGCCGCCGACCCGACCCCGGCGACGCAGCTCAGCCGCCCGTCCGGCGCGCCGAAGCCGATGGCCCGGGTCAGCCCGGCCAGGTCGGCGAGCAGCTCGCGCACGGTCTGCTCGCCGCCGTCCTCGACCGTCAGGACCAGGAAGATCGCGGCGGTCGTCAACGGCTCGAGTACGGGCTGCGGTTCCGGCTCGGTGGCCACTCCAGGTCTCCCGATCGCTCAGCCCTGCGAGGGCGGTGTCGGCTACGTCATCTGGACCCTACTGCCCAGCCGTCCCCGGCGGACGAACCACCCCCGCCGTGTCCGCCCCCTGGCCCGCACGCTTACCTGCGGAAACCCGCCGCCCGCCCGCCCGGACGGCCGCCCTGACGGCCCCGCCGGACGGGCCGTCAGGGCTCCTCCCGCGGCCAGTCGAGCAGGCGCGCGCCGATCACCGCGGTCTGGAGCGCGTACCGGTGGCGGGGGTCGGCCGGGTCCGCGCCCGTCAGCAGCCGCACCCGGTGCAGCCGGTAGCTCAGCGCGCGCACGCTCAGCGACAGCCGCCGCGCCGCCTCGGCCGTCACACAGCCCGCGTCGAAGTAGACCTCCAGGGTGCGCAGCAGCGGACGGGGGCCGCCGCGCGCCTGCTCCAGCGGGCCCAGCAGTGTCCGCACCAGGTCGGCCAGCGCCTGCCGGTCCCTGGTCAGCACCGGGAAGACCAGCAGGTCCGCCGCGTGCAGCACCCGCTCCTCGAACTCCATCCGCTCCGCCACCGACAGCACGCCCAGCGCCTCGCGGTAGGAGCGCGCGCAGCCCGCGGCACCCGGCTGCGCCCGGCCGACCGCCACCCGCAGCGCGCCGGCGGCGACCGCCCGGTCCGCGAAGTGGGCCAGCACCTCGTCCTGCCCGCCGGGCGCCACGCACACCAGCGCGCCGTCCACGGCGGCGAGCAGCACCCCGCGGTTGCCGAACCGGCCCAGGGTCTCGGCGCCGACCTGCCGCACCACCGGGTGCCCGTCGCCGTACGCCTCCGGGCCGACCGCGACCGCGGTGCCGTGCGCGTGCGACAGCTGGAGGCCGAACCGCTCGGCGCCGGCGGCCAGTTGCTCGGGGTCGAAGGCGCCGGACAGCAGGCCGTCGATGAACTCCCGCCGGGCCGCGTCGTGGCGGTGCGCCGCCGCGCGCTGGGCCCGCTGGTAGCCGTCGGCGAAGGCGTCCAGGGCCTGGCCCACGGTGGCCAGCACGCCGTCGAGGTCCGCGGCCGAGCGGGGCCGCACGACCCGTCCGGCCGCGAGGTGCTCGCGCAGGATCTGCCGCCAGTCGCAGCCCGCCTCAGCCGCCTGCGCGCCGAGCGCGCGGTGGCGCCTGAGTTCCTCCCGGGTGAGCCGGCGCCCGGTCGCCGATGCCTTCAGCAGGATCTCCGCGTAGCCGGTCAGGAAGGTCTTCGGCAGGTTGTCCACGGTCATGGTGCCCCCGATCGTTGCCGGTGCCGCTGGGATGGGTGGGCAGGTGGGGTCGGGCCGCGGGGTGCGGCGGGCGGGTGCGGTGCGTACGGCCCGGCGGCGGGCGGGTGCGGGTCAGCCCTTGGCGCGCGCGGTCCTGGGGCCGCCGCGGTCGGGACCGACGCCGCCGTCCTCGTCGCCCTCGATGCCGCCGTCGAGTTCGCCGTCGAGTTCACCGCCCGGTCCGTCGCCGAACCCCTCGTCCAGCCCGTCGCCGATGGCGCCGTCCAGCCCGCCGTCCAGCCCAGCGTCCAGGACGCCGTCGAACTCCGAGTCGATCTCGACGTCGGTCTCCGTGCCCACGCCGACGCCGGTCGCGCCCTCGCCGCCGGCCGCGCCGACCGCTCCGACCGGACCGCCCGCTCCGGCCAGGGCGGGCTGCGCCGCGCGGCCGGGGAAGCGGGCGGTGACCCGGCGGGCCAGGGGCTCGGTGAAGCGGGCGCTGACCGGCCCGAGGATCACCAGGATCAGCACGTAGGCGGTCGCGAGCGGCCCGATCCGCGGCTCGGTGGCGACCGCGAGGCCGGCGATCACGATGGAGAACTCGCCGCGGGCGACCAGGGTGCCGCCGGCCCGCCATCGGCCGGGCGCCTTGATACCGGCGCGCTTGGCGGCGAACCAGCCGGTGCCGACCTTGGTCGCGGTGGTGACCAGTGCCAGGAGCAGCGCGGGGACCAGCACCGGCGGGATGTCGGCGGGCACCGTGGACAGCCCGAAGAAGACGAAGAACACCGCGGCGAACAGGTCGCGCAGCGGGGTGAGCAGATTGCTCGCGCCCTCGGCGACGTCACCGGACAGCGCGATGCCGACCAGGAACGCGCCCACGGCCGCGGAGACCTGGAGGCGTTCGGCGACGCCCGCGACCAGCAGGGTCAGGCCGAGCACCACCAGCAGCAGCATCTCGGGGTTGTCGGAGGAGACCGCGCGGCTGATCAACCGGCCGTGCCGCAGCGCCAGGTAGAGCACCGCGCCGACCGTGCCCAGCGAGATGAGCAGCGTCACGGTGCCGCCGGCCAGGCCCGCGCCGGCCAGCAGCGCGGTGAGGATCGGCAGGTACAGCGCCATCGCCAGGTCCTCGATGACCAGCACGCCCAGGATGACGGGGGTCTCGCGGTTGCCGAGCCGGCGCAGGTCGCGCATCACCTTCGCGATGACGCCCGAGGAGGAGATCCAGGTGACGCCGGCCAGCGCCACCGCGGCGACCGGGCCCCAGCCCAGCAGCAGGGCGGCGGCCGCGCCGGGCACCGCGTTGAGCACGAAGTCCACCGCGCCGGAGGGGTACTGCGTGCGCAGGCTGGTGACCAGTTCGGACGCGCTGTACTCCAGGCCGAGCAGGAGCAGCAGCAGGACGACGCCGATCTCGGCGCCGGTGGCGACGAAGTCCTCGCTCGCGTCCAGCGGGAGTATCCCGCCCTGGCCGAAGGCGAGCCCGGCGAGCAGGTAGAGGGGGATCGGGGAGAAACCCACCCGGCCGGCGAACCGGCCGAGCAGTCCCAGGGCGAGGATGATCGCCCCGAGTTCGACGAGCATGGACGTCGTGTTGTGCACGGGCGGCTATCCTCCGGTGATCAGTTCGGCGACGGCGTCCACGCCCTCGCGGGTGCCTACGACGACGAGCGTGTCCCCGAGCGCGAAGCGGAAGTCGGGCGCCGGCGACGGGTGCGCCGAGGTCCGCCGCAGCACCGCGACGATCGACGCGCCGGTCCGGGTACGGGCCTGGGTGGCGCCGAGCGTGCGCCCGGCGTACGGCGACCGGCTGTCGATCTCGATCCGCTCGGTGACCAGGTCGATGCCGACCTGCGCGCGGCGCAGCTTCGCCACCGGGTCCGGCAGCAGCAGCCGGGCCAGCGCGCCTGCCTCGGCCTCGGTCAGCGGGACGGCGCCGGCGCACGCGTCCTCGTCCGCCGGGTCGCGCAGCGCCAACTCCCGGCGCCCGTCCTGGTGGACGACGACCGACAGGTGCCCGCCGGCGTCGGTGTCGAGGTCGTAGCGGCTGCCGACACCGGGCAGCGGGGTCTTGCGAAGGCGAGCCGACAGGCCCATGGCGTGCTCCAAGGCGTACGGGGGTGGGGACGGGGTGGTGCGTGCCGACGTGCCGGGCGCGGGTGACCGGCACGGCCGTACGGCACGGACCGGCCGGCCGTCCGGCGGCGGCCGCGGACGCCGCGCCGGAATACGGTCCCGGCCGTACCGGCCCGCCGGGTGGGGGAAGGGTGCGGGGCGCCAGGGCCCGCGGCTGCGCGGACCTCAGGCGCCGATATCGGGCACCCGGTCGCGCGGCGCACACCCGCACGGAACGGCGGACGCGAGCGCGGTGGTCGAGTCGTACCGAGCCATACCGCCATCCCTTCCGCTCACCCGCCATTGGTATGTGGCAGGTAAAGAATTGTACCGCATGAAGTAATGGGTCAATTCGTGCGTACGCCCGCGTACTCACCCATTGCGCCCGCGCTCACCCGCACCGAACGCACACAACCCCACCACCGCCCCCGTCGCCAGGAACCCGACCGGCAGCACATGGGCACCCACCAGTGCCGACGCCAGCGCCCCACCCGCCGACGAACCGGCGTTCACCGCCGAGTTCACCCACCCCGTCGCCCGCGCCGCCGCACCCTCCGGCGCCGTACGCGCCGCGGCCAGGTACGCCGTCGACAGCGTCGGCGCCAGCAGCGTGCCCGTCGCCGCCACGCACCCGGCCAGCCACGGCAGCGAGCCCGCCGCCACCGCGTCCACGCACAGCAGGGCGGCCAACCCCGCCAAGAGCAGCGGCAGCCGCGCCGGAGCCGGACGCCGCCACCGCAGCCGCCCGTTGACCAGCCCGCCCACCACGCTGCCCGCCGACTGCCCGGCCAGCACCCACCCCACGGCGCCCGCGTGGTGCGCCTGCCGCGCGCACGCGAGGACGTACAGGTCGACGGCTCCCAGGCACACCCCCACCGCCAGCGCCGCCACCGCCGTGCGCCGCACCCCCGCGCCCCCCGCCGACAGCGGCCCCGACCGCGCCCGCGCAGGCCGTGCCCCACCGGTGCCCCCCGCCGCAAGCAGCCGGGTCGCCGGGGCCGCCGCCAGCGCGCACGCCCCCACGGCCACCAGCACCGCCGCCACCGCCAGCGCCCGCGCCGGGTCCAGCGCCACCGCCAGCGGCGGGCCCACCAGGAACAGCACCTCCTCCGCGACCGTGTCGAGCCCGAACGCCCGTTGCAGCAGCGCCTCCTGCGGCGCCAGCGCGCCCCACACGGCCCGCATCGTCGGCCCCAGCGGCGGGCAAGTCGCACCACCCGCCGCCACCAGCAGGCCGAGCACCGCGGTGTTCGTCGACCGCCCGCAGCACGCCAGCGTCAGCAGCGCCCCCGCGAACGGAGCGGCCAGCGCCGGCAGCGCCCTACCCGCCCCCCAGCGGTCCACCAGATCCGCCCGGGCCGGGCCCAGCACCACCGACACCGTCCCGAACCCCGTCGCCAGCAACCCGCCCCGCGCCAGCGACCCCCCACCCGCACTCAACTCCAACAGCAGCGCCACCCCGAGCATCCCGTAGCCCAGACGCCCCACCAACGCGGCCCCGAACGCCACCCGTGCATCCGGCAACCGAAAAACGGCGCCATACGACGCCACCTGACCTTGCGAAGACATGACTATCCCCTGAAACGCGCAGCGACTTGGTCCGTCTCACACACCAAGCGCCCTACACACAGAGGAAGAACATCCCCCGAACCTACCCCCCGGCCGCATCCACGACAACGGCCGTCCGCAGGGCCCACCGGCCGCTGGCCGGGGTGCGGGCAGCAACGAAAGTGGCGGGCCCGCAGGGGCGCGGGGAACTGCGCGCGCAACAGTCCACCGGGCGCAGGCCGGGGTGCAGCCGCATCCACGACGGCGGGTTTCCGCAGGGTCCACCGGGCGGTGGCCGGGTGCGGCCGTAAGCAAGGCGGCGGGTCGGCAGGGGCGCGGGGAACTGCGCGCGCAACGGTCCACCGGGCGCAGGCCGGGGTGCGGCCGCATCCACGACGGCGGGTTTTCGCAGGGGCCACCGGGCGTAGGCCGGGTGCGGCCGTAAGCAAGGCGGCGGGTCGGCAGGGGCGCGGGGAACTGCGCGCGCAACAGTCCACCGGGCGCAGGCCGGGGCGCGGCCGCATCCACGACGGCGGGTTTCCGCAGGGGCCACCGGCCGCAGGCCGGGGTGCGGCCCGCATCCACGACGGCGGGTTTCCGCAGGGGCCACCGGGCGTAGGCCGGGGTGCGGCCCGCAAGTAAGGCGGCGGGTCCGCAGGGGCGCGGGGAACTGCGCGACCAGCCCACCACCGCGAGGTGGTCCCGGAACCGGCAGGACGAACCCGGGCGGGGGGTCAGGGGCGCCGCCCCACCGCGGGGACAGCGAGGAGAAGCGCGAGAAGGGCGACGAGAGCCGTAGAGCCCCACCCGGCCAGGTGATACGCCGCGGCGCCAACCGTCCCGCCGAGGCTGTTCCCGACGTAGTACGCCGTCAAATACAGAGCCGACGCCTGCGCCCGCCCCCGCACCGCCGTCCGGCTGACCGCACCCGACGCGACGGCGTGCCCGATGAAGAACCCCCCGGTAATGAGCACCAACCCGAACAGCACCGCCCCCAGCGGCCGCGCCAGCGTCACGACCACCCCGCCCCCGCACAGCGCGAGCGCCACCGCGAAGGCCCCGCGCCGCCCCACCCGCGAACTGAGCGCCCCGGACGCCGCCGAGGTACCCGTACCGACCAGGTACACCAGGAACACCGCACCGACCGCGGACTGCGACAGCGCATACGGCGCGGCGGTCAGCCGGTACCCGAGCACCGTGTAGACCGCCCCGAACACGGCCATGAACAGCAGCCCGACCGCGTACAGCCGCCGCAGCCGCCCGTCCCTCAGGTGCCCGGCGACCGTACGCCCGAGCGCCGCCGGGGAGATCGACCCGGGCGTGAAGTGCCGTGCGGGCGGGGCGAGCAGGCGGAAGACGACGGCGCAGGCGAGCGCGGTGACGCCGACCGCCAGCAGGGCGGTGCGCCAGCCGTACGCCTGCGCGAGGGCGCCGCCCGCGACCCGGCTGCTCATCCCGCCGATGGAGTTCCCGGCGACGTACAGGCCGATCGCCGAGGGCACCGCGGAGGGGTGGACCTCCTCCGCGAGGTACGCCATGGCCGTGGCCGGCAGCCCGGCCAGGGCCAGCCCCTGGAGCGCGCGCAGCGCGACCAGCACCGCGAGGTCCGGCGCGAAGGGCACCGCGAGGGCCAGCAGGGACGCGGTGAACACCGAGACCGTCATCACCCGCGTCCGCCCGTACTTCTCGCTGAGCGCGCTCGCCGGCAGCAGGGCGACCGCCAGCGCGCCGGTGCTCGCCGACACCGTCAGGCTCGCCTGCGCCGGGGACAGCGACAGCCCCGCCGACAGCGCGGGCAGCAGCGCCTGCGTGGAGTACAGCAGCGCGAAGGTGGCCAGTCCCGCCGCGAACAGGGCGAGGTTCGCCCGGCGGTAGGCGCGGGTCCCGGCCCGCAGCCGGTCGTCGGCGGGGGCGGCCGTGACGGCGGCGGTGGCGGCGGCGGGTGCGGCGCCCGTACGCGGCACGGCCGCGCCGGTATCTGCGGGGTCCATGGCGGCGACGCTAGGCCGCCCGCTTTGCATGCGTCCAATGCATGGATACGGAAGAATCGATCCGTCAGCGCATCAGCACAGGATGAAGGGGACTTCCGTGACGACCGGCAGCGGCAAAGATCTCCCGGGCGGGACGGAGAACGGCGGCCCGGCCGCGCCCGCGGCGCCCCCCGCGCAAGCCGAACCCGCCGCGCAAGCCGAACCCTCCGCTCAAGCCGAACCCGCCGAACCCACCGCACCGGCAGAACCCACCGCTCTGGCCGAACTTGCGGCCGGCGCCTGGCCGGTCCTGCTCGCCCCGCGCCTGGCGCAGTTCGCCGCGGTCGCCCGCGAGTCCCACATGACCCGGGCCGCCGACCGCCTCGGCATGCCGCAGTCCACGCTCAGCCGGGCCGTCGCCCGGCTGGAGGCCGACCTCGGCGTGACCCTCTTCGCCCGCCAGGGCCGCACCCTGCGGCTGACCCGCGCCGGCCGCGCCTTCCAGCAGGCCGCCGAACGCGCCCTCGCGGAGGTGGAGCGGTCCGCCGAGGAGGTCCGCGCGGACGCCGACCCCGGCAGCGGCCGTGTCGCGTTCGGCTTCCTCCACACCCTCGGCCCCGAGACCGTCCCCGCCCTGCTGCGCGCCTTCCGCGCCGACCACCCCCGGGTCCGCTTCCACCTCGTGCAGACCTACGGCGAGGCCATGCTCGAACGGCTCCGCGCCGGCGCCCTCGACCTGTGCCTGACCTCGCCGCTGCCCGCCGGGCCCGGCCTGGTCGTCAGGCGGCTGGACGAGCAGCGGCTGCGGCTGGTGGTGCCCGCCGGGCACCGCCTCGGCCGGCGGCGGCGGGTCCGGCTCGCGGAGGCGGCCGCCGAACCGTTCGTCACCCTCGAGACCGGGTACGGGCTGCGCCGCATCACCGACGCGCTGTGCGCCGAGGCCGGGTTCGCGCCGCGCGTCGCGTTCGAGGGGGAGGAGGCGGAGACGCTGCGCGGGCTGGTCGCGGCCGGGCTCGGGGTGGCGCTGCTGCCGCCGCCCGCCGTCCCGAGGCCCGGCGTCACCGAACTCGACCTGATCGGGCAGCGCGCCGTCCGCGAGATCGGCGTGGCCTGGCTGGACGGACAGCGCGACAGCGCGCCGGTCGCGGCCTTCAAGGCGTTCCTGCTGGGCCGCAAAGGCACCCTGCTGCCGCGGTGAGTACGGCGTTCGCGCTGGTCAGGGGCCGTTGTCAGAGGGTCGGCGTAATGTGCGGGTATGGGTGAGAAACGGGTGGAGACGGGACGGGCGGCGGCGCCGGTGGCGGTGCGGCTGCGGGAGTGGGCGGCCGATGACCTGTGGGTGCTGAGGCGGGCGAACGAGCCGGAGATGACCGCGCACCTCGGCGGCCCCGAGGGCGAGGAGCAGGTGCTCCAGCGCCATGAGCGGTATCTGCGGCTCGGGGGCGACGGCGGCCGGATGTACGTGATCGAGGCCGACCCGGGCCCGGACATACGCGGCGAGGTGATGGGCAGCATCGGCTTCTGGGGCCGGGTGTGGCAGGAGGAGGCGGTCTACGAGACCGGTTGGGGCGTGCTGCCCGAGTTCCAGGGCCGCGGTGTGGCGGCAGCGGCCGCCCGGGCCGTGGTCGGCCGCGCCGCCGCCCTCGGCAACCGCCGCCACCTGCACGCCTACCCGTCCGTCGATCACCCGGCGTCCAACGGCGTGTGCCGCCGCGCCGGCTTCACCCTCCTCGGAGAGGTCGCCTTCGAGTACCCCAAGGGCCACCCCATCACCTGCAACGACTGGCGGGTCGACCTCACCGAGCCCGGCGCCCCCGGCCCCATACCGAGCTGATCCCCGCGCCGGCCCGGCGGCCAACCGGTACGGCCGGGCGGCGAACCGGTACGGCGCGGCGGCAAACGGGTGCGGACCGGCGGCCCGGCGGCAAACGGGTCCGGTATGGTCCGGCGGCGAACGGGTGCGGCCGGGCAGCGCGGCATGTCGGCACCGGCGGCGGCGGTGCGGCGCGGGTAACGTCGGGCCTGCATGTCCGCCGGTACGGCGCCCGCCGCCTCGGCGCCGCTTCGAGTACGGTCCCGCCCGCGGGCGGGACCGTGGGTGACGCTGCGGGAGGTCCGCCCTGCTGGTGCTGTGTGTGCTCTTCGCGCTGCTCGGCGCCGCCAGCAACGCGGCCGGCACCGTCCTCCAACGCAAGGCCGCGCTGCGGGTGCCCGCGGAGGACGCGATGCGCTTCCGGCTGCTGGTGGACATGCTGCACCAGACGGTGTGGCTGCTGGGCATCTGCGGGGTGGCCTTCGCCGCGCTGTTCCAGGCGCTCGCGCTGGTCACCGGCCCGCTCGCGCTCGCCCAACCGGTGTTCGTGCTCGAACTGCCCTTCGCGCTGCTGATCGCGATGCCGGTGCTGGGCCGCAGCCTGCCCACCCGGGCCTGGCTCGCCGTGGCCTGCATGGTGCTCGGGCTGGCGATCGCGCTGGCCTGCGCCGCACCCGACGGCGGCACCGACCAGGCGTCGCTGGCCCGCTGGGTGCCCGCGGTCGCCGGGGTGGGCGGCTTCACGCTGGCCGCGGTGGCCCTGGCCCGGCACCGCCGCAGCGGGCCGACCCGGGCCGCGCTGCTCGGTGTCGCCGCCGCGGCGGCCAACGCGCTCACCGCCGCGCTGATGAAGTCCGCCGCCAACACCTTCTCCGCCCACGGCTTCGGCGCCTTCCTCGCGGCCTGGCAGACCTACGGCTTCGCGCTGTGCGGCATCGCGGCGGTCTTCCTGCTGGAGAACTCCCTCCAGTCCGGCTCCATCGCCGCCTCCCAGCCCGCCCTGACCCTGGGCGACGCGACCCTGAGCCTGCTGCTCGGCCTGACCGTGTACGCCGAGCAGATCCGCACCGGCTGGTGGTTCGTCCCCGAACTCCTCGGCGTGGCCATGGTCGTCACCGGCACCGTCTACCTCTCGAAGTCCGTCGCGCTCACCCGCGAACTGGGGACGAAGTAGCCGCCGGCCGGCGGCGCGGGCGCCGTACCGCGCCGGGGGCCGCGCCGAGGTCACGGGGTGCCGCGCGCGGGAGCGCGGCCCGCGCATGCGATGCTGGGCATGGTCGAACACCCGAGGGAACACGACAGTGGCGATGACAGGGACACGAAGGGCGCTCACGGACCTGTGGGACCGCTACTCGGCCTCCGACCCCGGGCTGCTGCGGCTGATGGCGGGCCTGCGCACGGTCGGCTCGATCGGCCTGGCCCTGCTGGTCCTCGCCGCGATGGACACCCCGGTCCCGCAGCTGGTCGCGGGCGCGATAACGGCGATGGTCTCCACGTTCGCCATCCGGGACAAGCGCGTCGCCGACCAGGCCGTCACCCTCGCGCTCGGGCTGCCCGCCGCACTCGCCTCGATGTCGCTGGGCGCGGTGCTCAACCCGCACGTCGTGGTCGGCGACATCTTCTTCGTGCTGCTGATCTTCGTCGCCGCGTACGTGCGCCGGTTCGGCGACCGCTACACCGCCGTCGGCATGATCAGCTTCCAGGTGTACTTCGTCTCGCTGTTCGTGCACGCCACCACGGCCGACCTGCCCGGGCTGTGCCGCACCCTGGCCGTCGCCTTCGTGTGCAGCGCGCTGACCCGCTTCGCGTTCGTGCCCGAGACGCCCGAGCGGGTCCTGCGCCGGCTGCGGCAGGCGTTCCGCGCGCGCACCGCGCAACTCGTCGCCACCCAGCTGGAGGTGCTGGAGGCGCCCCCGGACCGGCTGGACAACGCCGTCGCCGACCTGCGCAAGGACACCGCGCGGCTGCACGAGACGGCCCTGATGATCCAGAACCGGCTGGAGGACGGCACCTCCGACCCGGCGGTCGCCAACCAGCTCCAACGCCGCGTCGTGGACGCCGAGATCGCCGCCGAACGCCTCGGCATCCTGCTGCTCAACACCCGCGGCGCCGGCCGCGCCGACACCCTCACCCTGCACCTGCCGAACGCCCCGCTGCCGGCGCCCGTGCGCCGGCTCGGCGACGAGGACGACGCCGTGCAGACCCTCCGCAAGGAGGTGCGCGCCCTCCAACTGCTCGTCGCCCGGCTGTCCGGCAACGACCTCGGCACCGCCGTCGTCCACCTGCGCAACCGCCTGCTGTCCTACCGCGACGACGCGAACCTGCCGCGCGCCACCCCGGCGGTCCAGGACGCCTTCCGCGGGATCGGCGAGGCCGCCCGCGCCGTCCTCGGCCTGCGGATGGCCCTGGACGGCCCCGGCGACGACTCCGACGACGCCCCCGAGACCGTCCGCTCCCGCGAGGAGTTCGACGCCGAGGACCTGGCGCTGGCCGAGGACACCGCGCCCGCCGCCCGCGCCGGGCTGGACCGCCCCAGCACCCGGGCCGCCTTCCAGGTCGCCACCGGCTCCGCGCTGGCCGTCCTGGGCGGCGAGTTCCTGTCCTCGCAGCGCTGGTACTGGGCCGTCCTGACCTGCTGGGTGGTGTTCCTCAACACCTCCTCCACCGCCGAGATCCTGGTCAAGGGCTACCGCCGGCTGATCGGCACCATCTGCGGCGTCGTCGCCGGCGTCCTGCTCGCCGGCGCGGTCGGCCACCACACCTGGACGGCGTTCGCGCTCGTCCTGGTCTGCATCTTCGGGATGTTCTTCACCGCGCCGGTGTCGTACACGCTGATGTCGTTCTTCGTCACCGCCATGCTCGGGCTGCTCTACACCCTGCTGCACACCTACAGCCTGTCGGTGCTGGTGCTGCGGATCGAGGAGACCGCGCTCGGCGCCGCGTGCGGGGTGATCGCCGCGGTGCTGGTGCTGCCCATCCACACCGACGAGCACACCGACGCCCAACTCGTCACCGTGCTGACCCGGTTGCGCGACGTGTCGGTGGCCGCCGTGGACCAGCTCGGCGGCGGCCCCGCCGTGGACCTCGTCGACATGTCCCGCGACCTCGACAGCGCGCTGGACGCCCTGCGCCGCTCCACCAGCCCGCTCACCTACCCGATCACCCCGCTGCGGGTCCGCCGCCGCACCGCCCGCTACCTCGTCGCCCTGCTGGAGACCTGCGCCTACCACGCGCGTTCGCTCGCGGCGACCGCCGAACTGGTGCCGTACAGCAGGAGCGTGGCCGCCGACCCCCGGCTCGCCGCGGTCGGCCCGCGGATCGCGCACAACATCGACGCGCTCATCAGCCACGTCGAGGAGCAGGAGACCCCGAAGGAGCGGGCGCTCGCGCTCGCCGCCGCGCCGGCCCCGGAGCCGGGGGAGGGCGGCCGGCCGCAGGGCGGCAAGGGCAAGGGCGCGCCGCCGCGCCGGCCCGAGGTGCGCAGCGGGCCGAGTATCGCGGCCATGCTGGAGGACTCGGGCGGCGCCCATGTGCGCTCGGGCACCGTCACCTACCGGGTCCTGCGCCACCTCCAGCGCCTCGACGAGGGCATCACCGCGCTGGCCCGGCCGCTGCGGGCGCCGATGGCCGACGACGGTACGAAGCCGCGGGCGGGCGCGGGTGACGGGGCGGGCGGGAGCAGTTCGGCGCCCTCGGCCGGCCCGGCGACCTGAACCGCCGCCGAAGACGGTACGCCCGGGCGCCCTTGATGGCGGGCGGTGCGGGGGAGGGGCGGCGTCGTGGCGCCTTTACGGCGCCAGGCGGTGCAGCCGTACGTCCGACAGGGTCCCGTCCGCCGCCTCGGCCGTCATGTACGTGCGGTACGGCTCGCGCCGCCGGTCGGTCGGCGAACCCGGGTTGAGCAGCCGCAGCCCGTTCGCGGCCACCGTGTCCCACGGGATGTGGCTGTGCCCGAAGACCAGGACGTCGGCGTCGTCGAAGAGCCGCGCACAGCGCTCCTCCCGCCCGCGCGCCGGGCCCGTCTCGTGCACGACCGCGAAACGGACGCCGCCGAGCCGTACCCGGGCCACCTCCGGCAGCCGCGCCCGCAGTTGCGGGCCGTCGTTGTTGCCGTACACCGCGACCAGCCGCCGCGCCCGCGCCTGAAGCAGGTCGAGCGTCGCGGTGTCCACCCAGTCGCCCGCGTGCAGGACGGCGTCGGCGGCGTCGATCTCGGCGAGCAGCGCCGGCGGCAGCTCCCGGGCCCGCCGGGGCACATGCGTGTCGGTGGTGAGCAGCAGGCGCATGGCGGGCCTCCCTTGCGGGTGTCCGTAGGTGGCGGTGGGATGGGGATGGGGTGCGGGGCGGAGTGCCCCGATCGTGCCATGTCCGGCCCGCGGTCCGGGCCGGGCACGCGGGCCGGAGGGGACGCGTGCCCCACAATGGGGCGCACCCGACGTAGCCGAATGGGGTCGAAAGATGCCGCACGTACCCGAACTCGCCCGGACCCTGGGGCTGAGCCCGCACCCGGCGGGCGGCTGGTACCGCAGGATCTACACCTCGCCGGTGCCCGTACGGCACCCCGCGGGCGGCGGGTCCCGCGCCTCCGCGACGATGATCCACTACCTGCTCGCCCCCGGCGGCCGCAACGAGTGGCACAACGTCGCCTCCGACGAGGTGTGGTTCTGGCAGCACGGCGGCCCGCTGCGGCTCCACACCAGCCCGCCCGGGCCCGCCCCCACCACCGTCACCGAGCACCTGCTGACCCCCGACCCGCCGACCGGCGCCGACCCCTGCTTCCACCTCGCGGTGCCGGCCGGCTCCTGGCAGCGCGCCGAGCCGGCCGCCGACCGCGACGTGCTGGTCAGCTGCGTGGTCACGCCCGGCTTCGACTTCGCCGACTTCGCCCTGCTCAGCCGGAGCTGACCGCTGCCGCGTCGCGCGGGGCGAGGGACGGGTAGTCGGTGTAGCCGCGGTGGTCGCCGCCGTAGAAGGTGGCCGGGTCCGGGGTGTTGTAGGGGCCCTGGGCGGCCAGCCGCGCGGGCAGGTCGGGGTTGGCGAGGAAGAGCGCCCCGAAGGCGATCAGGTCCGCGCTGCCGTCCTCGACGAGGGCCAGGGCGTCCGGCCCGGTGGGCTGCGGATGGGTGAAGGGGTTGAGGACGAAGGCGCCGGGCCAGGCGGCGCGCAGGCGTGCGGTCAGCTCCTGGTCGGGCCCGCCGATCACGTGCAGGTAGGCGAGGTCCAGCGCGCCGAGCCCGGTGAGCAGCGCGGTGTAGGTGCTCTGCACGTCGGCCGGGTCCTGCTCGGCGATGTCGTTGTAGGGGTTGCCGGGCGAGACCCGGAAGCCGGTGCGGTGGCCGCCGATCGCCGCGGCGACGGCCTCGGCCACCGCCAGGCCGAAGCGGACCCGGCCGGCGGCGTCACCGCCCCACTCGTCGGTGCGGTGGTTGGTGTTGGGCGCGAGGAACTGGTGGATCAGGTAGCCGTTCGCGCCGTGGATCTCCACCCCGTCGAAGCCGGCGGCGATCGCGTTGCGGGCCGCGTCGGCGAAGTCGGCGACGGTGCGGGCGATGCCGTCGGCGTCCAGTTCCCGCGGCGTGACGAAGTCCTGCGGGCCCTGGTGGGTGAAGACCTGGCCCTTCGCGGCGACGGGCGAGGGCGCCACCGGTACCAGGCCGTCGGGGAGCAGGCTGGGGTGGCCGATACGGCCGGTGTGCATGAGCTGCGCGAAGATCACCCCGCCCGCGCGGTGGACGGCGCCGGTGACCTCGCGCCAGGCGCTGACCTGTTCCGGTGTGTGCAGGCCCGGTGTGTCGGGGTAGCCCTGGCCGACCGGCGAGGGCTGTATCCCCTCGGTGACGATGAGGCCGGCGCTCGCGCGCTGGCTGTAGTACGCCGCCATCAGGTCGGTGGGGGTGGCGCCCGGCCCGTAGGCCCGGCTGCGGGTCATCGGCGCCATCACGATGCGGTTGGCCAGCTGCCGGCCGGCGACGTCGACGGGGGAGAAGGGGTTCGGCATGGCGGAGAGCTCCTTGCGGTCATGAAATGTCGGGTATGAGGGCCCGCCGTTCGCCGGCGGGAGGGGGGTTCTTCGGGGTTCCCCGCCCGGGCGGCGAGGGCTGCCCTGGGGCAGGCCCTCGCTCCGCACCGGGCGTGGCGGGTGCCGGCCGATCGGCCGGACGTGTCGCCCCCGCCTACGCGGCGGGCGGCTGTCGGTCGTGGTCCCGGACCGACTTCTCGATGATGTGCGCGCAGGCGGTGAACTCACGGACCTGATCCGGCGTCAGGTCGCGTACGGAGGCCCGCTCCAGGGTCCGCCACATGTCGGCGATGGGCTGCCGCAGGGCGCGCCCGGCGTCCGTGAGGTGGACCACCATGACCCGCCGGTCGTGGGCGGCGGGCTCCCGGGTGAGCAGCCCCGCCTCCTGCATGCGGCGCAGCGACTTGGAGACGGTGGAGTGGTCGAGGCCGACCAGCTCCAGCAGTTCCGCCTGGGTCCGCCCGTCGCGGTCGAAGAGCTGCATCAGCAGCAGTTCCTGCCCCGGGTGCAGGTTCATCGCGCGGAGCATGGCGGCGGCGTGGGCGCGGTGGGTGCGGGCGAGCTGGAAGATGGCGTAGCTCAACGGCCCCGCTCCCGCGGTGTCCGGCAGCTCCGACGGGGTGGTGTCCGACATGGGGGCCTCTTTTCCTCACGCAACGGTCGAGTCGACGGTGAGGACGATCTTGCCCCGGTTGTGGCCCGCGTCGCTGGCCTGCTGCGCGCGTGCCGCCTCCGCGAGCGGGTGGACCGCGCTGATCGTGGTGGCCAGGGTGCCGTCGGCGGCCAGCCGCGCCAGCTCGGCGAGACGCGTGCCGGAGCGGCGCTGGGGGCCCTCGGCGAAGACGACGCCGAGCTCGGCGGCGCGGAAGTCGGCGGTGGTGACGATCCGGTCGGTGCCGCCGCGCAGGGTGAGGGAGTCCTCCAGCGCGCCCTTGCCCGCGGCGTCGAAGACGGCGTCCACCCCTTCGGGGGCGAGCGCGCGGACCCGTTCGACCAGGTTGTCCCCGTAGACCAGCGGGGTCGCGCCGAGCGAGGCGACGTAACTCTGGTTGCCCGGCCCGGCGGTGCCGAGGACGCGGGCGCCGCGGGCGACGGCCAGTTGGACGGCGATGGTGCCCAGCGCACCGGAGGCGCCGTGGATGAGCAGCGTCTCGCCGGCGGTGACGCCGAGCAGGTCCAGGACGCGTTCGGCGCCGTCGCTCGCCACCGGCAGGGCCGCGGCGTGCGTCCAGTCCAGACCGGCCGGCTTGGGCGCGAGGGCGGTCGCGGGGGACAGGGCGTACTGCGCGTAGGCGCCGGTGTCGGACCAGCCGAGCACCTCGTCGCCCACCTTCAGGTGGTCGACGCCCGCGCCGACGGCGTCCACCACGCCGGCGATCTCGCCGCCGGGCACGGCGGGCAGCGTGGTGGGGAAGATCGCCTCCATGCCGCCGGCGCGGATCTTGCCGTCGACCGGGTTGACGCCGACGGCCTTCACCTGCACCCGGACCTGGCCGGGGCCGGGCTGGGGCACCTCGACCTCCGCCTCGTGCAGGACCTCGGTGCCGCCGAACGTGTCGAAAACGATGGCCTTCATGACTGCTCTCCTCGCAGGGGGACGCTTCACCGGCCACGTTCTGTGGCCAGCCACATAAAAGTAGCACCGATTGTGTGGCTAGCCAAATAATTGCTTCGCGAGGTTCCCGGGCGCCCCGGAACCGGGGGTGGCGGGCGTGCCGACGGGCCGCACGGCGCGAGCTCGTGCGGCGTCGTCCAGCGGGGTGTGACGCGGCGTCAGCCTTCTACGTCACCGGTCACCGGTCGCCGGTCGCTGCCGGCGGCGGGGATGGCGTTGTCGATGAGGACGGCGGCGATGGCGGCGGCGGTGGGGAAGGCGTCGGCGTCGAGGACCCGGGTGCGGGCCGCGGCGCCGTCGATGAGCAGCGCGAGCTGCTCGCCGAGCTGTTCGGGGTCGGCGGCGCCGGCTACACGGGCGGTGTCGGCGAGCCGCGTGGCGACGGCCTTCTTGTAGTCGCGCGCGTACCGGGACGCCGGGTGCTGGGGGTCGTGCAGTTCGACGGCGGCGGCGATGTACGGGCACAGGGGGGTGTCCGCGGGGATGTCGAAGGCGGCGAGGAGCCGTTCGCGGGGTGTGAGGTCGGTGCGGTCGAAGACGCCGGGCAGCACGGAGGGGTCGAACTGGCGCAGGTACTCGGCGACGAGTTCGTCCTTGCCGCCGAAGTGCTGGTAGGCCGTGCGCTTGGACACCTCGGCCGCCGCGCACAGCTGGTCCATGCCGGTGCGGTTGATGCCCTGCTCGCGGAACAGCTGCTGGGACGCGCCGAGGATGCGCTCGCGGGCGCCCCGGCCGCGGCGGCGGCCCGTGGGGCCCTTCTCCAACTCCGTCATGGGCCCAGCCTACCGCGGCTGGGTAACGACCGGTGTACATAGTTGCGCCCCGGCCCGCAGGTCCGTACCGTAAGCACACAGGGCGGTGTACATAACACCGTCGCCCCAGGTGCGCACGGCACCACCGACCCGAGGGAACGACCATGGGAAAGCTCGACGGCAAGGTCGCGGTCATCACCGGCGGCTCCACCGGCATGGCGCTGGCCGGCGCGAAGCTGTTCGTGGACGAGGGCGCGCATGTCTTCGTCACCGGCCGCCGCCAGGAGGCCCTGGACGAGGCCGTGAAGGAGATCGGCCGCAATGTCACCGGCGTCCAGGGCGACGCCGCCGACCTGGACGACCTGGACCGCCTCTACGACACCGTCAAGCGGGAGAAGGGCAGCATCGACGTGCTGTGGGCCAGCGCCGGCGGGGGCGAGCCCGCCCCGCTCGGCGAGATCACCGAGGCCCAGTTCGACACCTGGTTCGGGCTCAACGCCCGCGGCACCCTGTTCACCGTCCAGAAGGCGCTCCCGCTCCTCAACGACGGCGGCTCCATCCTCATGACCGGCTCCAACGCCTCGCTGGGCGCCTTCCCCGGCTGGAGCGTCTACGCCGGCAGCAAGGCCGTCCAGCAGGCCTGGGCCCGGATCTGGCTCAACGAACTCAAGGACCGCCGCATCCGCGTCTACGTCCTGACCCCCGGCCAGGTCGCCACCGCCAAGCAGGAAGAACTCTTCGACGAGGCCACCAAGCGCCAGTTCGAGTCCCTCATCCCCCGCGGCCGGATGGGCAGGCCCGACGAGATCGCCACCGCCGCCCTCTTCCTCGCCTCCGACGACTCCAGCTACGTCAACGGCATGGAACTCGTCGCCGACGGCGGCACCACTGCCATCTGAACCCGACAACCCACACCCAGGGCAGGACATCCATGAGCAGCATCAGCATCATCGGCGCCGGGAACATGGCCCGCACCCTCGGCGCGCGGGCCATAGCGGGCGGCAACACCGTCGAGATCATGGGCCGCGACCGGTCCAAGGCCGCCGACCTGGCCGAGGCTCTCGGTGACGGCGCCACCACCGGAGCATGGGGCACCGCCCCGACCGGGGACATCGTCATCGTGGCGCTGCTCCACGACGGCGTCGTGCCGGCCGTCGCGCAGTACGGGGACGCCCTCGCGGGCAAGGTCGTCGTCGACATCAGCAACCCCTTCAACGCCACCTTCGACGGGCTGGCCCACCACGAGCAGACCTCGGTCGCCCAGGAGGTCGCCAAGGTGGCCCCGGCCGGCGCCAGTGTGGTGAAGGCGTTCAACACCGTCTTCCGCCAGGTTTTGGAGAAGGGCCGGCCCGACGTCTTCGTCGCCGGCGACGACGCGGCGGCCAAGGCGCGGGTGGGGGCGTTCGTCGAGAGCCTCGGGCTGCGGCCGCTGGACGTCGGCGGCCTGAAGATGGCGCACTGGCTGGAAGGAGCGGGCGTGGTCACGGTGGGCCTCGCCCACCACGGCGTGGGGAACCTGGACTTCGCCCTCGGCGTCACCGAAGTCCCCGCCTGAGCGGAGCGTTCGCGGACCTGTCCGGCGACGCGTCCGCTCCCCGTGGCCGCCGGGGGCGGGGGGTGAGGGCGAGCAGGGCGAGGGCCTGGAAGGCGGCGGCCGTGAGGAGGGCGGCCGGAAGCGACCGGGCGGCCAGGAGGCCGGCGAGCGCGGTGCCGAGCGCGTAGCCGGCGGTCTTCAGGCCGGCGCCGGTGGTGAAGACCTGGCCGCGAAGGCGGGGCGGCACCTCGCGGTGCCGGATCGCGAACAGCGCGGTGAGCTGCGGTCCTTCGGCCGCGCCGGCCAGTACGGCGGCCAGGGCGAGTACGGGCGGCCGTACCGTCGCGGCGAGCAGGAACGCGGCGCCGAGCACCGCGGTGGCGCACCGCAGCACGGTCTCCGGGCGCACCGCGGAAGGGCGGCGCGCGAGGAGCCCGTTGGCGACCAGGGATGCCACGGCGGCCCCCGACAGCAGGTAGGCGCCGTGCCCGGCCCCGCCCAGCGCCGCCGCCCCGGCGACCGGCGCACACGTGACGAACATGCCCGCGCCCACGCAGGACACCACCGAGGCGGCCGTCGCTCGCCCCAGCGCCCCCGACGCGCCGATCGCCCGGAAACCGGCGGCCAGTTCACGGCGGAGGCCCGCAGGCACCTCGCGCCGGTCGGGCGCCGCCCGCGGCAGCGTCCACGCGGACGGCACCGCCAGCCCGACCAGCACCGCCGCCGCCACGACCGCCGCCCCCGCTCCCGACCACCCGGCGACGGCGCCGGCCAGCGCCGGCCCCGCCAGCCCCGCCACGTCATACGTCATCGCGTCGAACGCGGTGACCCGCGCCAGCCGCTGCGCGCCTTCGGGGCCCGGGGGGCCCGGCAGGTGGGGGAGTTGGGCGGACCAGGCGGCGGACAGGGCCGGGGCGAGGGGGCCGGCGAGGGCGGCGAGGAGGACGGTCAGGGCGAGGGGGAGCCGGGGGAGGGCGGCGAGGAGCAGCGTGAGGGCGGCCGCGTAGCCGGCGAGGGCGGCGGCGAGAAGGCGCCCGGGGCGGGCGGAGCGGTCCAGGAACGCGCCGAAGAGCGGGCCGCCGACCGCCGCCGACGCCATCAGCGCGGCCGGGACCAGGGCCGCGTGGGCGGCCGACCCGGTGGCGGCCAGACCTGCCAGCAGCAGCGCGGGCCCCGCCGTCTCGTCGCCGATCCGGGCGGCGGCCGCCCCGCCGAGGTACGACCCCACGGCCGGGCCGACGTCACGCTGTCGCATGCGGAGGACGGTACGCAAGTAACCCAAAACCGCGCCACCTGCGTTACCGTGCACGGATGGCCCCGACGTACGACGACAGCTCCGCCCACCACTCCGTGCAGGCCAACGCCCGCCGCGCAGCCGACCTCGTCAACGCGCTCGCGGACGACGCGGAGCCAAAAGAGACGGCCGCGGTGACGGCCGCGGTCGCCGCGGTCCTGCGCGCCTACGGCGAGACGGAACCCTTCGGCCTCACCCCCGCCGACCTCGCCGACCTGCGGGCCGCCGCCCGCCGGCTCCGCGAGGTCTTCGCCGCCGAGGACGCCGACGAGGCCGCGGTCCGCCTCAACCGGCTGCTCGCCTCGGGCACCGGCCCGCTGCGCCTGACCACGCACGGCGGCACCACCTCCTGGCACCCGCACCTGGACAGCGACGACGACGCGCCCTGGGCCGAGTGGTTCCTCGCCTCCTCCTGTCTGGCGCTCGCGGTCCTGCTGTGGGACCGGCGGCGGCCGCCAGGCGGCGTCTGCGCCTCCCCGAGCTGCCCGAACGTCTACGTGATGGAAGGGCGCGGGCCGAACCGCCGCTACTGCTCGCGCCGTTGCGCCACCCGCGAGCGCGTCGCGGCCCACCGCGCCCGGACCCGGCCCCCCGAAGCGCCTGAGGCCACCGACGAGGCGCTGCGGGGCGATCGGGTCACTTCCTGAGGCCAGGGCTTGACACAACGGGCCCCCGGCCTTCAGGAGTTGGCCACGGGAGGGCGACCGTGCGGGTTCCGTGCGGGCGATGTGTTCAGTGTGTGCGGGCCGGGCGCCCACTCCTTGACGGTGGCGCAAGGGCGGCTGAGACTGCCTAACGAGCCGCAGCGCCCCCGATCCTTAGATTGAGAGCGTTCTCCGATCTGCGAATCGAAGGGTCGTCAGGTGCTGTGGCAGTGAAGTAGTGGAGCCAAAGCGCGATCAACCCCCACTATCCGCGCTGACCCGCGCGTTCACTTCGTGAACCCGGGTGAAAGGACCCCCATGCGCAGACCACCCCTTGAGCCCCCCACCGCGCAGCCGCGGCGCCATGCCGGTCCCCGGCGCCGCGGCTACGCCGCCCTCGGCGCGGGCGCGCTGCTGCTCGCCACGCTGACCGGCCTGACCGGCGCGGCCGGTGCCGCCTCGGCGGAGGCGGCCGGCCACGGCGCCACGACGGGCCACGGCGCCACGGCCGCGCGGCCCGCGGCGGACGCGGCGGACTGCCCGGCGCAGTCCGACACCCCGGACTTCGGGCCGAACGTGCACGTCTTCGACCCGTCGATGGGCGACGCCGCGATCCAGTCCGAACTGGACTCCCAGTTCAACCAGATGAAGGACACCGCCACCGCCCAGTTCAGCGAGAACCGGGTGGCCGACCTGTTCAAGCCCGGCACCTACAACGTCGAGGACAACGTCGGCTTCTACACGTCGGTGGCGGGCCTGGGCCAGAACCCGGACGACGTCTCCATCAACGGCGACGTGACCGTGGACGCCTTCAACGCCTCCGACGCCGGCAACGCCACGCAGAACTTCTGGCGCAGCGCGGAGAACCTGGCGATCACCCCCTCCAGCGGCACCGACCGCTGGGCGGTGGCCCAGGCCGCGCCCTTCCGCCGGATCGACGTGCGCGGCAACCTGGCGCTCTACCCGGCCAGTTACGGCTACGCCAGCGGCGGCTTCATCGCCGACACCAAGGTCAGCGGCCAGGCGTCGTCGGTGTCGCAGCAGCAGTGGTACACCCGCAACAGCAACCTCGGCAGCTGGGACGGGGGCGTGTGGAACATGGTCTTCTCCGGCGTGTCCGGGGCGCCGTCGACCACCTTCCCCAACCCGCCGGAGACCACGCTCGCCACCACCCCGGTCTCCCGCGACGTGCCCTACCTGTACGTCGACGGCTCCGGGAACTACCGGGTGTTCGAGCCGAGCCTCCAGACCGACTCCTCGGGCGCCAGCTGGGCGAACGGTAGCACCGCGGGCACCTCGCTGCCGATGAGCCAGTTCTACGTGGTGAAGGCCGGCGACACCGCAGAGACCATCAACGCCGCGCTCGCCGAGGGCTGCAACCTGTTCGTCACCCCGGGCGTCTACCACCTGGACCAGACGCTCGACGTGACCCGCGCCGACACCACGATCCTCGGCGTCGGCTACCCGACCTTCGTCCCGGACAACGGCGTGGACGCGATGAAGGTCGCCGACGTGGACGGGGTCCGGCTCAAGGGCCTGCTCTTCGACGCCGGCACCACCAACTCCCAGGCGCTGCTGACCGTCGGGCCGTCCGGGTCGACCGCGGACCACTCGGCCGACCCCACCACGATCCAGGACGTCTTCTTCCGGATCGGCGGTGAGAACGCCGGCAAGGCCACCGACAGCCTCGTCGTCAACAGCAACAACACGATCATCGACCACATCTGGGCCTGGCGGGCCGACCACGGCAACTCCGGCAGCGTCGGCTGGACCACCAACACCGCCGACAACGGCCTGACCGTCAACGGCGACGACGTCCTCGCCGACGGCCTGTTCGTCGAGCACTACCAGAAGTACGAGGTGGTGTGGAACGGCCAGGGCGGCAGGACGATCTTCTTCCAGAACGAGAACCCGTACGACCCGCCGGACCAGGCGTCCTGGATGAGCTCGTCGGGGGTCGACGGCTACGCGGCCTACAAGGTCGCCGACGACGTCACCTCGCACGAGGCGTGGGGCCTGGGCAGTTACTGCTACTTCAACGTCAACCCGGCCGTGAACAACTACCACGCCTTCGAGGCACCGGACACCGCGGGCGTGAAGTTCCACGACGCGCTCACCGTCTCGCTCGGCGGCGTGGGCACCATCACCCATGTCATCAACGACACCGGTGCGGTCACCGCGTCCGACACCACCCCGACCGACGTGGTGAGTTACCCCTAGCCCCACCGCACCCGCACCTGTATCACCACAGTGACCCGCGGCCCCGGACACCCCGCCCCCCACCAGCGGTGTCCGGGGCCGCGCCTGCGCCCCCGGGGCGCGCGCCGTTCAGCATCCGGCCCGGCGGTAGACGACCGCGCCCTCGACGGCGGCGACCCGCGTGTAGCCGCCGTCGCGTACCAGGCGCACCAGCGCCGGATACCCGGCCATCGGGTACGGGGTGCCCGCGGAGTCGTCGACCACCAGGCACGGGGGAGCGGCGGCCAGTTCGCGGCGCAGGCCCGCCCAGGCGCCCGGCACGGCGTAGCGGGCGCCGACCCGGCGCACGTCCGCGCCGCCGCTGAAGTTGGTGAGCAGCCCGGCCGTCAGGTAGCGGCCGGCGGCGGGACGGCCCGCGAGCCAGTACACCTCCGGGTGCATGCTCCACAGGAACACGCTCTGCCCGGGCCGGCTGCGGGCGTCCAGCGCCGAGGCCAGGGCGAGGGACTTGCCCATCTGCGGCGGCTCGGCCCGCAGCGCGCCCGCGTCGAAGAGCGCGGCGGCCGCCACCGCGCAGAGGCAGGCGGCCGCCAGGGCGCGGTCCCGGGTGCGGGGCCCGGCTGGGCGGCGGGAGAGGGCACGCGTGCGGGCGCTGTCGGCGGCGCGCAGCGCCAACAGCGCGAGCGGCGGGAGGAGTTGCAGGAAGTAGTGGCCGTAGAAGCGGAAGCCCGCGGTGACGCCCGCGGCCGACGCGATCAGCCACAGCCACAGCACCCGGTCGAACGTCCGTGTCCGCGGCCGGAGTTCGGTGACACCGCGCCACCGGCCCAGCGGGCGGGGCATCCGGCGGGGCATCCGGCGGGGCAGCCGGCGCGGAAGCAGGAAGGCGAAGCCGGCGAACGGTACGGCCAGCCGCAGCAGGATGCTCCCGGCGTGCCCGCACATCGCCGCCGTGCCCGGCGGGGAGGCGGCGTAGGAGCTCGAGGCCAGGAAGTTCCAGAAGACGAACGGGCGCACACCCAGCAGCAGGGCGCAGCCGGCCACCGGCAGGAACACCCCCGCGGCCAGCGCCGCGCCGTGCCGCAGCCGGTCCCGGCGCGGGCCGGCGAGGACCTGGAGCGCGACCGGCAGCAAGGGGGCCAGGCCGACCTGTTTGGTGAGGGTCGCGGCGGCCAGGGCCAGCCCGGCGGCGAGGAAGCGGCGGCGGGAGCCGAAGTACACGGCGGCGGCCGTCGCCGGGAGCATGAACACCTCGAAGGTCGCGGCCATCGCGTCGGGCGCGGGCAGCGCCGCCGACGCGGCGAGGGTGAGCACCCCGGCCGGCAGCCCGGCCCACGGCCCCCACTCCCTTGCCGCCAGCCGCGCCACGAACAGCGCGGTGAGCGCCAGCGCCGCCACCGCGCACAGCCGCACCAGCCACAGCGTGCCGGGTCCGGTCAGGCCGAAGCAGGCTTCGTACAGCCAGGGCACGAGCGGGGGCTTGCGGTCCACGACGTCGGTGTAGAGCCGCCCGCCGTGCCGCAGGGCGATCGCCTCGGTGCCGAGGTAGCCCTCGTCGGGGCTCCAGAACGGGCGGCGGAAGGAGGGCGCGCGCACGGCGAGGGCGAGGAGCATCAGGAGCGGCGCCTGCCCGGCCGGGTGCCGCGTCCAGCCGACGGTGCGGCGCCGCGCGGTCCGGCCGGCGGTCTGCGGCGGCGCCGGTGCGGCCGGTGCGGACACGCCGACCGGCGCGGCGCGTTCGGATACGTCAACAGGCGAGGTGGGCACCGCGGTTGCTCCCGTCCGGAAGAGGGCGTGCGTCATCGCCGCGCGGCCCGTGGCTTGCGGGGGCGCGTCCGATTCACTCGGTCCACTACTTAACTAGTGGACCGAGTGTCGAAGGCGCGGACCGCTGGTGTCAACCGCTCCAGGTCCACTAGTCCACTAGGGGTATGATGTGGCGGGTGGTGACCTTCCGTATCGAGCGGCGCAGCGGCGTGGCCGCGTACCAGCAGATCGTCTGGCAGACCAAACAGGCCCTGCGGTTGGGCCAGTTGGCGCCCGGCGACAAGCTGCCCTCGGCGGCGGAGGTGGTCGCCGCGACCGCGATCAACCCCAACACCGTGCTCAAGGCGTACCGCGAGCTGGAGAACGAGGGGCTCGTCGAGGCGCGGCAGGGCGTCGGCACCTTCGTCCGCAGGTCGCTCGCCCAGCCCGGGGCCGCGGCCGGCTCCCCGCTCCATGAGAGCCTGCACGCCTGGATGGCCGCCGCACGCGGCGCCGACCTGGGCCGCGAGGATGTCGCCGCGCTGCTGTCCGCCGCGCTCGACACGTACTTCCCGACCGGTGCCGACCCCCGCGTGCCCGGCGCGGAGACGTGCGACGCCCACCCGCACGGCTAGCGCGAAGCCATGACCGACCAACCGAAGGCCGGCGGCCCGCACGCCCGCACCGAACCGCCCGCGCTGGAAGCGCGCGGCCTCGGCATCCGCAACCGCGCCGACTGGGCGCTGCGCCACAGCGACTTCCGGGTCCCGCCCGGCCGGGTGGCGGGCCTCGTCGGGCCCAACGGCGACGGCAAGAGCTCCCTGCTCGCGGTCGCCGCCGGACTGCGCGCCCCCACCGAGGGCTCCCTGCGGGTGCTCGGCCACCGGCCCGGCAGCGCGGCCGCCCTGCCCCGCGTCGGCGTGCTGCTCCAGGACCGGCCGCTGCACACCGCGTTCACCGTCGCCGAGACGCTGCGCTACGGCCGGGAGATGAACCCGCGGTGGGACGACACCGCCGCCCGTACGGTCCTGGCCGACGCCGACGTGCCGCTGAGGGCGAAGGTCGGACAGCTCTCCGGCGGCCAGCGCACCTGCGCGGCCCTCGCGCTCGTGCTCGGCAAGCGCCCCGAACTGCTGCTGCTGGACGAGCCGATGGCCGACCTCGACCCGCTGCGGCGGCACGCGATGATGGCCGCGCTGATGACCACCGCCGCCGAGCACGGCACCACCGTGGTGATGTCCTCGCACATCCTCGCCGAGCTGGACCTCGTCTGCGACTACGTCCTGCTGCTCGCGCACGGCCGGATGCTGGTCGCCGACGACGTGGAGTTCGTCCAGGCCGCGCACACCCTGGTCACCCACACGCTCGACGGCCGCGAACCGTTCGGCGCCGGGCCCGGCGATCCCCGCTCAGGGCGCCGCGGCCCGGCCCCCGCCGACCCTGCCGCCCCGCTGCCGGCGGCGCTGCTCGGCCACACCGTCGTGGAAGCGCGCACCACCGGGCGCCGGGTGACCGCGCTGCTCCAACTGCCGACCGCCCTGAACCGCGCCGTGAGCGCCGAAGCGCCCAGCCTCGAGGAGATCCTGCTCGCCTACCTGCGCAATCCGCAGGCCCCGCCGCTGGTCGCGCCCGCCGACGAGCCGCTGGTCCGGCCGGCCGACGCGGCGCGCGCGCCGCAGCACCAGCACCAGCGCAGGCGCCAGGACGAAGCGGACCCCGGCCGATGAGCGCCCTCGCCCGCTACGTGGCCTGGCCGCCGCGCGAGGAGCGCCGTGCCCGGCGGCGCTTCCGGCTGCCGCTGCCCTCCCCGCTGCGGCTGCCGCGCCTGGCCGGACCGGCCTGGCCCGCCTGGCGCCGGCACCGGGCCGCCTTCCGTACGATGCTCGCCCTCGCCCTGCTCGCCGGGATCGGAGCGGTCCGGGAGCACCACCAACTCGTCGGCGCCGTCCACCACTACGCCGACCTCTGCCGCGCGGCGGACGGGTGCGACTTGGGCGGCGGCGACGTGGCGGCGCCGACCGTCACGCATGTGGCGCCGTACGTGCTTCGCTACCTGCCGGTCGCGGTCGGCGCGCTGGTCGGCGCACCGCTGTTCGCGCAGGAGCTGGAGTCCGGCACCCACCGGCTGGCCTGGACGCAGTCCGTCGGCCGCCGTGAGTGGGCCGCGGTCCGGCTCGGCCTGGCGGCCGCGGTCACCACGCTCGCCGCCGTCGTGGTGACGGTGCCGGCCAGCTGGTGGTGGTACTCCGCACGGCGCGGCCACGACGGCGGACCGGACCGCTTCGCATGGCGCGCGGTCGTCTGGTGGAACGACTGGGACTTCTTCGCCTGGACCGGCCCGGTCGGCGTCGCCCACCTCCTGCTCGCCCTGACGACCGGCGCGGCCACCGGCCTGCTGGTGCGCCGCACCCTGCCCGCGGTCGCCGCGGCCGCCGGGCTCGGCGAAGCCGCCCTGTTCGGGCTGGAGAAGCTGCGGCCGCACCTGCTCACCCCGCACATCCGCCGCACCCGCAGCCTCGACTTCCCCAGCACCCCGCTCGACGGCTGGTTCCAGGGCTTCGGCTACGTGCGGTCCGACGGCACCCTCACCCGCCGCAATCCCTGCTCCGGTCCCGGCCTCCAGGACTTTTCCGGATGCCTGGCGCGGCACCACATCGTCGGCCGCTACAACAGCTCCTTCACCATGGACCAGTTCCTCCCGCTCCAACTGTTGGAGACCGGCATCTGCCTCACCGCCACCGCCGCCCTGGCCGCCTTCTGCCTGTGGCACGTCCGCCGCGTCAAGACCCGCTGACGGCCTCTCCCCGCCCCGCGCCGGTACCACAACGTCCCGCCGGATCACGGCTGTTAGCCTGCCCGCATGACGCATCCGCTGACTGTCGCCTGGCCGCCCGACCCGATCAGGACCGCGCGGCTGGTCCTGCGCGCACCCGAAGCGCGCGACCGCGCGGCGTTCGTCGAGCTGCTGGCCTCTCCGGAGGTGCACACCTACCTCGGCGGGCCGCAGCGGCGGGAGGAGTTGGAGCGGGAGCTGCCCGCGGTGCCCGAGGAGTGGCCGGGGAGCTTCGTCGTGGAGTGCGGCGGGGAGATGATCGGCCAGATCCTGATGCGACGCAGCGCCTCCCAGCGCCCCGCGGCCGCGGGGAAGGCCGACCTCGGCTACCTGTTCCTGCCGCGGGCCTGGGGGCAGGGGTACGCCGCCGAGGCGTGCACGGCCGCACTCGGTTGGTTGGAGGGCGCGCTGCCCGGGGAGGCGGTGGTGCTCGCCACCCAGACCGCGAACCTCGGCTCGATGCGGCTGGCGGCGAAGCTCGGCTTCACCGAGGTGGAGCGGTTCCACGCCTGGGGCGCCGAGCAGTGGCTCGGCGAGCGCCGCCCGGTCGGCGGGGACGCCGGCGGCGCCGTCAACGCGGCGTCAAGCGCTGGGTGAGGAAGAGCGCGGCGCGGTCCAGTGCCTCGTCGGCCTCGTCGAGGAGGCCGGTGAACGCCTGGAAGACGTGCGGCACGCCCGCGGTCACGTCGAGGATGACGTCCACGCCGGCCTCCCGGGCGCGGGTGGCGAGGCGGGTGGCGTCGTCGAGCAGGATCTCGTTCGTGCCGACCTGGAGCAGGATCGGCGGGAAGCCGGTCAGGTCGCCCGACACCGCGGGGCTGAGCAGGGGTTGGCGCGGGTCGGCCCCCGCGAGGTACATCGCCCCGGTGTACTCCACGCCCGCACGGGTGAAGACGGGGTCGGCGTCCTCCTTGCCGTCGATGCTCGCGCCGGTGCGGGTGGCGTCGAGCCCGGGGGAGAGCGCCAGGAGGGCGGCGGGCAGCGGCAGTCCGGCGTCCCGGGCGGCCAGGCAGGCGGTGACGGCCAGCCCGCCCCCGGCGGAGTCCCCGGCGAACACGACGGAGGGCGCGGGCGTGCCCGCGTCGAGCAGGGCGCGGTAGGCGGCCACGGCGTCCTCGATCGCGGCCGGGAACGGGTGCTCCGGCGCGAGCCGGTAGTCCACGGAGTACGCCGGGACGCCCGTCCTGGCGACCAGGTTCCCGGTCAGTGACAGCGCGGTCCGGGGCGAGCCGGATACCCAGCCGCCGCCGTGGAAGTACAGGATCGTGCCGGCGCGCGGCGGGCCGGCCGGGTCGACCCGCAGCACCGGCCGGCCGCCGAGCGTACCCGGCGCGGTGCGGATGTCCGGCGGCACCGCCATGGTGGCCATCAGCTTCTCGAACCCGGCGCGGATCTCCTCGATCGGCTGGGGGCCGGCGGGCTGCGGCCGCCGCAGCATCGCATCGATCCGGGCGCGTTGCTCAGTGCTCATGCGTATGCTCCCTCATAGAAGTAGCCCAGGAAGTATCTTCCAAAGAACTATATGCCTAGGAAGTTAAATGTCCAACGGTGACCGCCGCCACCTGCTGCCCGGCCTCTTCTCCGACCTGGTGCGCTGCGAGACACGGCTCTACAACGCCCTCGGCGAGCGCCTGAAGGCCGAACACGCCATCGTCACCTCGCAGTTCGAGCTCCTGCGCCACCTGCGCGACCACCCCGGCGCGCGCGTCGCCGACATCGCGGCCGTCTTCGCCGTCGGGATCGGCGCCGCCAGCAAGAGCGCCGACCGCCTGGAACGGCAGGGATGGGTCGAGCGCCGGGCCAACCCGGCCGACCGCCGCTCCTCCCTGCTGGCGCTCACCGACTCCGGCGCGCGCCTCACCGAGGCCGCCGAACGCACCTTCGCCGACGCGCTGGACGGCCTCGTCGGCGGCGTGCTCGACGCCGCCGCGCTGGCCGCCGTGGGCGACGGCCTCGCGGCGCTGCGCGCCGCACTCGAGGACCGGAAGGCCGGCACCCCCGCCGGCTGAACGGCCGGCCCGCGGCTCGAGGACCTGCCGCTCGGGCGCCGCCGCTCAGGCCCCGTCGCCCTCCTCGTCGCCCGGCCACAGCTCGTCCGCGCGCAGCGCGAGGTCCTGGAGCAGGTCCGCCGAGGACACGTCCGTGCGGCCCGCGTCATGGACGTCCGCCAGTTGCAGGAAGATCAGCGAGAACGCCCCGGTCAACCGCTCGATCACCGGGCTGAGCTGCACGCTCAGCGCCTCGCCGATCTCCCCCGGGCTGGCGTCCGCGGGGAACTCGATCGTCGGCATCGTCTCGTTGAGCAGCGCCCGTACGTTGTCCCCCGAGATGTCCTGCCGCTCGGGGTCCTCCGCCAGCAGCACCTGCATCTGCCGGGCCTCGGTGAGAATCCCGATGATCCGGCGCACGAAATCGCTGTCCTTCATGCCCGGAGCGTACGCCGCCCCCCGCCCCACCACCCCCACCCGCGACCCCATGTCGCCCCCGCGCGCCCCGAGGCCGCCTCGGCCGGGCGGGTGCGGTCAGGCCGGGGTCGGGGTGGGGAGTTCCATGACGGTGCTGCGGTAGGTCTTGCCCGGCCACTGGATGGTCTCGCGCGGGACGAAGCCCCACGCGGTGTAGATGCCGATGAGGTGGGCCGCGGGCAGCGCGGTGTCCACGCCGATGTGCGAGGCGCCCTCGGCGTGGGCCCGTTTGCGGGCGACCGCCCACAGGCGGGAGGCGAGCCCGCGGCCGCGGTCGGCGGGGTCGACCGCCATCTGGTTGAGCCAGGCCCGCCCGGGCGCGGCGGCGGTGGGGCTGAGCAGCCGCAGCGGCTCGTGCGGGGGCAGCGTCATCGTCAGGGCCGCCGCGATGCGGGTGCCGTCCACCAGCAGCCAGGACGCGCCGGTGTCCGCACGGCGCAGCGTCGTCTGCTCGGTCTGGTCCACCGCGGTGAAGTTGAGCCCGCCCGCGCCCAGTTCGGCGTAGGCGCGGTGCAGCATCGCGGTCAGGTCGGGGGCGTCGGCGGGTTCGAACGGGCGCAACCGGTACATGACCTCCACCGTAAGCCGGGCGGGCGGCGGAGTGTACCCGCGGGGGCGCACCGGGGGCGCGATGGGGTGTTCGTCCGGGTTGGCCCGCCGATGGACCGTTAGGGTCGTCGGTAGCCGGGAACGGACAGGGGGCGGACAGGGAACGGATCGGGCCGCCCGCGCAGGCGGGACCCGGCGGGACGAGAGGGACGGCACGTGCGGCTCGTACGGTGGACGGACGGCAGGGCCCGGTGGCTGCGCCGGGGCCGCAACCTGCTGCTCGCGGCCGTGCTGGTCGCGGTCGCCGGCGCCGCCGGGATCTGGCTGGCGGTACGGCTGACCCCCATGCAGTCCGTCGCCGCGGCCGGGCAGAACGTCCAGGTCGGCGCCGTACAACCGGACCTGAGCCGGTCCGGGCCCGGCGAGCTGAACCTCTTCGGCGAGGCCATCCCGACCCAGCCGCGCTTCGACGGGCCGATCCGCCCCAAGCTGATGCTCTCCCACATCACCCTCGACTCCCAGGTCGACCAGGCCTTCCACGCCGACGGCGACAACGCCCTGGTGCCGATGCTCAGCCGCCAGCTCGCCGCGGGCTGGAAGCGCTACTGCATCTGGGAGAGCCTCGTCGCAGCCGGCTGCGCGGGCGTGATCACCATCGCCGTCGCCGGGATCGGCCGCACCTCGCCGCGCACCATGCTGACGCTGCTCGCGGCCACACTGGTGACCGTCAGCGCCGCCAACGCCGCCGGCGTCTACCTGCTCGCCTCCGGCACGCCCCGCGCGCTGCGCCAGGTGCACACGCTCGACGACCTGGTCGGCCGCACCCGCGCGGCCCCGGTGCCCGCCGCCAAGGGGCCCGCGCTGCCCGGCATCCACGCGGTGGTGATCGGCGACTCGACCGCCGCCGGCATCGGCAACCCGCTGGTGCCCCACCCCACCGCGCTCGACCGCACCTGCGGCCGCAGCTCCGACTCCTACGCCGAGGACCTCGCGGCCGCCAACCGCTGGAAGGTGCTCAACCTCGCCTGCCAGGGCGCCACCGTCAGCGACGGCATCCTCGGGGTCCAGGTGCGCGGCGGGAAGGTCGCGCCGCCGCAGCTCGCGGTCGCCCAGCGCGCGACCGGCGCGTCCGCGGTGATCGTCAGCATCGGCGCCAACGACATGAACTGGGGGCTGCTGACGGGCCTGTGCGCGGCCGCACCGGTCTGCGACGACGACGCGTCCACCGCGTACTTCAAGGAGGAGCTGGCCGGCTTCACCCAGGACTACCTGGACCTGCTCGAACAGCTCGCCGCGCTCCCGCACCACCCGGCGGTGGTCCTCAACGAGTACTACGACCCCTTCGGCCCGGACACCGCGTGCCTGGCCAAGGACGGCATCACCCGGGAGAAGGCCGACGTCCTCGGCTCCCGGCTGTCCGACCTCAACGCCGTGCTGGAGCGCGGCGCCGCCACCTTCCACTTCGCCGTCGCTCGGCCCGGGTTCACCGGGCACCAGCTGTGCAGCAAGCAGCCGTTCGTGCAGGACGCCGCCGGGAAGGCACCGCTGCACCCCACCGCCGCGGGCGAACTGGCCATCGCGCTCGCCGACCAGCAGGCGCTCGACGCGATCGAGGCCGACCGCGCCGCCCACCCCGACCGCGCCGCCTCCCCGAACCCGACGCCGTCCACGCCGACGACTCCGTCCACGCCGACCACGCCGTCCACCCAGAGCCCGCCGCCGAGCCCGTCGGGCACCGCGGCCGCCTCGCCCGGAGCGACCGGCGTCACCGTCCCGGCGCCCTGAATCCCCGCGTACCGCGCGTGCGGCGCCCGCACACGGGTGCCGTATCGTCACCTGGAGCGTGTCGCGGCTGTGCCGCGCCGGTGGCCTCCGTATGGCCTGCCGGTGCGGGAGATGTGTGGCAAAGATCACTCGCCTCACCCAATGTGACGGTGTCTGGGCCCGGTCGCCGCGGGCAGGCGCCCACCGGGGCACCGGTGCCCGCGACTTGGGGACCGGCGCCGCGACGGGTACGCTCCGTGACCACGTGGGACGCGCCGAGATGTCCTCCCGGTATCGGTAGACGGACGTTTTGGTGTCCGATGTAGTGTCGGGCGAGTCGCCCGGCGCGCTGCCGGATCGTTCGGGAAGTTCGGGAAGAGAGATCGACCGCATGCTGCTGGCGTATCCGCCGAGCCTGCCGAGCCAGTCGCCGCGCGGGCGACGGCCGGGACCTGCACCGACCTGTCACCGCCCGGCCGGTGACCGGGCACGTCGGCGGGCCGCGGCCGGCGCCGGGGGTGCCAGGTGACCGCCACCGCGGAGGGCTCCACGAGCCCTGTGGCCGCCGCCGATCCGGACGAGCGGCCCGCCGCCGTACGGCGCTTCCCGCTGCTGCCCGCCCGGATGCGCCCGCGCAACCGGCCCCGGCTGCTGCTCGAACTCGCCTTCACCGTCGCCCTGTACCTCGCCTACAGCCGCACCCGCCGCTACGTCCCGCGGGAGAAGACCCAGGCGCTGCACCGCGCCCGCGAGGTCCTGCACTTCGAGCGGCTGCTGCACGTCGACTTCGAGCTGAGCCTCAACCACGCGGTGGACAAGGTCAGCTGGCTGACGGTCGGCATGAACTACTACTACGCCACGCTGCACTTCGCGGTCACCCCCGCGGTGCTGATCTGGCTGTATGCGCGCCGCCCGCAGCACTACCGGGCGGCCCGCACCGCGCTGTACACCGCGACCTGCCTGGCGCTGGTCGGCTTCACCTTCTTCGCGCTGGCGCCGCCGCGGTTCCTGCGGTCCGAGGGCTTCATCGACACGATCGTCGCCCACCACACCCACGGCTCCTGGGACTCCGGGCACGTCTCCACCGTCTCCAACCAGTACGCGGCGATGCCGTCGGTGCACATCGTCTGGTCGGCGTGGTGCGGGCTGACGCTGTTCTTCCTGGCGCGCTGGACCTGGCTGCGGGTGCTCGGCATCTGCTACCCGCTGGCGACGTTCGTGGTGATCATCTCCACCGCCAACCACTTCTTCGCCGACGCGGTGGCCGGTGCGGTCACCCTCGCGATCGGCTTCTTCCTCCAGCGGCTGCTGTTCGGCCGCCGCGCCTACCCGAGGCTGCGGGCCTCGGGCGGCGCGGACGGACCCGCGGACGGCGACGGCTACCTGGCGTCCGTACCCTCGGCGCGCGGGGCCGCGGACGAGCCGTCGGACAGCGGCAGGTGGGGGAAGCGGAACTCGGTGCGGCTGCGGTAGAGGCCGTCGGGCCGCAGCACCGTGCTCGGGTACTCCGGCCGGTTCGGCGCGTCCGGGTAGTGCTGCGTCTCCAGGCAGACCGCGCCGTGCCGCCCGTACGGCCGGCCGTCCGCGCCCTTGAGCGCGCCGTCCAGTGAGTTGCCGGTGTAGACCTGGATGCCGGGTTCGGTGGTCCACACCTCCAGGCAGCGCCCGCTGGCCGGGTCGGTGAGCCGGGCGGCCGGCAGCGGCGGCCGGCCCGCCTCAGGGGCGGCCAGCACCCAGCAGTGGTCGTAGCCGCCGGCGTCGGTGAGCTGCACATGGGACTCGCCGATGCGCTCGCCGATCGGGTGGGCCGCGGTGAAGTCGAACGGGGTGCCCGCGGTGGGCTCGACCGGGCCGAGCGGCACCGACTGCGCGGAGACCGGCAGATAGGCGGCGGAGTGCAGTTGCAGGGTGTGGCCGAGGATGTCGCCGCTGCCCGCGCCCGCGAGGTTGAAGTAGGCGTGGTTGGTGAGGTTCAGGTGCGTGGCCCGGTCGGTACGGGCCCGGTAGTCGATGCTCAGCGTGCCGTCGGGGGTCAGCCGGTAGACCACCTCGACGTCGAGCGCGCCGGGGAAGCCCATGTCGCCGTCAGGGCTGTGCAGGGTCAGCCGCAGCGCCGCCGCGTCCGGGCCGTTGCCGTCGGCCGGCCCGGCCTGCCAGACCCGGCGGTCGAAGCCGTCCGGGCCGCCGTGCAGGGCGTGGCCGCGGTCGTTGAGCGGCACCTGGTGGTCCTGGCCGTCCAGGGTGAAGCGGCCGTGCGCGAGGCGGTTGGCGTAGCGGCCGACGACCGCCCCCAGGTAGGGCTGTTCGGCGGTGTAGTCGGCGAGCGTCGGCAGGCCGAGCACCACGTCGGCGGTGCGGCCGGCGGTGTCCGGCACCGTCAGGGAGCGCAGGACGGCGCCGTAGGTGAGGACTTCGGCGCGCACCCCGGTGCCCGAGTCCAGCGTCCAGCACTCGACGGCGTCACCTCCCGGTGCGGTGCCGAAGGGGGCGCTGCGCAGGGCGGCGGTGGAAGCGGGCGCGGGGGAGTGAGAGGGCATGGTCATCCTGTGACGAGGGTCGGTGGGAGGGCGTGCCGCCGCCTGGCCGCGGCACGCGGACGGCGTGGCCCGGCGGCGGTCGGGCGGGACTGGTGGTGGGCGCGGCGGTGGGCCCGGTCGAGGTCGCCCTCGGCCCGAGCCTACCGGGGTGCCCCCGGCGGCCCGGGGGCGCTCCCCCGGATACGGACCCGCCGCGCAGGCCGTGACCTGCGCCGCAGGCCGTGACCTGCGCCGCAGGCCGCGACCCCAGGCCGTGTCCGACACATCCCGGCTGGCTGACGGGGGGCCGGCACGCATGCTCTGCCCCGGCCTTCGGCGGGAGGCGCCCCCGGCGTTGCCGGTCGTCGGCGCGGCCCGCTGCGCTCTGTTCCCCGGAGCTTCGCCTGGGAACGACCCACCCTCCGCCGTGCGATCGCGGGGCACCTCCCCTGCCGAAGGCCATGGGGGCGCGCCGGCCCCGGTCAGCCCCCGCCCTTCGGGCGGGACGACGCTATGTGTCGGACACGGCCTAGCTTCTTCGCACCGACGTCGACTCGCGGACGATCAGCCGGTAGCCGGGGAGGATACGGCGGGGGCTGGGGGGTTCGGTGCCGCCGGCGATCGTGATCCGCTCCACCAGGCAGTCCACCGCCAGTTGGGCCAGCGCGCCCTTGTCCGGGGCGACCGTGGTCAGCGAGACCATGCCGAAGCGGCTCTCCTCGATGTCGTCGAAGCCCACCACGGCGATGTCCTCGGGCACCCGCAGGCCGCGTTCGACCAGGGTGCGCATCGCGCCGAGCGCGATCAGGTCGTTGTAGGCGAACACCGCGTCGGGCCGGTCCTCGCGGTCCAGCAGCGCGGCCATCGCCGCGGCGCCGTCGGCCCGGTCGTACCCCTCGGTGGCCGCGACCATCGACTCGTCGGGGGCGAGCCCCGCGCCGGTGATCGCCTCCCGCCAGCCGCGCAGCCGCAGGTGGGCCGGCTGCCGCGCGCTCTCCCGGCGGGCGCCGAGGAACGCGATCCGGCGCCGGCCGATGTCCAGCAGGTGCCGCACGGCGCTGCGGGCCGCCCCCACGTTGTCGATCATGATGTGGTCGTACGGGGCGTCGTACTCCCGCTCGCCGAGCAGCACCATCGGCGGGCCCTCCGGGCGGGAGAGCAGGTCCTCGCTCTCCAGCCGGATCGGGCTGAGGATCAGCCCGTCGATGACGTGCGAGCGGAACCCCTGCGAGACCAGCACCTCCTTCTCGCGCAGCCCGGCGGTGTGGTCGAGCAGCACCGTCAGCTCGTGCCGGGCCGCCGCGTCGATCACCGCGCCGGCCACCTCCGCGAAGTAGGGGTTGCCGAGTTCGGGCACCGCCAGCGTGATGATGCCGGTGCGGCCCTTGCGCAGGTGGCGGGCGGTGAGGTTGGGCCGGTAGCCGAGTTCGTCGATCGCCTGCTGGACCCGCCGTCTGGTGCCGGGCGTGACGTGGGGGTAGTCGTTCACCACGTTGGAGACTGTCTTCACGGACACGCCGGCGCGCAGCGCGACATCCTTCAGGCTGACGCCCACGGAAATCCTCTCTCGGTCGGACCGGTTGCGTCGCGGTCCGGCTCGGGTCGGTGCCGGCCCCCGGTCCGCGGTGGTGCCGCCCCGCTGCGGCGCGGCGGCCTCACTCCAGTTGCTGGGTCCGGCTCAGCAGTGTCTGTAGCAGTACCACGACGGCCAGGAAGCCGCCGTTGACGGTGTCGGTGAAGGCCGATCCGTACTGCGAGAAATAGTGGTCGATCAGATTGTGGATCACCGCCAGCAGCAGCACGCCGCTGACCGTGCCGCCGACCGAGCCGGCGCCGCCGGTGAGCAGGGTGCCGCCGATCACCACCGAGGCGATGGCGGTCAGTTCGTAGCCGACGCCGATGGTGGTCACACCCGAGCCGAGCCGGGCGCCGCCCAGCGCGCCCGCGCCCGCCGCCAGGGTGCCGGACAGCAGGTAGACCAGCACCTTCGCCCGGGCGACCGGCAGGCCCATCAGCCGCGCCGCGTGTTCGTTGCCGCCCAGCGCGGTGAGGGTGGCGCCGAACCGGGTGCGGGTCAGCAGCACCGCGCCGAGCGCGAAGAGCGCCGCCACGATCAGCACGGGGGTCCAGGTGCCCGCGCCCAGGTGCCGGAACCAGGAGTGGGCCGGCACCAGGTAGGTGGTGGCGCCCTCGTTGGTGACCGCCTGCAACAGCCCGCGCAGGCCCAGCAGTCCGACGAGCGAGACGATGAACGGCGCCATCCGCGCGTACGCGATCAGCAGCCCCTGCACCGTGCCCCAGACCGCGCCGACCGCCAGCGGCAGCAGGATCGCCAGCCAGGTGCCGTGCCGTGAACCGTAGGCGCCGAGCACCCCGCCGAGCGCGAACATCGAGCCGACCGACAGGTCGATGCCGCCGGTGATGATGACGAACGTCATGCCGAGCGCCAGCAGCCACACGAAGGCGTTGTTGCCGAGGATGCTGCTGATGTTGTTCCAGGTCGGGAAGGTCGAGGAGGTCGCCGAGGCGATGACGACCACCAGGACCAGCACGGCCAGCGCGCCGTGCCGCTGCACCTGGGAGGCGATCCGCTCGCGGACCGGGACCCGCGCGGCCGGCCCGTCGTCGGGCACGGCGGGCGGCGGCGGCACCGCGGACGGCTGGAGGGCGGTGGAAGTCATCGGGTCCCTCGCTCCTGGGAGGCGTACACCGCGAAGCAGATGATCGCGGCCTCGACGATCTGGGTGTAGGAGGTGTGCACGTTGTGCTGGGTGAGCACCGCGGTGATCAGCTGCATGAACAGCGCGCCGGCGACGGTGCCCAGCACCCGCACCCGGCCGCCGGACAGCGGGGTGCCGCCGACCACGACCGCGGTGATGGCGTCCAGTTCCATGTTCAGGCCCTGGTTGGCCGGGTCGGCCTCCGCGCCGTGGCCGACGATCAGCACGCCCGCGAGCGCGGCGAGCACACCCGACAGGATGTAGACGGTGATCAGCACCCGGCGTACCGGCAGTCCGGACAGCCGGCTCGCCTGCCGGTTGTCGCCGATGGCGACGAGCTGCCGGCCGAAGGTGGTGCGCCGCACCAGCAGCCCGGTCAGCAGCGCGCACACCCCGGCGATCCAGGCCATCTCGGGGACCCCGCCGACGGTGCGCGAGCCGAGGTCGACCAGCCCGGACTGGGTGATCGGCTTGGCCGAGTTGCCGTTGACGATCTCGGCCAGGCCGCGGACCCCGATCATCAGCGACAGCGTCGCCACGATCGGCTGGACCCGGGCGAAGGCGACCATGGCGCCGCCGAGCGCGCCGGTGGCCGCGCCCAGCAGCAGCGCGACCGCGAGCGCGGCGAACAGGCCGTACCCGGCGTACAGCGGCACCACGGAGGCGGCCAGCGCGATCGTGGCGCCCACCGACAGGTCGATGCCCTCGGTGCCGATCACCAGGGACATGCCGAGCGCGACCAGCAGGGTCGGGGCGACCTGGTACAGCTGCACCCGGATGTTGCTGGTGGACAGGAAGTTCCCGTCCAGGCCCACCGCGACGGCGAACAGGACGACCAGCGCGGCGTACACGCCGTACTGCTGGAGCAGCCGCAGCAGGCGGCCCCGGTCCAGGGCCGCGCCCGGCCAGGTCAGGGAGGTCATGCGGGGGTCTCCTTCGGTGCGGCGGGCGGGGCCTGCTCCGGCGCGGTGGCGAGCGCGTCCAGCAGGCCGTCCTCGGTGACGTCGTCCCCGGACAGGTGCCCGACGACGCGGCCGTCCTTGAGGATCACCACCCGGTCCGAGCCCTCGATCAGCTCCTCCAGGTCGGAGGAGATCAGCAGCACGCCCAGCCCGTCGCGGGCGAGTTCGTCGATCAGGCCCTGCACCTCGGCCTTGGCGCCGACGTCGATGCCGCGGGTCGGCTCGTCCAGCAGCAGCACCTTCGGGTTCAGGCACAGCCAGCGGGCCAGCAGCACCTTCTGCTGGTTGCCACCGGACAGGTCGCCGACCTTCTGGTCCGGGCCGGACGCCTTGATCCGCAGCCGCTCCATGAAGAACGTGACGATCTCGTCCTGCTTGGCCTGCGAGACCAGCCCCGCCCGGGACAGCCGCGGCAGCGCGGCGAGCGAGATGTTCTCCCGCACCGACAGGTTCGGGATCACCCCCTCCGCCTTGCGGTCCTCCGGCAGCATCACCACGCCCGCGCGGATCGCGGCGGCCGGGCTGCGCCGGTGCATCGCGCTGCCCTCGACCTCGACGGTGCCCTCCTCGGTGGCCAGCGCCCCGATGACCGCCTTGGCGGTCTCGCTGCGGCCGGCGCCCAACAGCCCGCCGAGGCCGACGACTTCACCGGGGTGCACATCCAGCGAGACCCCGTGCAGTTTGTGGCGGACCGTCAGATCCCTTGCGCGCAGCAGGGGTTGGCCGTCCTGGCGCTCGTGTCCGTCGGAGTCGAAGGCGGTGGTGCCCTTGTCGCGGACCGCGGACATCTCCCGGCCGAGCATCAGCGACACCAGCTTCAGGCGCTCCAGGCCCGCGATCGGGCCGGTGTGGACCACGCGGCCGTCGCGCATGACGGTGACCTGGTCGCACACCGCGTACAGCTCGTCGAGCCGGTGGCTGACGTACACCACCGCGATGCCCTGCTCCTTCAGGCCGCGGATCACCGAGAAGAGGGTCTCGACCTCCTTCGGCTCCAGCGACGAGGTCGGCTCGTCCATGATCACCACGCGGGCGTCGATCTGTACCGCCCGGGCCAGCGCCACCATCTGCTGGGCGCCCAGGCCCAGGGTGCGCAGCGGCCGGGTGACGTCGACCCGCACCCCGAAGCGGCCCAGCTCCCGCGCCGCCTCGCGGTTCATCCGGCCGTGGTCGACCAGCCCGAAGCGGCGCGGCTCGCGGCCGAGGAAGAGGTTGCGCGCCACCGACATCAGCGGGACGAGGTTGACCTCCTGGTAGATCGTGGAGATGCCGGCCGCCTGGGCCTCCAGCGGGTTGCGGAAGTCCCGCTCCCGGCCGGCGAGGCGTACGGTGCCGGCGTCGGGGCGGTGCACGCCGGTCATCACCTTGATGAGGGTGGACTTGCCCGCGCCGTTCTCGCCGATCAGGGCGTGCACCTCGGCGGGCCGCAGCGTGAAGTCCACCTCGCGCAGGGCGTGGACGCCCGCGAAGCTCTTGTCGACCCCGGCCACCTCCAGGATGGCGGCGCTGCGGGGGTCCGGGTCCTGCTGGACCAACGTCTTCCTCCTCGTGGGGAGTTGTGCGCAACGGCTGGGCGTGGGGGCGGTACGCGGCGGGGCCGGGCCACAGGCAGGCCCTGGCCCGGACCCGGCCGGACCGCGCGGGGCGTCAGTACACCAGGCCCTGGGCGAGCGCCTGCTTGGCGTTGTCCGAGGTGAAGTGGCCGTCCTTGATGATGACGTCGGCCGACACGCCGGCGGTGCCGTAGAAGTTCTCCAGCGACGAGATGGCCAGCGGGCCGAACCGCGGGTTGGTCTCGATATCCGCGACCAGCGCGCCGGACGCGACGTCCTGGACGGCCTGCTGGGTGCCGTCGATGGAGACGACCTTGATGTCCTTGCCCGGGGTCTTGCCGGCGGACTTGATCGCCTGGAGCGCGCCGAGCGCCATCTCGTCGTTCTCCGCGTAGACCGCGTTGATGTCGGAGTGCGCCTGGAGCAGCTGCTCCATCACCTTCTGGCCGTCGGTCTGGGTGAAGTTGGCGGTCTGCGAGGCGACCACCTTGATGTTCGGGTACTTCTTCTTGACCTCGTCGTTGAAGCCCTTGGTGCGGTCGGTGGAGACGTTGTTGCCCGGGGTGCCGGTGAGGACCGCGACGTGGGCGGTGCCGCCGGTCGCCGTGCCGAGGTCGTCGGCGGCGATCTGGGCCTGCCCGTAGAAGTCCGAGCCGATGAAGGAGATGAAGTCGCCGCAGGCGGTGCCGGTGACGGTGCGGTCGATGGTGAGCACCGGGATCTTCTTCGACTTCGCCTTGGCCAGCGCCGGGCCGAGCCCGTCGGAGTTCTCCGGCGCCACGATCAGCACCTTGGCGCCCTGCGCGATCATGTCCTCGATCTGCGAGTTCTGCGCGTTGACGTCCGCGTTGGCGTTCCGCTCGATCAGCTTGACGCCCTTGGCCTTCGCCTCGGCCTCGATGCTCTTGGTCTCGGTGGCGCGGAACGGGTTGCTGGTCGACTCGGACTGGGAGAACCCGACGATCGTCTTGCCGTCGGTGATGTCCAGCTTCGGCACCCCGCCGCCGTAGGTCTGGTAGGTGCAGGCGGTACCGCCCGAGGCGGTGGGGGAGTCGGTCTGCTGGGCGGCCGCGGTGTTGCCCGAGGCCGCGGCCTTGTCCGAACCGGACGAGTCGTTGCCGGAGTTGGTGCAGGCGCTCGCGGCGAGGCACAGGCCGACGGTGAGCACCGCGGCAGCGGTTCTGGCCCGGAAGGAGACGTTCATGCGCCGATCACATCCTCGTGGATACGGGAAGAAACAGGGGGCGGAGCGCAGAGGTGCAGTGCGGAGCGGGGGCGGCACGAAGACGGCCGGAAAGCCCGTCCTTTACAACGATGTAGAGGACCCTGCGGGATTGACGACCACGTGTCAAGAGTCCGGTACGATCCCGGCTGAACCGGGGAAACTTCGGTACGCGGGCTGGACATGGCCGCACTGACATGCTGTCATTTCCCTGCTCGGCTTTACATCGTTGTACGCCGTGTGACCCCGCCGTACGCGTCGCCGTGTGCCGCCGAGGTGCGACCCACTGACGGGCGCCGGCGGTGGTGCCTCCACCGCCGGCGCTCCCCCCCTCCCGCGCCCGGGAGGAACCGCGAACTACACGAAGCGCCACAGGTGGTCGTCGGTACGGCTGTCCTCGAACTGCACCACCCGCGCACTGTCGGAAGTCGACATACCGTCGACACCCAGCACCAGACCGCTGTTGCCGTTGCGAATCCGGAACCAGCCGTCTCCGTTGTCGAGCAGCTGCCAGTAGTGGTCGGCCGTGCCGTTGTCGTGGTACTGCTGCACCTGCGCGCTGTCGGCGCGCGAGGCGCCCGCGACCGCCAGCAGCAGCCCGCTGTTGCGGTTGGTGATCGTGAAGCGGTTGTCGCCCACTGCGGTGAACCGCCAGTCGTGGTCGGCGGTGCCGTTGTCGGCGAACTGCACGACGTTCGCGCTGTCGGCCGTCGACATGCCGTCGACCCCGAGCACCTTGCCGCTGTTCTTGTTCTGCACCCGGTACCAGGTGCCGCCGTCCACCACGGCCTGACGAGCCGTCACATCCCACTGGAGGATGCCCGCCGACACCCCGGCGGCCAGCTGCGCCACCACCCGCACCGCCGTGGTGCGCACCGGCGTGAACGCCACCGCGTTGAAGGCGTCGACCGCCGTGCCGTACGCGCCCGCGCCGGACACCGGCTGCCAGGACCCGTCCGCCGCCTGGTACTCCACGTGCCAGGACGCCGGCACCCGGCACTGGCCGTGCCCGGTGTCGTCGTACCAGTACACCGACGCGCCCGAGACCGTCACCGGAGCGGAGTAGCTGTACTGCACCCACTCGCTGCTGCCGGTGTGGTCCCACCAGGTGAAGCGCGGGTGCGACTGGTCGTAGGAACTGCTCGGCGTGTACGCGCTGTTGAGGGCGTTCACGGTGTCGCCCGACCAGCACCAGGAGGCCGACGGCGTGGCCGGCAGCTGCCACTCCCGGCCGCCCGCGCCGATCGTCGGGAAGGAGGTGATCCGCAGCGCGGCCGCCCCCATCGGGATCAGCGTCACCGTGGTGGCCGGCTCCGCGGACGCCACGGGGCTGGGCTGGAGCGTGGTCACCACGTCCTGCTGGTCCGCGAGCCAGTTGGGGATCGGCCGGGCCTGCGCGGTCATCGCCACCGGCGTGCCCTGCGGGGTGAACGGGTTGCCGCTCGCCCCGGTCGCGGTCGCCGTGAAGGTCCCCGGCACCAGGCCGTAGTTCCACGCGGACGTCGGGAACACCTCGTACTCCGCCCAGTGCGAGGACGCGTCATTGGTGCGCAGGAAGTTCTGCCCGATCTCCAGCGCGTACGTCAGCGGGCCGCGCCGCACCGACAGCGAGTCGTGGTTCTGCGCCCAGGTGGTGGTGGCGACCTCCATCGGGAAGGACACCGCGACGGTGTCCCCGTTCTTCCAGGTGCGGTCCACCGCCACGAAGCCCGCGCCGCCCGACGCGCTCACCGCGGCCCCGTTGACCTTCACCGACGGCTTGGCACACCACGACGGCACCCGCAGATACAGCGGGAAGGCCACGCTGCCCGTCATCGACAGCGCCAGCGACACGCTGTCGGTGAACGGGTAGTTCGTGCTCTGGGTGACCGTCACCTGCGCCGCCTGGGCACCGACCTTCGCCGTCACCTTCGTCGGCGCGTACAGCACCGCCGCCAGGCCGTTGTCCGCCGTCGCCAACCACGCGTTCTCCGTGAAGTACGCCCAGCCCTGCCCGTAGTTGTGCGGGCAGCAGCGGTACTTGTCCACGCCCAGCAGATACGCCTGCATCGAGAAGGTGTTGTCGAACTGGTGCAGCGTCTTGTCGTAGTCGTCCAACTGCACCTGGTTGGCGGCCGTCGCGTAGTGCAGCGAGGTGTGGTTCGGCTCCATCGCGGCCGGCAGCGAGTTGAACGCCAGCGTCTCGGTGCCGTCCGCCCAGCTCGGGTCGCCGGTCATCCGCACCATCGACTCGAAGCTCTGCATGTACTCCACGATCCCGCAGGTCTCGAAACCCTGCCGCGGATCGCCGTACCCGGGCCGGGCGTTCTCGTCCCCGGCGAACCCGCCGCCGCTGAACTGCCCGTAGGTGCCCTGGATCGTCGCGTAGTCCTGGTACGACGCCTGCGTCAGCGACGCGTCCCCGCGCAGCGCCGCGAACGCCGGCTCGGTGAAGCCCTGCGCCAGGTTCACGTTGTGCAGCGACGGCAGGTTGTCGACGTAGTTCGCGCTGTACTGGTGGATCTTGTCCGCCAGCCCCAGCAGCGCGCTGTCCCCGGTCCGGGCGAACAGCCAGTGCAGCGAGTGCAGCGTCGTCGCCCACCGCACCGAACCCCAGCTCTGGTTGAACGCCGAGGCGCCGAACGTGTTCTGGTACTGGAAGAACTTCGTCAGGAACGGCACGATCCGGCTGTCCCCGGTGTACTCCTGGTAGGTGCACAGCGCCTGGAGCATCGGCATGAACGGCCAGAAGTCCGGGCCGCCGCCCAGCGACGTGCGCAGGCTCGTCGGCCCGAAGAAGCCGTCGGACTGCCCCGTCGCCAGCACGCCGTTCACCCAGGTGTCCGCCTTCGCCCGCAGCGCGGCATCCCCGGTCACCCCGGCCAGCGCGGTCAACCCCCGCACCCAGTACGGCACTTCCTCCCAGCCGACCTGGTCCGGGTGGAACCAGCCGGTGGTCGAGGTGTCCAGGAAGTGCGACACCTCGTCATAGCGCCCGGCGATCCCGTCCGCCTCCAGGGCGAGTTGCTGCGCCAGCCAGCCCGACGCGGTGACACTCCCGGTCGGCAGCTTCAGGAACGGGGTACGGGTCAGCCCCGCCGGATACGGGTGGTACAGCCCGCCGCCGGAGGTGTCACCGACCAGCACCACCCCCGGCCCGCCCCCGGCCGCCCCCCAGGAGGAGGTGACCATACGGCCGGCGAAGGCCACACTGCCGAGGGCGACGGCGCCGCCGCGAAGGAAGGTACGACGATCCATGGACATGCTCCCTGATCGTGGGAAGTGGGGGGTGGGTTGCGCGCGGCGCGGCCTCAGATCATGCGCCACAGGTGGTCGGTCGTCCCGTTGTCGTTCCACTGCGTGACCTGCGCGCTGTCCGCGGTCGACGCGCCGTCCACGGCGAGCAGCTTCCCCGACCGCACATTGACGATCTTCGACCAGCCGTCCCCGTTGTCGACGAACCGCCAGACGTGGTCCGGTGTGCCGTTGTCCTGGTACTGCTGCACATGCGCGCCGTCGTCCAGGCTCTGGTCGTGCACCGCCAGCACCTTCCCGCTGTTGCGGTTCACGATCCGCACCGTGCCGTCGCCGTTGTCCAGCAGCGTCCACACATGGTCCGCGGTGCCGTTGTCGGTGTACTGCGTGACCTCCGCCGAGTCCGCCAGCGACATCCCCGAAACCGCCAGCACCTTCCCGGAGTTCCGGTTCTGGATACGGCACCACACCACCACCGAGCCGGCCGGCGCCAGCGCCGGCGCGAACATCCCGCCGACCACCGGCCGGTTCTGGAAACCCCGCTGCGCCGCGCTCGCCACCGTGTACCAGTCGCTGAACGGCACCCGCGTCGGCGTCGCGTTCGCGTACCCGTACACCCCGTTGACCAGCGCGTCGCGCACCGTGCCGTGATCGGCGAGCCAGGCCGCCGTCCACAGCTCCCAGTCGGCCTTGGTGTAGTCGTTGCGCGGGTCGAGCACCACCCCGTACGTGCCGGTGTGCGCCCCGTACCAGGACGCCTCCATCGCCGCGGTGCCGACCGGCACCAGGTCCAGGCCGAGCAACCGGTCCGCGAAGCCGTTGTACTTCAGGCTCCAGGTGCCGTCCTGGTCGTAGGCGAGCTTCAGGTGCGCGCCCGAGGAGTCCGCCGCGAGCGTCGTCCACTGGCTGACGTAGCTGCGCGAGAGCGTCGCGTACCGCGCCGCATCCGAGCTGTTGCCCGTCGCCCGCGCCACCACGCCCATCGCGCCGATCCCGATGATGCCCTTGAGCGCGAGGTTCGCACTGTGCGCGATGAAGCCGGTGAAGTCGTCCGTCTGGTTCTGGTAGCCCGGGTCCAGCGCGTTGGACACCAGGTACTCCGCCCACTGCCGCAGGATCGGGTAGTGCGCGGCGGCGAACGCCGCCCCGTCCGCCGCGGGCAGCCGCTGGACCACCGCCGCCGCCATGATCAGCAGGTCCGCCGACTCCTCGACCGGCATGTCCTCCTCGTTGCCGTCGTTGTGCCCGGCGGCGTTCGGATACGACGAACCGATGTCGTGCTCGGCGAAGTCCTTCGGCCAGCCGCCGTGCTCCGCGTAGTCCAGCATCGGCTCCAGCAGCAGCCGCAGATACGCCGGCGACAGGTACAGGTACCCCGGGAACGCCGGATACGTCACGTCGATCGTCGACATGTTGCCGTCGGAGGAGATCTCCTTCAAAAAGGCCCACGGGCTGCCGCCGCGGTCGGCCAACTCCGTACCGCCCACCGCCTGCCGCACCGCGAGCGCGCACACCGCCGCGTAGTGGTCGCCCGTGGTGCCGCCGCCCACCGCCGCGACCGCGTCGTCATGGACGCGCTGCTCCAGCGCCGCCGCCGCCGACAGCGCCGCCGATCGGTCCGCGTCGAACCACTGGAGCATGTCCGTCCACGACGACCAGTAGTGCGTCCACCACGGCTGCAACTGCGTACCGAGGTAACTCACCGCGGGCGTACGGACATGCCCCAGCGACACCGTGAACTCCGCCGACGGCGTACCGGCGTTCACCGTGCCGAAGTCCCGGTTCAGACCGAGCACCGGCCACCTGTCGCTGATCGCCCGCGGCTGCGCGGAGTCCACCGTCCCGGCCAGCCTGCCGCTGCCCGCCGACGCGGCCCGCACCACCGTGTCCTGCCCGATCTGCCAGGTCAGCCCGGACCCGCTCGGCGCGGCGAACACCAACCGCCCCCACGACGCCTGGTCGCCGCTCTCCTGGAGCACCCCCGGGCTCGCCGGCTGCGCGGTCAGCACCGTCAGCGAACCGGCCTGCTGCTGCGCCCACGTGATCTGCGCCGAGGTGTCGCCGTGCACCCACTCGCCCGACACGTCCAGGTGCACGTCCACCGCGTGCGCCTGCCCGTCGCTGCTCTCGGCCTGCACGGTCACGTACGACAGCGGCACCGACTGGCGCTGGAGGTCGTCGAGGTCGACCGGCGAGAAGAAGGTGACGGTCAGTGTCACCCCGCCCCCGCTGAGCCGGTAGATCGAGCGGGTGGCGGTCAGTTGGAGCGAGACCTGCTGCATCGTGGTGAGCGCCGGGCCGCCCGGCAGGTTCGGCGCCCCGGCGAAGAGGTAGGCGGTGCCGTCGATCCGGGCGAGCCCGCACAGCGCGGTGACGTGGCCGTTCCAGAAGCTCGACCAGGTCCCGGCGAGGTTGTCGGCGGCCACCCAGGTGGACAGGTACGGCGAGCGGACCGCGAGCGGCACCGCGGGCGGCCGCAGCGGTGCGAACGTGGAGGCGGCCGCGGGGGACGCGGCACTTGTGGCGTCCGCGGCGGAAACGGGTAGGCCCGCGGGGGACGCGGCGGCGGCCGGGCCGGCCGTGAACCACCCGCCGGTGGCGGCGGCCGCGGTCAGCGCACCGGTCCACTTCAGCAGGTCGCGGCGGCCGGGGCGGGGGGAGCGGGTCTCGTCGGAAGTCACGGTGATCCGTTTCTGCGGCAGGGGCGCGGAGATGGGGGGACGGACGGGCACGTGGTGGTGCGGCGTGACGCGGGAGTCGAGCAGGGCGGGGCAGTGCGAGGCCGGACGGTGGGGCAGGGCGGGACAGGCGGGGCAGAGGCACGCGGGGAGGTGGGGCGCGGGCCGTGGGGGAGCGCTGTCGTGCTGTTCCAACGTTGCAAAGAATGACGCCAACCGGCATGACAGCACTTGGCGTTGGGCGTGTCCATACCCCGGGCAGAAGTGGGTGCGGGGGCGGGAGGGGTGAGCTGGCGTCCCTGGCGTCCGGCCGCAGGCCCGCGACGTGCGGCGGGACCGGGTCCCGGCGGGCCGCGGGGGCTTTACAACGTAAGTAAAAACGTGGTCGTGGTGGGTCTCGCGGGTGTGACGGGGCCCCCGGGGGCGGGGCGGGTCCGGCCGTGGCGGGGCCGTGATGGGGCGGTGGCGGGGCCCTGATGGGGCCGTGGTGGCGAACGGGCCGTAGGCGGAGGGTGTCGAGGGGTATCCATCGGCGGTCGGATCGGCGTATAGTCTGACAACGTTGTCACCTTGTGGCGGCGGAGCAGCGCTTTCGGGCTGCTCGCCGCCCCCACGACCCGTGGGCGGGGCCGATGTCAGGCGGCTCCGCCCACGCGCTTGGCTCCGCGGGACGGGCCGACCGTGTGCGGGCTCAACCGTCCCGGCGGGCCGGTGCGGTTGGTGGGGTTGCCGCGGGAGGTGCCGGGAGCGCCGGGGGTGCGGTCAGCGAGGCGATGCACCTGGTGAGCAGGCGCCGCATCTGATCCTGTTCGCCGGTGTCGAGGTCGGCCAGCATGGCCCGTTCGACCCGGCGTACCGCGGCGCTGGCCGTCTCGAGCTGGCGGCGCCCGTCGGCGGTCAGTTCGGTGGGCAGCGCCCTGCCCACGGGCGCCTTGGCGGCGCGGGCGACGAGTCCCTGGCGTTCGAGGGACTTCAGGAGCACGTTCATCGACTGCCGGGTGACGAAAGTGCCGCGGGCCAGCTCGGAGTTGGACAGGCCCGGGCGCTGGGAGAGCAGCTCCAGGCACGAGTAGTGCGTGATCGTCATGCCGAGCGGGCTCAGCACGGCCTCCATGGCGGAGTGCAGGGCGCTGGAGGCCGCTTTCAGCATGTACCCCAGCGACGTGTCCAGCTCGATTCCGGGCTCGCCTTGACTCATGTCAGCAGTCTGACATACGTTGGGTATGTCAGAAGCCTGACATTGCTTTGAGGAGGTAAGGACCATGGCGGTCACCGGACCCGACTTCGTTTCCCTGCAGGTGCGCGACCTGGAGCGCTCCGCCGACTTCTACGAGCGGTACCTGGGGCTGGAGCGCTCCGCCGCGGGGCCGCCGCACGCGGTCGTCTTCGACACCAAGCCGATCGCGTTCGCGGTCCGCGACGTCGTCGCCGGCGTCGACCTCGACGCGCTCGCGCAGCCGGGCCAGGGCGTGGCGCTGTGGCTGCACGCCCCCGACGCGCAGGACATCCACGACGCGCTCGCCGCGGCCGGTACGACGATCGTCTCGGCCCCCGTCGACGGGCCGTTCGGCCGTACGTTCACCTTCGCCGACCCCGACGGATATCAGGTCACGCTCCACGACCGCGGGTGAACCCGGCGCACGGGCTCAGGCCGCTGCGGGACCGCGCCGGCCGGTGGCGGCGGCCCACCGTTCGGCCGCGGCCATCAGCACCTCCGTGGCGGGAGCCTTGATCTGCCCGTAGTCCGCCAGGTCCGGCACGCTCAGCGCCAGCCGCTGCTTGAAGGCGCCCCAGGCCCGGCGGGCACCCTCGTCCGCCCGCAGGAAGTCCCGGAACAGCAGCGCGAAGCGGGCGTTCGCTCCGGCGCCCTCCCGCAGGTGGACGTTCCACGACCGCGCGCCGACCGGGGGCGCGAAGACGAGTTGGCGGCACCGCTGTCCACCGGAGACCTCGATACGGTTCCAAGTGCCCGGCAAGGGGCTCCGCCGCGACCGGGTGGTCATGGCCGACCCCGGGGGCAGCGAGTGCGACGTCCTCCGTGGCTTGGCGCCGTAGCGCTAACGAGGCCGCGTCCCGTCGAAGAGGGCGGGTGCGACGAGGTGGGCCCTTTCGTGGAGGTCCCGCGCGGTCGGGTTCCTGGTGTGGGGGCGGATGAGCCGGGCCATTTCCCTGACGTGTTTGTCGACCTGTCCGGACTGGATCGACGGGTAGTCGTCGAGGACCTCGTGCCAGGTGGCGCACGCCGCGTCCAGGTGCCCGAGGGCCAACTGCCGCTCGGCCAGCATCGAGGTGAAGCGCATGCCGCTGCGGTGGGATTCGTTCGTGGGCTCGCGCAGGCGGAAGTGCAGTTGGAGCGATTCGACGCTGCCTGCCACGTCGCCGAGTTCGTACCTGACCTGCGCGGTGTGATAGGCGAGCGTGGCGGCGCTGTAACCGCCGAAGGTCCGGGCCTGACTGTCAGCCCTGCTCATGGAGACCTCGGTCTTCCGGATGCTGCTGAGCGCGTTGTGGCGCTCGCCGGCGACGGCGTAGGAATGGGCCTGCTGGCCCGACATGAAGGCGGCCATCCTCGGCCCGGCCGCGGGTGACGCCTCGCTTGCCGCATCCGCCCACTTCACAGCCGTCGGGCCGTGCCGGAGGTCCACGGACTGCACGGACATGCCGCGCATGATGTGACAGTAGGTCAGGTGGTCATGGCTGGCGCCCGCCAGCTCCAGACCTTTCACGTAGTACTGCTGGGCGACGCCGTGCAGCCCTTCGTCCACGGCCATCCAGCCCGTCAGGTAGCAGAGGAACGAAGCGGCGGACATCATCGCCCTCCGTACGTCTTCGGGCGCGCTCGCCTTCAAATAGGGGGCGACGACGTTCACCAGGAAGGCCGCGGCCATCGGTCGCGCGTACCGTCCGCCGAACTGGTCGTCCAGATCGGAAAGACGGTCTGTCACGGCGACCACGGAGTCGACTTCGGCCGTTCCGATCCGCTGCGCCCCGCCCGACCGTACGGCCTCCATCCGGCCGACCACGTCCTGCCAGCCGGGGATGGCGAGGGCCGCGGAGAAGAGCGAGGCTCCGATGACGCTGCGACGCGAGGGGTCCATGGCGGGGCCTCCGGGATGAGGGGGCAATGGGGCGTGGCGGCTGCGCGGATATCGTGGTGCGCACCAGAGGGCGGCGTGAGGAGGGCGGGATGGGGCCGAAGACGACACGGGTCTACCGGACGCTGCGGGAGCGGATCAGTACCGGCAAGGTGGGGCCAGGCGCCAAGTTGCCGTCCGAACGCGCTCTGGTCGAGGAACTGGACATCGGGCGCACCGCTCTCCGGCAGGCGCTGGCACGCCTGGTGGCGGAGGGCGTACTGGAGGTGCACGGGCGAAGCGCCTACGTCGTTCCGGCTCCCGCGGTGAGTGCGGCCCCGCCGGGGGACCTCGAGCCGTGGAAGGTCCACGGCGCCCGCACGGTGTACGACAACCGGTGGGTCGAAGTGTCCCTGGTGGACGTCGAACCGCCCGGCGTCGAGCGCTTCGAGCACCACGTGGTCGCGCTGCACCAGGTCGCCGTCGCCGCTGTCGTGGACCAGGAGGACCGTGTACTCATGCTCTGGCGCTACCGTTTCGTGCCACGGCAGTGGGGGTGGGAGCTGCCGGGAGGGATCGTGGAATCCGGGGAGGGTCCCGAGGAGGCGGCGCTGCGGGAGGTCGAGGAGGAGACCGGCTGGCGACCGGACGAACTGCGGCACGTGGTCACGTTCCAGCCGATGATCGGCATGGTGGACTCGCCTCATGCGGTGTTCGTAGGGCGGGGTGCCCGGCGTACCGGTGAGCCGGCCGACGCCGAGGAAGCAGGGCACGTCGCGTGGGTGCCGCTGTCCGACATCCCGGCGATGATGACGCGTGGCGAGCTCATGGGTTCCGGCACGCTCGTCGCCCTTCTCCACCTGCTGGCCGCACGCGGCCGTTCCGCGGTCAAAGGAGTTCGGTGAGGCGTTCGATCCGCCGACGGTAGCGTACGGAACCTGTCCGCCCCGCGATGAGACGAGCCGCGCGCAGATGCTCGTCGGCTTGCGTGTGTTCCTCACGGGCCAGGTGCGCCGTCGCCAGGTCGAGCCGTACGCCGGCGGACGCACGGACGAACGTGGGGTCGGTCGTTCTCACAGTGGCGTACAGGCAGCTCATCGCGTCGTCGTCGCCGAGCAGCGTGAGGCAGTGGCCGCGCCACCTGGCCAGGTGGGTGGGGTTGAGGAAGATACTGAGCATGTCCGGATCACGGGCCGCGTCACCCGGGGGGAGAAGGTCGCTCGCGGCGTCGAGCGCCCTCCGGCACGTGTCGCTGTCGCCGGACAGCGCGGACATCTCCGCTTCCGCAGCGAGCAACCACGCACGAAGACGCGGAGAGTGCTGTCGGCGACCCGCATGCCGGGCCCTGCCGATGATCTCCAGCGCCGTCTCCGGGCGTCCGGCCTCGTACAACACGTACGCCTGCTCGCCCATGGCGTGCGCGAGGTACATGGGCGCGCCGGCCTCTTGAGCTGCCCGTTTGCCGAGTTCGTAGTGCCTCCACGCCCGTTCGACCGCACCGACGTCCAGTGCTTGCCAGGCCGCCAGGGTTGCTGCGCCCGCGAGCGCGAGGGCGATCGGTTGCTTCGTCTCCGGCAGGATCGCGAAGGTCAGAGCTTCCTCCAGCGCCGCGAGATGCCCCCGCATCTGGTCGACGAGACCTGCCGCACCCGCCTGCCGGTCGATCGTGCGCAGCAGTTCGGTCTGCGCCATGAACGTTTCCACCATGGTGAGGCTGACGTTGCGAGCGGAGTCGATGCATGCGAGCAACTCGTCGTATCCGCTGACGACGTGGGACTCGGCTGATGCTTTTCCGTTCAGCTCGGTATCCGTAATGCCGAGCAGCGCCCGCAAGATTCTCGTGTAGCGGCCGGAAAGTGATCGACGGCTGTTCTCCCAATCCGACACGTAGACGCGCAGACTGGCAGTCGAGGCCACGTCCAGAAGGTGGCGCCGGGCGTAGCGTTCGATTTCACGGACGAGCCGTTCCTGCGACCATCCGTGAGCGGTTCGCGCGGCTCGAAGTCCCTCTCCCAGCGGCATGAGCTCATCCTTCGGCGTGCATCCGCTCTCACGGCGTGGCCTTCGATGGAGCCGCCCGTTCCCGCAGGCGACAGGGGTTAACCCTAGGTGTGTTGACCCCTGTTGACTACCGGGCCGCGCTTCGCACGCGTTGACTGGAGGGGACGGCAAGGAACGTAGTGGGACTTCCACGCGTCCGTGGTCTCCGATCCGCATGGCGATGTGCGTCAGGAGATGTGCGGCGCCCGGAAATCTCCGTTGAAGAGAGGGTATCCGCATGGATGACAGCGGTGAGGAATCGGAAGGCCGGGGCGTCGGCGGGCGGAGGTGTTTTTCGGCGCGGGAGTGGTACGCCGGGGAACTGGCGTACCGGCGGCGGGAGTCGGGGATGACGCTGGTGGAGCTCGCGGCGCTCTGCCTCTACGAGCAGTCGTATCTGCACAGGCTGGAGCGGGGGCAGCGGCTCGGGACGGTGGAGGCGGCCGCCGCGCTGGACAAGGTCTACGGGACCGGGGACCTGCTGGTGCGGCTGTGGCATCTGGCGCGGCGGGAGACGAAGGACCGGCTGCTGCCGGGGATCGAGCCGTTGGAGCGGGACGCGGTGAGCATCCAGGAGTACGCGGTCGGCGCCGTCCCCGACCTGCTCCAGACCCCCGCGTACGCGCGGGAGCAAGTGCACGCGGCGCACGTGGGCGAGGAGCAGGTGGAGGCGGAGGTCGCGGCCCGGATCGGCCGGCAGGAGCGGCTGGCCGGCCGAAACCCGCTGCACTACCGGGCGTTGATCGACGAGGGTGCGCTGCGGCGTGGGGCGCGCGACCCGAAGACGTGGACCGGGCAGGTGGCGCACCTCGTTGACGCGGCCCAACGCCCGGGCGTCTGCGTGCAGGTGGTGCCGTTCGGGACCGGGCCGCACCGCATCCGCGGCCCGCTGGAACTGGTCTACTTCCGCGACGCGCCCACCGTGGCGTTCGTGCAGGGGAGTTGGAACGGCCACCTGACCGAGGACCCGGACGACGTCGAGCCCTTGCGCCTGGCCTACGACGTACTGCGCGACACCGCCCTCACCCCCGCGGAGTCGCTGGTGTTCCTGCGTGCCCTGCTCGGCGAGCGGACCGAGGACGCGCCGCTGACCGGCTCCGAGGCGTCATGAGCGGCGCGGGCACGGCGGCCGCACGGCGGAGGGCTCACAATGTCAGGACGAGCTTGCCCCGCAGGTGGCCGCCGTCGAGCAGCCGGTGCGCGTCGGCGACGCGGGCGAAGGGGAACGTCTCCTGCACGTGGACCCGGAGCCGGCCCTGCTCGACGAGCGCGACGAGCCCGCGCAGCCCGACCGGGTCGGGGTCGACCGCGACGCCGCTGAAGCGCATTCCGGCCGCCTCGTAGCGTGCGGCGAGCCCCGGGTCGTCCTCGGCGACCGCCGTCACCAGGTGGCCGCCCGGGCGCAGCACGGCGAGCGACCGTTCGGCCGTGTCACCGCCGATCGTGTCGAGGACGACGTCGACGTCGCGGACCGCGCGGGTGAAGTCGACCGCGGTGTAGTCGATCACCTCGTCGGCCCCGAACCCCTCGACGAACGCGCGCTTGCCGGCACCTGCGGTCGTGATCACGTGAGCGCCGAGCGCCTTCGCGAGCTGGATCGCGACGTGGCCGACCCCGCCACCGCCGCCGTGCACCAGGACGCGGTCGCCCTCGGCCACACCGGCGAGGTCGACCAGGGCCTGCCACGCCGTCAGCCCGACGATCGGCAGCGCCGCCGCCTCCACGTACGACAGCGAGGCGGGCTTGCGGGCCAGGTGCAGCGCGGGCGCCGCCACCACCTCGGCGTACGCGTTCGCCGCGCGCGGGAACAGCGGCATCCCGAACACCTCGTCGCCCGGCCGGAACCGCCACGTCTGCGGCGCGTCCTCGACCACGCCGCTGATGTCCCAGCCGAGGACGAACGGGGGCGGGCCCATCAACGGGACCTCGCCGGCCCGCAGGCGCGCCTCCAGCGGGTTGAGGCCGATCGCCCGGACGCGGACGAGGACTTCGGTCGGCAGCGGCCGCGGCTCGGGTGCGTCCACGATCGTGAGGACCTCGGGGCCGCCGAGTTCGTGCTGGGTGATGACGCGCATGACGCTCCTGGTGTGCGGAGGGAAGGGGGAACCAAAGAGGGGGGAGGGGAGGGGAGGGGACGTGCGGGGGAAGGACACCCACGCTAAGCGGCTGACAGGAACCCGCGGGTACCTTTGGCCCCATGAGCGGTTTCGGTCCCGGCGACCCCTTCCTCGCCGACTGCCCTGCGCGCATGGCGGTCGAGCTGATCGCCGACAAGTGGACGGTCGTGGTGCTCGCCGGCCTCAGCAAGGGCCCGGTGCGGCACGGCGAGCTGGTCGACCTGATCGGCGGGATCTCCCGCAAGATGCTCACCCAGACGCTTCGACGGCTCGCCGCGCACGGCCTCGTCCGCCGCCACGCCTACGCCGAGGTGCCGCCGCGCGTGGAGTACGAGCTGACGCCGCTCGGGGCGACACTCATCGGACCGATCCACGCGCTGACGGAGTGGGCGAGGGACAACGGCGAGGCGGTCCTCGACGCGCTCGACGCCTCTGATGCCCCCGGTGGCCCCGATGGCCCCGACGCCGAGCCCGGACCGGACGTCCGCACCGCCTAATGGGAGCTGCCGGGTGGAGAGACTCGGTGCCGTAGCCGTCAGCAGGTGAGCACTATCGCCGCCGGAACCGTTCGAGTTCTGGGTTCAGACCGTGCCCCTGCTGGTCGGCCGGGAGGCCAGACCGCTGATGGGGTGGCGTGCCCGCCCCGCGGGGCGTGAGCACTGAATCCATTAGGCCGCGCGCCGTGCCTTCCGCGGGCTGCACCGCTGTGTGAAGTACGTGACCTGGAGGTTGTGTTGCTGCTGATCGGTGATGACTGGGCCGAGGACCACCATGACGTCGAGCTCCAGGACGGGGCCGGACGGAAGCTGGCCGCCGCGAAGCTGTCCGAGGGAGTGCAGGGCATCGCGCGGCTGCACGAACTCGTCGCCCGGCACGGCGGGGAGGGCCTGGACCCGGCCGAGGTGGTGGTGGGGACCGAGACCGACCGTGGCTCGTGGGTGCAGGCCCTGATCGCCTCGGGCTACCAGGTCTACGCGATCAATCCGCGGCAGGTCGCCCGCTTCAAGGAACGCTACGGCACCTCCGGAGCCAAGAGCGACAAAGGTGACGCGCACGCGCTGGCCGACATGGTCCGCATCGACCGGGACCAGCTACGGCCGGTGGCCGGCGACAGCGAGGCTGCCCAGGCCGTCAAGGTCGTCGCCCGCGGTCACCAGACCCTGATCTGGGAACGCACCCGGACCTACCAGCGCCTTCGCACCGCGCTGCGCGAGTACTTCCCCGCTGCCCTGCACGCCTACGCCGATCTGACCCTGACCAGCACGGATGCGATGGAACTGCTGATCAAGGCACCCACCCCGCAGGCAGCGGCGAAGCTGACCCGCGCCCAGATCACCACGGTCCTGACCCGCCACCGCCGACGCAACCGGGACGCGAAAGCGGCCACGATCCAGACCACGCTGCGCGAGAAGCAGCTCGGCCTGCCCGAGCCGGTCACTGCCGCCTACGCGGCCACCGCCATGGCCCACGCACGCCTGATCATCGCGTTGAACGAACAGATAGCCGTGCTGGAAGAGCAGGTGAAGGCGCATTTTCTCGCGCACCCGGACGCTGAGATCTACCTCTCGATGCCCGGCATCGGCCAGATCACCGGCGCCCGGGTGCTCGCCGAGTTCGGAGACGACCCCACCCGCTACGCATCGGCGAAGGCCCGCAAGAACTACGCCGGCACCAGCCCGATCACCCGGGCCTCCGGCAAGAGCCGCACCGTCCAGTCCCGCTACATCCGCAACAACCGCCTGGCCGACGCCCTTCAACACCAGGCGTTCGCCGCCCTGCGTGTCTCACCCGGCGCCCGCCGCTACTACGACAAGCAACGCGACCGCGAGGCCGGATACAACCCCGCTCTCCGGCAGGTCGGCAACCGCCTCGTCGGCGTCCTCCACGGATGCCTGAAGACCCGCACCCCCTACGACGAAGCAACCGCCTGGTCGCACCACGCACACCCCCATGCCGCTTGACCTCAAACGACATGGGGTGTCTGAACCCCGCGCCGCCCGCCCGCGCGCATCGGACCGGGCGGCGTTGCCGTATCCGGCAAAGGGTCCAGGGCGAGCCGGTCGTCGACGACGGAGGCAGCCGTGCGGACCCGGTCAGCGGTGCGCGTGGGCCTGGCGGGTGGACGCTGCGGAGGCGGAGGCGGAGAAACCGGTGTCCGTCCTCCGGAGCGGGGTGATAGACATCCGGCGTGCAAGAGACCCTGGACTTCCCCGATCTGCTGCGGCTGATCGACGAGCGGTCGGCCGCCTTCCGTGCCGCGATCGCTTCCGCGCCCGACCTCGACGTGCGGGTGCCGACCTGCCCCGACTGGACGCTCTCCGACTTGGTGCAGCACCTGGGCGAGGGGCGCCGCGCCTGGGCCGCCACCGTCGCCGCGGGGCCCGACGCCACTGCCAAGGTCGCAGCGCCCCAGGGCGACGCGACCGCACCACGGGAGCGCGAGGCCCTGCTGCGCTGGCTGGCGGAGTCGACGCAACTGCTGCTGGACGCGCTGCGGGCGGCCGGTCCGGACCGCGGTTGCTGGGTGTGGTGGGGCACGTCCCAGTCGCCGCGGACATGCGGTGCCGTCGCCCGGCACCAGCTCCACGAGATCGCGGTGCACGCCTACGACGCCCAGCTGACGGTGGGCGCCCCCGAGCCGCTGCCGGAGGACGTGGCCCTCGACGGCGTCGAGGAGTTCCTCTTCACCCTCTGCACCACGACGGTGGCATGGCCGCATGAGCCCGCCGTCGTCGACTACCACGCCACCGAGGGCCGCTCCTGGCGCAACTGGCTCTCCGGAGACGGCGCACGGGCCGCCCGCCTGCCCGCCCCCGGCGCACCTGCGGCTGCCGCCACCCGCGAGGCACCGGAGACGGCTGACGCCTCCGCCGAAGGTGCGGCCGGCGAGCTGGTCCTCGCCTTCTACGGCCGTGTTCCGCTGGACTCCCTGAAACTCGACGGCGACCGGGGTGTCTTCGACCAGTTGGTGGCCTGGGAACCGGAGTAGCGGCCCATGACGGCGCGCCGTCTCTTCCCCGCCGAGTAGCCCGCCTCCGGCCACCCGGGCGAGGTGCGCTGCCGCCCCCGTTACGCTTCGGCGGCCCGAGGAGTCATCCGGTCAGCGCGGCGACCAGCAGGCGGCCAGTGAGTTCTCGGCCAGCCGGGCGAGTTCCGCCCGGGTCAGGCCCAGGCCGGCGGCGCTCGCCACGTAGTTGTCGGCGACGTAGCCACCGAAGAACGGCGGGTCGTCGGAGTTGAGGGTGACTGCCGCACCGGCGTCGAGCAGGCGCTTGAGCGGGTGGGCGGCAAGGGTCGGCACCACCTTGAGCGCGACGTTGGACAGCGGGCACATGGTCAGCGGTATGCCGAGGTCGGCCACCCGGCGGACGAGCACCGGGTCATCGGCCACGGCCACACCGTGATCGATCCGGTCCACCCCGAGTTCCAACGCTTCGACGACGTACGAAGCGGGCGCGTCCTCGCCGGCGTGGATCGTGGTCCGGTAGCCGCGGCGCTGGGCCTCGGCGAAGAAGCGCGCGAACTTCGAGGGCGGGTTGCCCCGCTCTGCGGAGCCCATCCCGATGCCGATGACCTGCTCGCGCCACGGCTCGATCAGGTCGAGCAGCTCCAGGGCGGTGGACTCCTCCCGGTGGCGCTGCGCGGTGCAGATCAGCCGGGCGTCGATGCCCCATTCCTCGCCGGCTTCGCGGAAAGCGGAGAGCACGCCGTCGAGGACGACCTCGATCGGCACGCCGGCGTCGAGGAAGGTCTGGGACCCCACGAAGACCTCCGCCCGGGTGACGCCGTCGGCGTGCGCGTGGCGCAGGTAGTCCATCGCTAGGTCGTAGAAGTCCTGCCGCTGCCGCAGGGTGCCGGCCACCCGGAAGAGCACCTCGAGGAAGGCCGGCAGGTCCGCGAAGTCGTAGGCCGCCCGCAGCTCCTCCTCGCTGCCCCACGGCAGACTCACCCCGTTGCGACGAGCACACGCCAACGCGGTGGCGGGCTCAAGAGTGCCCTCGAGGTGTACGTGGAGTTCGGCCTTCGGCAGCGAACGGACGAAGGCCGAGTCGACGTCGGCAGTGCTCATCGCAGCAGCCTAACGGGAGCAGCGGGGGCCGGGGCGCCGTGTCACAGGGGGTTGGCTGATGGTGCGGTGTGGCGAAGCGCGTCCACAGGGTACGGGGTTCGGGGGTCTTCGTGTTGCAGCTGGTGGAGGAACCGCCACATCGTCAGGGAGAGGGAGACGTCGCGGGTGAGGAGGGCCGCTGCGGGTGCCGGGATGCCGGTGGGGTGGTGGCGGCCCTCCGCGTAGGCGCGGACCAGGGCGTGGCGCTCGGGGCTTCCGTGGGGGTGGCCGTAGAGCGCGTTGACCAGCCAGTGGACGAAGTAGGAGGCGGTGTAGGAGCGGTCGTAGCCGCGGTGGCGCTCGTGGAAGCCGCGCTCGCCCGGCGTGAGGTCGAAGCGGGTGGAGAGCGCGAGGCCGTAGTCGGCGAAGTACAGGTGGCGGCCGTCGGTGAGGACGTTGTGGAAGTGGGTGTCGAAGTGGAGCAGCCCGCGGGTGGTCATGAAGGAGGTGGCGGCCTCCAGTTCGCGGTCCACCATGGCGCAGGCGCGTCCGGCCGCTTCGTCGCCGGCCGCGAACTGGGCGCCGAGCCAGTCGTGGAGGGTGTGCGGGATGTACTCCAGGAAGAGCGTGAGGCTTGCCGTCGACTGCTGGAGCGCCTCGATGCGGCGGCGTACTCCGGCATCGCCGCCCCAGTAGCCGACGGTGCCTTCGACGTCGGCCAGTTCGTCGGGTAGCGGCCGGCCGGAGTCCGTCAGCACCCGCCAGTGGTACGTGAGGGGGAAGCCCTCGTGCGCCCCGGCGATCACCCAGTTCGTGGTCATCGTGTGGACGGCCAATTCCCGCCAGGCGCTGACGCCCGGGCCGCATCCGATGCCGTACTGGCAGCAGGAAGGGACGCCGAACAGGTTGGCCGTGGAGTGGACGTGCTCCGGGCGGCGCTCCAGGTCGGTCAGGCGGACCTGCTTGACGAAGACGGGGGTCCCCTCGACCTCCAGTAGCAGGGTCTTCCCGCCGATGCCCGAGCCCAGCGGGGTGGCGGCGGCCAGCAGTTCACGCAGCCCGGCCTCGCCGCACAGCGCGAGCGAGGTGGCGACGGCGCCGTGGGCGGCCAGGCGCGCGGCGCGGGACATGTCGGGGCGGTGCACGGTGCCTCCCGTCCGGCGCCCGCCCCGCGCGCGTCCACGGCAGCGGACGTTCGGCGCACACCCGGGCAGGCGCCCTCGCCACCCTCTCACGTCGGGCGCCCCTCTCACGTCGGGAGCCGTGAGCGGTCGGCCCCGCGTTCCCGGCGGGCGCCTCCGCGGCGCAGCGTACCCGGCCGAGGGTCGGTCCACGCCGGCGGGCCGCCCCGGCGCGCGGGGGTCACATGCGTCTCAGGAGTCGCGGATTGAAGGGTTTCAATGCCCATCGGTGCGCAAAAAGATCGTCCTGACGCGCATTCAGGCTGTTCATGGCATTGACGTGGGCGGAGTGCGGCCATACGGTCCGGTCGGAATTAAATCGATTCATCGTTGGCGGGGCGCGAGGAAGAGGGGTAGCCGTGGGCGTTCAGGAGCAGCCGGGCCAGGCAGGTCAGCCGGAACAGGCAGCGCAGGCAGCGCAAGCGGGGCACGCGGGACAAGCGGGTACGGATCGGCTCACCCGGCGACGCGTGTTGCAGGCCGGCGCCGCGACGGGCGCGATGACCGCGCTGGCGTGGGGCACGGCGGCGGGCGCCGCGCAGGCGAGTTCAGGGGCGAGCACCGGCGCCAACCCCCACGCCGACGCGAACGCCGCCGCGTCCGCCGCCGCGAAGGGCACCGGCAAGGCGGACTGGCTGGCCGCCCCCGCCCGCCCGCTCCAGCCGAAGTTCCGCTGGTGGTGGCCGGACGGCCTGGTCGACCCGGCCGAACTGCGCCGGGAGATCGACCAGATCGCGGACGCGGGCTTCGGCGGCGTCGAGATCTCCGCGGTGCACCACAGCGTCGACGACACGTCCGTACTCGACACCGCGCACCACGGCTGGGGCAGCCCCTCCTGGATCGCGGGCGTCGAAGCGGCCCTGGAGCAGGCCGACAAGCGCGGCATGACCGTCGACATCACCATCGGCCCCGCCTGGCCGGCAGCCGTCCCCACCATCACCCCGGACAGCGACGGCGCGCTCAAGGAACTCGCCCACGGCGTGGTGTCCGTGGCTGCGGGCGCCACTTACGCCGGGACCGTACCGGCCCCGGCGGCCGCCGCCGCGAGCACGGTGACGCGGCAGACGCTCGTCGCCGTCCAGGCCGTACGCGTGGACACCGCCTACAGCACCACCAAGCTCACCGGTCTGGACGCGGACTCGGTGACCGACCTGACCGCCGGCGTCACCGGGCCCAGGACCTGGACGTCCAGCGACGCGGCCGTCGGCGCGCGGATCTCCTGGACCGCGCCCGCCGACGGCACCTACCTGCTGTTCGCGTACTGGCAGCGCGGCGTCGGCCAGACCCCGGAAGCCGGCCCGCACACCGTGCCCGCCGCCTACGTCGTGGACCACTTCAGCCCCGCCGGCACCCACGCGATCACCGACTTCTGGGAGTCGGACCTGCTCACGAAGCCGGTGCGGCGGCTCATCGCCAAGGCCGGCGGCGCCCTGTTCGAGGACTCCATCGAGCTGGAGAGCAAGTCCCTGCTGTGGACGCCCGACGTGCTGGCGGAGTTCGCCCGCCGCCGCGGCTACGACCTGCTGCCCTACCTGCCGACCCTGCTCGTCAGCGGCGGCAACCAGGCGTACACGTTCGTCGCCCGGCTGACGCGCGAGGTCAGCCACGACTACTGGCAGACGCTGTCCGAGCTGTACAACGAGCACCACGCCACGGCCGTGAAGAAGTGGGCCAACGCCCTCGGCCTGAAGCTGCGCGCCCAGCCGTACGGCCTCCAGACCGACGCGACGTACACCGCCGCGATCCTCGACATCCCCGAGGGCGAGTCGCTGGGCTTCCACAACCTGGACGACTACCGCAGCCTCACCGGCGGCCGGGACATGGCCGGCACCACCATCCTGTCCTGCGAGTCGGGCGCCTACACCGGCGGCGCCTACAGCACCACCTGGCAGAAGTTCCTGCTCACCATGGGCGGCGCGTACGCCGCGGGCGTCAACCAGACGGTCATCCACGGCTTCTCCTACGCGGAACTGCCCGGCGTGCAGTGGCCCGGCTACGCGGCCTTCACCCCGTACAAGGGCGCCGTCGGCTACGCCGAGTCCTGGGGGCCGCGGCACCCGACCTGGCGCCACATCGCCGACATGTCCGGCTACCTCTCGCGCATCCACCAGGTGCTCCAGAGCGGGAAGCCGCGCATCGACGTCGCTGTCTTCCGGCAGACCGGCTACGCCGACACCGGCATCGGCACCTCCTGGTTCACCGCGACCGGCATCACCCTCGGCTGGAACCACTCCTTCATCAGCGAACCGCTGCTCAGCCTGCCCGCGGCCAAGGTCACCGGCGGCAAGCTCGCCGCGAACGGCGCCGCCTACCAGGCGGTCTTCGTCGAGGGCGACCGCTTCTCCAGCATGGACATCACCCTGTCCGTCGCCACCGCCGAGAAGTTCCTCGCCTTCACCAAGGCCGGACTGCCGATCATCCTGCTCGGCGACTGGTCCGCCCCGAGCATCCCCGGCGTCGACCCCGGCGGCCAGAACGCCCGCCTGGCCGCGGTCATGGCGCAACTGCTCGCCCAGCCGCGGGTGCGCGTGCTCAGCGACCTCACCCAGATCCCGACCGCGCTCGCCGACCTCGGCATCACCCCGTACGTCTCCTACGGCGCGAGCTCCACACTGCTCAACGCCCACCGGTACGCAGGCGGCGTGGACTACTACTACTTCTGCAACGGCAAGCACGCCGAGACCGTCAAGCCGCCGGTCGCCGCCATCGACCACGACGTGACCCTGCCGCGGCAGCGCACCGGCGACGTGCCCTACCTGCTGGACCTGTGGACCGGCGAGATCACCCGCATCGGGCAGTACACCGAGGGGAAGGACGGCGCGGTGACCTTCCGCGTGGCCCTCCAGCCCGGCGAGACGATGGTGGTGGCGGTCGGGGCGCCCGGGCTGTTCGGCGACCGCAACGCCAAGGACCCGCACGCGGTCACCACCGACGCGCAGGAAGCGCTCTTCGCGGACGGGCAGCTCGTGGTGCGCGCGACCGCCGACGGCCGCTACACCACCGCGCTGTCCAAGGGCGGCACGGTGCACACCACCCTGAGTGGGATACCGCAGCCGACGACGCTGACGCAGTGGGACCTTGACGTCGAGGACTGGCAGCCCGGCGCCACCGCCACCACCACCTCGGTCGTCCGCCACCACCTGTCCCTGGACGCCCTCGCCGCCTGGCCCACCCTGCCGGACATCGCCGACGCCTCCGGGATCGGCACCTACCGCACGACCGTGCACCTCGACGGCCCCTGGACCGGCGGCTACGGCGCCTACCTCGACCTCGGCACCGTCTACGACACCTGCCGGGTGACCGTCAACGGCCGCGCCCTCCCGCCCGTCGACCACCTCCACCCCGTCGTCGACCTCGGCGGCTGCCTGCGGCGCGGCGACAACACCATCGAGGTGGAGGTCGCCACCACCCTCGGCAACCGCCTGCGCGTCTGCGACCCCTCGGTCTACGGCACGATGGCCGCGCAGCCCTACGGCCTGATCGGCCCGGTCCGCCTCACGCCGTACGGTCAGGCGCCCCTGGCCTGAGGACGCGGACGTTCTCCCGCCCGGCGCCGGCTTCGGGGGCCCAGGAGGCGAGCAGGTCCAGCGCCCGGCGGGAGGACGATCCGGCGGCGGCGGTGTAGAGGTACAGCACCGTCTCGCTGTCGCCGGGCAGGGTGAGCGTCTCGTACTCGACGGTGAGGTCGCCGACGAGCCGGTGGCGCAGGCGCTTCGACCCGTGGGTGCGCTGGTGCACGCGGTGGCTGCGCCACCACCGGTCGAAGTCGCCGCTGCGCTCCCGCAGTTCCGCGACGAGCCGCTGCGCGGCCGGGTCGCCCTGGTCGCGGCCGGCGTCCAGCCGCAGGCTCTCCACGGCCGCCCGGGCCTGCACCTCCCAGTCCACGAAGAGGGCCCGGGCGCCCGGGTCGAGGAACAGCCAGCGGGTGTAGTTGCGCTCCGCGGCCGGAAAGGCGTCGAAGTCCGCGAACAGCGCCCGGGCCAGCCGGTTCGCCCCGAGGACGTCGGCGCGGCGGCCCAGCGCGAGGGCCGGGGTGCCGCCGTCCAGCGAGTCCAACAGCTGGTGGACGCCCGGCCGCAGGCGCTGCACGCCGGGCGGGCGGGTGCGTACGGGGCCGGCGGTGGTGCCGATCAGGTCGGCCAGGTGCGCCCGCCCGGCGGCGTCGAGCCCGAGCGCCTGGCCGACCGCCTCCACGACGGCGGGGGAGGGGGTGATCCGGCGGCCCTGTTCGAGCCGGGCGTAGTAGTCCGCGGAGACCCCGGCCAGCCGGGCGACCTCCTCGCGCCGCAGGCCCGGGACGCGCCGGACCCGGCCGTCCGGCGGCAGCCCGGCCCGCGCCGGGTCGCACTGGGCGCGGGCGCGCCGGAGGAAGTCGGCGAGTTCGCGGTTGGTGGTGGCGGCCATGCCTCCAGTGTGGACGACCCCCCGCGGGCGCCGGGCGCCTTACCTGGGTCGGTGCGTCCTAGTCAGCCGGGACCGGGGCGCGAGAGGGCCGATCATGGCGCCGCGAGGGGCGTGGCACGCGACCAGAGTGGAGGGCAGCGCCGGACCGCGGACCACCGCTCCGGCCGCACCCCCCGTCAGCTCCGGCCTCAGCTCCGGCCTCGCGAAGGATCGCCATGACCACTTCCACCTCTTCCATCTCTTCTTCCAGCAGCTCTCCCGCCACTGCTCCCGCCTCCTCCGACGGCACGGCTCCCGGCGGCTTCCCCGGCACCTGGTTCGTCACCGGCGCCTCCCGCGGCCTGGGCCTGGAACTCGTCCGGCACCTGCTCGCCCTGGGCGGCAGCGTGGCGGCCACCACCCGCTCCGCCGACCGGCTCACCGCCGCCCTGGGCCCGGACACCGACACCTCCCGGCTGCTGCCGCTGACGGTCGACCTGACCGACGAGGCGCAGGTCAAGAACGCCGTCGACCGGACCGTCGAGCGCTTCGGCCGCCTGGACACGGTGGTCAACAACGCCGGCTACGGCTTCCTGGGCGCGGTCGAGGAGACCGGCGACAAGGAAGTGCGCGCCATGCTCGACGTGCAGATCGTCGGCGTGTGGAACGTCCTGCGGGCGGCGCTGCCGGTCCTGCGCGGGCAGCGCGCGGGCCGCGTCATCAACGTCTCGTCAGTGCTCGGCCTCACCGCGGTCCCCGGCTGGGCGCTGTACTGCGCGGGCAAGTTCGCGCTGGAGGGCCTGACCGAGGCGCTGGCCGCCGAGGTCGCGGAGTTCGGCATCGAGGTCGCGCTCGTGGAACCCGGGTACTTCCGCACGTCCTTCCTGACGACCGACTCGCTCGCCCTGCCCGCGGAGGTGTCCGCGCACTACCCGGCGGTGCGCACCATGGTCGCGGAGCACCTCGCACTCCAGGGCCACCAGCTCGGCGACCCGGTCGAGGGCGCCGCCGCCATCGTCCGCCGGGCCGCCGCCGGCGGACCGCTGCGCCAGTTGTTGGGCTCCGACGCGCACGCCTACGCCACCGCGAAGGTCGAGGCGCTGCGCGCCGACCTCGCCGCCAACGCCGCCACCGCCCCGGAGACGGACTTCCCCGCGCGGTGACGGCGGCCCGCGCCCCCCTGCCCGCCCGTTCCGCGCAGGTGCGGGGTTGTATTGAAAGCATCAAATCGGGGGATCGGGCGGGTGTGGGGGTGTATGTCAGGGGGTGAGGGTTGACGTCTGCCGAGGTCGGTCCTAGGGTCGGGGGACCGGGTTGAATAGTTTCAATCGGTCGCGGGCCGTACGGGAAGGGCGCGGTGGGCCGGTTGGCGACGGCGCCCGTGGGTGGAGTGGGCCGCCGCAGCGGCAGGTCGAGTGAACTGTTTCAATGGGGAGATCGCCGACCCGTTCAGTACATTGCGGTCCGGCGGTGCGCGGAGCCCCCTCTGAGGAGAACATGGTGCGAATGGTCGGGATCAAGGACGTGGCGCGGCAGGCCGGCGTGTCGGTGGGCACGGTGTCCAATGTGATCAACCGCCCCGACCTGGTCTCGGAGGAGACCAGGGACCGCGTGCAGAGCGTCATCAAGCAGCTCGGCTACGTCCGCAGCGAGTCCGCCCGCCAGCTGCGGGCCGGCCAGAGCCGGATCATGGCGCTGCTCGTCCTCGACATGGGCAACCCGTTCTTCGTGGACGTCGCGCGCGGCGCGGAGTCCGCGGCGCGCGAGGCGGAGCTCGGCGTGATGCTCTGCAACAGCGGGCAGAGCGCCAGCGAGGAGGCGACGTACATCTCGCTCTTCGCCGAGCAGCGGGTGCGCGGGGTACTGCTCACCCCGGCCGACCCGACCGGCGCCAGCCTGGAGCTGCTGCGGCAGCAGAACGTGCCGTTCGTCCTGGTGGACCGGGGCGCGGGGGAGGCCGACGACGGCTGCTCGGTGTCGGTCGACGACACGATCGGGGGCGCGCTCGCCGGCCGCCACCTGGTGTCGGCCGGGCACCGCACCATCGCGTACATCAGCGGGCCGCCGCACCTCCAGCAGGTCAAGGACCGCCGGGACGGCATGCTCCAGGCCCTCGCGGAGGCCGGGCTCGGGCCCGAGGCGCTGCTGGAGATCCCCGCACAGCGGCTGGACGTCGCCGCCGGCCGCGACGCCGCCTCCCGCCTGCTGGGCCTCGCGCAGCGCCCCACCGCGGTCTTCTGCGCGAACGACCTGCTGGCCCTCGGCGTCCTCCAGGTCGTCTACGCCGCCGGGATCGCCGTCCCGCGCGACCTGGCGATCGTCGGCTACGACGACATCGAGTTCGCCGCGGCCGCCGTGGTCCCCCTGACCTCCGTACGGCAGCCGGCCGCCGAGATGGGCCGCATGGCCGCGGAACTCCTCCTGGAGGAGACCGGCCCCCGCGCCGCCCTGCACCAGCACCAACGCGCGGTGCTCCTCCCGGAGTTGGTGGTCCGCGGCTCCAGCCTCCCGGTGCGGTGAGCCCCGCCGCCGGCGTCCGCGCGATCCGACGGCCGCGGCGCGCCGCTCACGACGGCCGTCAGGCGGCGGTGCGGACGAAGAGCGCGGTGCCGCGCGGGACGGTGCCGTCGGACGTGGGGGAGGTGCGGGTGCCGAGGCGGCGGAAGCCGCACTTCTCGGCGACCCGGAGCGATGCGGTGTTCGCCTCGTCGGCCTCCAGCAGCAGCCGGGTCAGGGCGAGGTCGCGGAAGGCCCAGGCGGTGACGAGGCGGACGGCGCGCGGGGCGATGCCGCGGCGGCGGTGGGCCGGGAAGACCGTGTAGGCGATCGAGGCCACGTCAACGGCCTACGGGGCGGCTCGATGGGCACGGAACGGGGCACGGTGGGTGTCCTCTCGTTGCGGCCGCGCGGGACTTGGCAGACACGGCCTACGGCTCGACCAGGATGACGTCCAGGGTGCGGGGGCCGTGGACGCCTTCGACGCGGTCGAGTTCGATGTCGCTGGTGGCGGAGGGGCCGGAGATCCAGGTGAGGGGGCGGGTGGGGTCGAGTCGGGGGAGGGCTTGGGGGAGGGAGGCGACGATTTGGCGGGGGGTGTGGACGACGCAGATGTGGTGGTCGGGGACGAGTGTGAGGATGCGGCGTCCTTGGTCGGGGCTTGCGTCGAGGACGAGGGTGCCGGTTTCGGCGATGGCGAGGGCGCAGCCGGTGATGACGGTGTCGATGGTGTCGAGTTGGGTTGCGGTGAGGTGGTTGTGGTCGGTGGTGGTGGTGATGTCGGTGGCGTGGGTCAGCCATGGTTCGGGCAGGCCGGGGGGGAGGACTGCGGTGCGGGTGTGGTGTGTGGTGAGGAGTTGGGCGATGGTGTGGGGGAGTTGGTCGGTGGTGGTGCGGTGGACGTGGGCGCGGTAGTCGGTCATGTGGGTGGCGAGGAGGTCGGTGAGGGTGGTGGGGTCGTCGTCGGGGACGTGGGCGTTGAGGTAGTCGCGGGGGATGCGGCTGGTGTCGGGGGCGCCGGTGGCGCCGGTGGCGCCGGGGGTGCGGGGGACGTCGGCGAGCGCGGCGCGGATACGGCCGAGGATGATGTCCCGGCTGGACGGGGTCGGCTGTGTCATCGCGGGGTGTCCTCGCTGTGGTCCGTGTCGTGCTTCGGCTCGTCGGCTGCGCTGCCCGTGCCCGTGCCCGTGCCCGTGCCCGTGCCCGCGCCCTGGCCCGGGTGCGGGGCGTTCGCGGCGCCGCGGTTCTTCTTCCAGCTCGCGCGGAAGGACGCCGCCCCGACCTCGGGCAGGTCGCGCGCGTCGCTCCACGCCTTCGCCGGCCCGGGCAGCGGCAGCTTCGCCGGGTGCAGCCGCCGGGTGGTGGACGCGGCGCGTTCGGCCGCCGCCAGCGCCGCCGGGTGGTCCAGCAGCCAGGTCGCCGCCTTCATCGCGGTCCGCTCCGCGCGGTGCCCGTCCTTCTGGTCGGCGACGCGTTCGCGGAGGTGGACGAGGATTTCGGGGATGTTGATGGCGACGGGGCAGACGTCGTAGCAGGCGCCGCAGAGGGTGGAGGCGTAGGGGAGGGAGGCGTCGAGGGGGGTGGTGGTGCCGCGTAGTTGGGGGGTGAGGATGGCGCCGATGGGGCCGGGGTAGGGGGAGCCGTAGGCGTGGCCGCCGGCGCGTTCGTAGACGGGGCAGACGTTGAGGCAGGCGGAGCAGCGGATGCAGCGGAGGGTTTGGCGTCCGGTGGGGTCGGCGAGGGTGTCGGTGCGGCCGTTGTCGAGGAGGATGAGGTGGAAGTTCGTGGGGCCGTCGTGGGGTGTGGTGCCGGTCCACATGGTGGTGTAGGGGTTCATGCGTTCGGCGGTGGAGGAGCGGGGGAGGGTTTGGAGGAGGGTGTCGAGGTCGTGGAAGGTGGGGATGGTTTTTTCGATGCCGACGATGGAGATGAGGGTGTCGGGGAGGGTGAGGCACATGCGGCCGTTGCCTTCGGATTCGACGACGACGAGGGTGCCGGTTTCGGCGATCATGAAGTTGGCGCCGGAGATGGCGATTTTGGTGGTGAGGAATTTTTCGCGGAGGTGGAGGCGGGCGGCTTCGGCGAGGTCGGTGGGGTTGTCGGTGAGGTGGTGGGGTGCGGGGCGGCCCCAGTCGGCCATGTGCTGGGTGAAGATGTCGCGGATTTCGGTGCGGTTTTTGTGGATGGCGGGGACGAGGATGTGGGAGGGGCGGTCGTCGGCGAGTTGGACGATGAGTTCGGCGAGGTCGGTTTCGTAGGCGTGGATGCCGTGGTGGGCGAGGGCTTCGTTGAGGCCGGTTTCCTGGGTGGCCATGGATTTGACTTTGACGACTTCGGTTTCGCCGGTGGCTTTGATGATGTCGGTGGTGATGCGGTTGGCTTCGTGGGCGTCGGTGGCCCAGTGGACGGTGCCGCCGGCTTGGGTGACGGCTGCTTCGAGTTGGAGGAGGTAGTGGTCGAGGTGGTGGAGGGTGTGGTCTTTGACGGCGGCGCCGGTTTCGCGGAGTTGGGGCCAGTCGGGGAGTTCGCTGACGGCGGTGGCGCGTTTGGCGCGGATGGTGTGGGTGGCGTGGGTGAGGTTCGCCCGCAGCTGGGTGTCCTTCGTCGACACCCGCGCGGCCTGCGGGAACGTCGGCATGCCCAGGTCCGTACGGCTCATGACCGGCTCCTTGCCGCGCTGGAGGCGGCTGCTGTGGTGACTGAGGTGGCTGAGGTGGCTGCGGCGGGGGCCGGGGGCGGCGTGAACGGCTCGTCCTCGGTGGACGCGAGGATCTCCGCGATGTGGACGGTGCGCAGCGGCGAGCGGTCCCGACGGAGGATGCCGTCGATGTGCGTCAGGCAGGAGTTGTCCGCGGCGCACAGCACCCCGGCGCCGGTGTCGAGGGCGTGCCGGACCTTGTCCTGGCCCATGGCGACGGACACGTCCGGGTTCTTGACGGCGAAGGTGCCGCCGAAGCCGCAGCACTCCTCGGCGCCCTCCAACTCCCTCAGTTGAAGCCCCTTGACGGCCTGGAGCAGCCTGCGCGGGCGTTCGCCCAGTCCGAGCATGCGCAGGCCGTGGCAGGTGGGATGGTAGGTGACGGTGTGCGGGAAGTACGCGCCCACGTCCGTCACCTGGAGCACATCCACCAGGAACTCGGTGAGTTCCAGCGTGCGGTGCTGCAACGACGCGGCGGCGTCGGCCAGTTCGCTGCCGCGCCCCTCGGCGAGCGCCTTGGCGCCGATCCGCGGGTAGTTGTCGCGCACCATGGCCGCGCAGGAGCCGGACGGCGTGACCACGTAGTCGTAGCCGTCGAAGGCGCGGGCCATCCGGCGGACCAGCGGCTCGGTCTCGCGCCGGTAGCCGGTGTTGAACTGCGGCTGGCCGCAGCAGGTCTGGGCCTCGGGGAAGTCCACCTCGACGCCCAGCCGCTCCAGCAGCCTCACGGTGGCCCATCCGGTGTCGGGGTACAGCGCGTCATTGACGCAGGTGACGAAGAGTGCGACCCGCATGCGGCTCCTTCGGGGTATGCGGTGTGCGGTGCGGTGGTCGTGCGGTGCGGTGGTCCACGGCCGCCCCGGGCGGCGGCCGTACGGTACGGCGGGTTCGGTACGCCCGGGGGCTGGGGCAACTAGGCGCGAACGAAGGGGCGTTGGCGCTCAGCCCAGGCCGACCCGCGCGCCCGCGGCGGCCCAGGCGCGGGGATCGCCGCTCGGCCGGTAGTGCCGCAGATGCTGTGTGTCGGCCACCAGCCGGCGCATGGCGGCATGGTCGGCGACGAGCCCGTGCGCGCGGGCCTGCACCAGGATGTTGCCGAGCGCGGTCGCCTCGGTCGGCCCGGCCACGACCGGCAACCCCGTGGCGTCCGCGGTGAGTTGGCACAGCAGGTCGTTGCGGCTGCCGCCCCCGACCAGGTGCACCACGTCGAGGTCGCGGCCGGACAGCTCGGCCGCGGTGCGCAGCGCCACCCGGTGCGCCAGCGCCAGGCTCTCCAGGATGCAGCGCACCATGGCGCCCTGGTCGTCCGGCGGGCGCTGACCGGTGCGCGCGCAGTACGCGGTGATCCGCGCGGGCATGTCGCCGGGCGCCAGGAACTCCGGCGCGTTCGGGTCGACCAGCGCGGCGAACGGCGGCGCCTCGGCGGCCATCGCCAGCAGCGGCGCGAGGTCGCTCGGCAGGCCCTCGGCCGCCCAGGTGCGCAGCGTCTCCGACAGCAGCCACAGCCCCATGATGTTGCGCAGGAAGCGGAACGTGCCGTCGATGCCGCGCTCGTTGGTGAAGTTCGCCGCGCGCGACGCCTCGGTGACGACCGGCCGGTCCAGTTCCAGGCCGGCCAGCGACCAGGTGCCGCAGGAGACGTAGCCGAAGCCGGGCCGGTCGGCGGGCACCGCGGCCACCGCGGACGCCGTGTCGTGGGAGGCGACGGTGACCACCGGGGTGCCCTCGGCCAGCCCCGTCGCCCGCACCACCTCGGGCAGCAACTCCCCGGCCACCTCGCCCGGTTGGCGGATCGCCGGGAGCAGCCCCGGCTCGATGCCGAGCCGCCCGAGCAGGTCGGCAGACCAGGTGCCGGTGGCCGCGTCCAGCAGGGCGGTGGTGGAGGCGTTGGTCAGCTCGGCGCCGACCGTGCCGGTCAGCCAGTGCACCATCAGGTCCGGGACCAGCAGCAGCGTACGGGCGGCGGCCAGTTGGGCGCTGCCGCGCGCCGCGCCGAGCTGGAAGACGGTGTTGAACGGCAGGTGCTGCAACCCCGTGACCCGGTACAGCTCCGGCGCGGGCACGCTCCGCCACACCTGGGGCACCGCGGCCTGCGTCCGGTCGTCGCGGTAGTGGTACGGATTGCCCAGCAGCCGGCCGTCGGCGTCCAGCAGGCCGTAGTCCACCGCCCAGGAGTCGACCCCGACCGACGCGACGCCGCCGGCCCGCGCGGCCTCGCGCAGCCCGTCCAGCACCCCCTGGTACAGGCTCAGTACGTCCCAGTGCAGGCTGCCGCCGGCCTGGACCGGGCGGTTGGGGAAGCGGTGCGCCTCGCTCAGGTCGAGGTTGGCCGGGCCGACCCGGCCGACCATGACGCGGCCGCTGGTGGCCCCGAGGTCGGCGGCGGCGAACGCGGACGGGAAGGCGGAGGAGGGGCTGCGGGGCACGGCGGTTACCTCGGTCGGTACGGCTCGGGTGCGGCCAGGGACGGCGTGGCGCCGTACACCGCACGGGAGGTGGCGGGAAGCGGGCGGCGGTAGGGGATGGCGGGCGGCGGTAGGGGGGAGGGAGAAGCGGGCGGCGGGAACGGGCGGCGGTGGCGGAGGTGGATCGGCGGGCGCGGCTCAGCGCAGGAACGCCGCCGCGACACCCGCGTCCACCGGCACGTGCAGGCCCGTGGTGTGCGTGAGGTCGCCGCCGGTCAGCGCGAACACCGCGTTGGCCACGTGCTCGGGCAGCACCTCCCGCTTCAGCAGGGTCCGCTGGGCGTAGAACTCGCCGAGCTCGGACTCCTCGACGCCGTAGACCGCGGCGCGCTGCGCGCCCCAGCCGCCCGCGAAGATGCCCGAGCCGCGGACCACGCCGTCGGGGTTGATGCCGTTGACGCGGATGCCGTGCCCGCCCAACTCGGCGGCCAGCAGGCGCACCTGGTGGGCCTGGTCGGCCTTGGTCGCGGAGTAGGCGATGTTGTTGGGGCCGGCGAACACCGCGTTCTTCGACGCGATGTACACGATGTCGCCGCCCATGCCCTGCTCGGTCATCACGCGGGCGGCCTCGCGCGAGACCAGGAACGAGCCGCGCGCCATGATGTCGTGCTGGAGGTCCCAGTCCTTCGCGGTGGTCTCCAGCAGCGGCTTGGAGATCGAGATGCCCGCGTTGTTGACCACCAGGTCCACCCCGCCGAAGGCGAGCAGCGCCTGCGCGAAGGACGCCGCGATCTGCTCCTCGGAGGTCACGTCGACCGTGACCGCGACCGCCTTGTCCGGACCGCCCAACTCCTCGGCGACCGCTGCCGCGTTGGCCTTGTCGAGGTCCGCGACGACCACGCACGCGCCCTCGGCGACCAGCCGGTGCGCGATGGCCTTGCCGATACCCGAGCCGGCGCCGGTGACCAGCGCGATACGGGTGGCCAGCGGCTTGGGCGCGGGCATCCGCCGCAGCTTGGCCTCCTCCAGCTCCCAGTACTCGATGCGGAACTTCTCCGCCTCCTCGATCGGCCGGTACGTCGAGACCGCCTCGGCGCCGCGCATCACGTTGATGGCGTTGACGTAGAACTCGCCCGCCACGCGCGCGGTCTGCTTGTCCTTGCCGTAGGAGAACATGCCGACGCCCGGCACCAGGACGATCGCCGGGTCGGCGCCGCGCATCGCGGGGGAGTCCGGTGCGGCGTGCCGCTCGTAGTAGGCGGCGTACTCCGCCCGGTACGCCGCGTGCAGCTCCTTCAGCCGGGCCTTGACGTCCGCCAGGGGCGCGGTCGGCGGCAGGTCCAGGACCAGCGGGCGGACCTTGGTGCGCAGGAAGTGGTCGGGGCAGGAGGTGCCCAGCGCCGCCAGCCGGGGGTGCTCGGCGCGGGCGAGGAAGTCCAGCACCTCGTCGGTGTCGGTGAAGTGGCCGACCTGCGGCCGGTCGGCGGAGGCCAGGCCGCGCAGCAGCGGCGCGAGTTCGGCCGCGCGGGAGCGCCGCTGCCCGGCCGGCAGCGGCCCGTAGCCGTCCAGCAGCGGGCCGAACGGCTCGGCCTTGCCGCGCTGGGCGAGGAACGTCTCGGCGGTGCGGATGATGTGCAGCGAGTTGCGCTCGCACTCCTCGCTGGTCTCCCCCCACGCGGTGATGCCGTGGCCGCCCAGCACGCAGCCGATCGCCTTGGGGTTCTCCCGCTTCACCGCGGCGATGTCCAGGCCGAGTTGGAAGCCCGGGCGGCGCCAGGGCACCCACACCACGGTGTCGCCGAAGCACTCCTTCGTCAGGGCCTCGCCGTCGGCCGCGCAGGCCAGCGCGATCCCGGAGTCCGGGTGCAGGTGGTCCACATGGGCGGCGTCCACCAGGCCGTGCATCGCGGTGTCGATCGACGGGGCCGCGCCGCCCTTGCCGTGCAGGCAGTAGTCGAACGCGGCGACCATCTCGTCCTCCCGCGCGACCCCCGGGTAGACCTCGGTGAGCGCGCGCAGGCGGTCCAACCGCAGGACGGCCAGGCCCGGTTCGCGCAGCGTGCCGAGGTCGCCGCCGGAGCCCTTGACCCACATCAGCTCGGTGTCGGCGCCGGTCACCGGGTCCGGGGAGGTGCCCTTCGCGGAGGTGTTGCCGCCCGCGTAGTTGGTGTTGCGGGGATCGGCGCCCAGTCGGTTGGAACGCTCGAGGAGTGCGGCTGCCTCGGGAGGGAGGGTCATGACGGTCGTCTTCCTTCGCTGAAGGGCGGGTGGCGTGGCAGGTCGGGCGGAGGGGTCGGGGGAGCGGCTTGGCGCGGGAGCAGCGGGCGCGGGCCGGGCACGGACGTTGCGCACCGCGCCCGGCGGAGGGACTACGCGCCCCAGCCGGCCTGGGTGCCGCCGACGCGCTCCTCGACGATCCGCTGCTGGTAGCCGGTAGCACGGTAGGCCGCCAGCGGGTCGGGGTCGAGCCCCTGCTCCTGGCGCACCTCGGCGAGCAGCGGCCGGACGTCCGTGTTGTACGCGTCCATCAGCACCGCGTTGGCGCCGAGCACGTCGCCCGCCGCCTGGGCGGCACCCAGCGCGTCGAGGTCGACGAGCAGCGCCTTGGCGGTGGCCTCCTGGACGTTCATCACCGAGCGGATGACGGCGGGGATCTTGCCCTCGATGTTGTGGCACTGGTCGAGCAGGAATGCCACCCCCGCCTCGGGCGCGAAGCCGCCGTTCCTGGCGACCTCGTGCAGGATGCGGAAGAGCTGGAACGGGTCGGCCGCGCCCGCCATCAGGTCGTCGTCGGCGTAGAAGCGGGAGTTGAAGTCGAAGCCGCCCAACTTCCCCTGGCGCAGCAGGAAGGCGACGATGAACTCGATGTTGGTGCCCGGCGCGTGGTGGCCGGTGTCCACCACGACCTGCGCCCGCTCGCCGAGGGTGAGGCAGTGCGCGTAGGAGGTGCCCCAGTCCGGCACGTCGGTGGTGTAGAAGGACGGCTCGAACAGCTTGTACTCCAGCAGCAGCCGCTGCTGGTCGCCGAGGCGCGCGTACACCTCGGCGAGCGCTTCGGCCAGCCGGTCCTGGCGGGCGGTGATGTCGTCCTGGCCCGGGTAGTTGGTGCCGTCGGCGAACCACAGCTTCAGGTCGCGCGAACCGGTCGCGTCCATGATGTCGACGCAGGCCAGCAGGTGGTCGATCGCCTTGCGGCGCACCTTCGGGTCCGGGTTGGCGACCGAGCCGAGCCGGTAGGCGTCGTCCTGGAAGACATTGGCGTTCACCGCGCCGAGCCGCAGGCCCCGCTCCTTCGCGTGGCGGGCCAGCGCCGCGTAGTCGTCCACCGCGTCCCACGGGATGTGCAGCGAGACCACCGGGGCCGCCCCGGTGGCCGCGTGCACCTGCGCGGCGTCGTCGAGCTTCTCGAACGGGTCGCGGGGCACGCCCGGTTCGGCGAACACCTTGAACCGGGTGCCGGAGTTGCCGTAGCCCCATGAGGGGGTCTCGATCACCTGCGCCCGCAGCGCCGCTTTCACCGCCGACAGCTCAGGCATGGGCGACCCTCCGTTGACGGTTTGAAATGAATCGATTCACGGCACGAAGATAGGTCCGCCCCGGAGCGCTGTCAAGGTATCGAGTAACCGTTCTACGGCAGGTGGAATCAGCCTCGGGGCGGCCGCATCGCGCCCCGCGCCGAGGCGTGTGGTACACGGGAGAGGCGATTTTCGATGAATCATTTCACGCCCCGGAACGCAAGGGCGGCGCGCCGCCGCCCCGGGCCTCGCCCTGCCCAGCGGCTTGACCCTCACGCGGCGTGAGGGGGCATCGTCGGGGGCGTGGAAGAGCACCTGGGCGCAGGACACCTGACCGTGGGGCGCGTGGCCGAACTGGCCGGCGTGAGCGTGCGGACCCTGCACCACTACGACGAGATCGGCCTGGTGGTGCCCTCGGCGCGGACCGCCGCCGGGTACCGCGCCTACGCGGCCGGTGACGTGGAACGGCTGCGCGAGGTGCTCGCCTACCGGCGGCTGGGCTTCGGACTGCGCGAGATCGCCGATCTCGTCGACGACCCGGCCACCGACGCGGTCGCGCACCTGCGCCGGCTGCGCGGCCTGCTGCTGGAGCAGCGCGACCGCGCCGCGGCCATGGTGACGGCCATCGACCGGGAACTCCAGGCGCGCGCCATGGGCATCGCGACCACACCTGAGGAGCAACTCGAAGTGTTCGGAGCACAGTTGTACGACGTCATCGGGTCCGCCTACCCGGCCACCCGCCGTACCGAGCCGCGCATCGCGGCCCGCGTGTGGGAGGCGCTCGGCGACGCGCGGACCGTCCTGAACGTCGGAGCCGGCACCGGGTCGTACGAACCGCCGGACCGCGAGGTCACCGCCGTGGAGCCGTCGGCGGTGATGCGGGCGCAGCGTCCGGCCGGCGCCGCGCCGTGCGTGGCCGCCGCCGCGGAGCACCTGCCGTTCCCCGACGGCGCCTTCGACGCCGCGATGGCCTTCAGCACGGTGCACCACTGGCGGGACCCGATCGCGGGCCTGCGTGAGATGCGGCGGGTGGCGCGCCGGGTGGTGGTCTTCACGTACGACGCGAGCGACCCGGGCCGCCGGGAGCGGTTCTGGCTCACCCGCGACTACCTGCCCGAGTTCGCCGACCTGCTGGTGGACTGGCCCTCGCTGGCCGACCTGACCCGCGCGATCGGCGGCCGCGCGGAGCCGGTGCTCGTGCCGTGGGACTGCGCGGACGGCTTCTTCGAGGCGTACTGGCGGCGGCCCGAGGCGTATCTCGACGAGCACGTGCGCCGGGCGGTGTCGGTGTGGACGCGGGTCGGCCCGCAGGCCGAGCGCCGTGCGGTGCGGGCGCTGCGCGACGACCTCGGCTCGGGGCGCTGGGCCGAGCGCAACCGGGACCTGGTGGCCCTGGACGCGGCCGAGTTGGGCCTGCGGCTGCTGGTGGCGTGAGTCAGCGCGGAAGGGCGGCGGAGTAGCAGCTCGGGTGCCGGGCGGCGGGGGCGGTGAGGCACAGGCGGACGGGGATGCCGGGGCCGGGGAGGGCGACGAGCGGGGTGTAGACGAAGGGGTCGCTGTCGCGGGCGTGGCGCACGGTCATCCGCTGGACGGGGTGGCCGCTGACCGCCAGGCGCACCGCGGTGCCCGGGGCGACGTTCCACAGCCGGGCCCAGGCGGCGCGGCACAGCGGGTTGTAGCGGATCTCGGCACCGGCGCCGGCCGGGGTCTGCGTCTGGAGCAGCGTCTCGGGCCCGACCCCGCACAGCATGGTGCCCGGGTCGCGCCCGTCGCACGCGGAGGACGTACAGCCGACGTGGAAGGTGGTGGCCGAGGGAGTGGCGGGGTCGGCCGCCGCCTTCGCGGGCTGTGCCCGCAGCACCACCGCGGTCACCCCGGAGCCGAGCGCGGCGGACACCACCACCGTCAGCAGCAGCCGGGGTCCGCCCGGCCGCGCCACCCGCCGGCACGGCGCCGGGCCGAGTTCCGCGGGCAGCGCTTTCCAACGGGCCATGTCCGGCCTCCCCCATTCCCCACGACGCCTGACGCCCAGCGGGATACTACCGACCCGGGCGCTCCGGTTCGCCGTTCACGGGCCGAACAGGCGGGCTGACCAGGGCCGTTGGGGCGCCTGAGACGTACGGTGCCGACGGGGCCGGCGGGGTGCGGGCCGTACCAGGCACACGAATGTCAGCCGTGGCACTTCAGGGCGACCAGCAGCGTGTCGGCCGGCTGCGCCTCCAAGTGGCCGTAGAAGTCCCGCACGTACCGCTCCCCGGTCGCCAGGTGCGGGCAGGACTCCTCGCCGGCGCAGCTGCTGTGCCGCGGATGGCGGCCGTCCTCGATCCACCAGCCGTCAAGGGTGAGCAGGTCGGGCTGCCAGCGGGCGCGCAGGCGGAAGGCGGCGAGGTCCAGCAGGCCGCGCGGGCCGCCCGCGCACCGGCCGGGCGGGCTCGGCAGGGGCGTCCCGTCGTACCCGTCGTCGTCATGGATCAGCCGGGGGTCGTCCGCGTGCCCGGGCAGCGCTGTGAACCCGGTGCCGTCACTGCCGCCGCGGACCGTCCACTCGTCCCAGATCCCGCGCCACCGCGGCACCTCCCCCAGCCGGAACGGTGCCAGCGCCACCCCGATCGCCCCGCGCAGGTCCCCGGCTGCCGCCGCCGGCAGGCACACCACGACCCGGATACCCGCCACCACCGCCACCCCCAGCTCCCTCGCCGACCCGGTCGCCGCCCAACCTACCGCGCCGCTACGGCACCTGGTGTGCTCGGACCGGCGGCGGAGTCGGTGCGGCCGACGTGGTCGTCGAGGAAGTCGAAGAACCGCTGTGCGGCAAGCGACCGGGCCATCGGCTCGCAGTGCCCGGCAGCCCCTTCGGCCTCGGTGAACCGGACGTGCGCCTTCTCGCCGCGGAGCATGTCGTACAGCCGCCTCGGCTGGCCGGCGAAGTACCCCTCCTGATCGGGATCGGCGATCAGTACCGGCGTCGTGATCCGCGCGGCGAGTTCCGGGGTGATCTCGTAGCGGTCCGCCTCGAGGAACGTGTCGTAGAAGCTGGGGCAGCCGTACGGCCCGGCCCGCCAGGTGAACATCAGCCTGACGTCTTCCGGGAGGCGTGCGATCGCGGCGTTGAAGGCGTCACGGTCACCGGCCGCGAGAAGCTCCCTCGGCTCGGGCGGCAGCGCGGCATGCCACGCCTCGGACACCTTGACCACACCGTCGTCGATGACCGCGGCCTTGAACCGGTGCTCGAACGCCAGGGCGCGCGGGGCCCAGTACCCGCCCTGGCTGACGGCGTAGAGGGCGAGCCGCTCCGGGTCCACCCCCGGCAGCCGCAGCGCCGCGTCGACGACCGGCGTGACGACGTGCTCCCAGTCCGGCCGGAAGGGGACGCCTCGCTCGAACAGCATGCGCTGCTGGCCGGGCCCGTCGAAGACCACGACGTTGTACCCGCGTACGGACGCCTCGGTGCCGTAGCCGGGCCACAGGTAACTCGCCGCGCCGTCGGCGCCGTTGACCATCACCAGCGTCGGCTTGGACCCTTCGCCGGGTGCGGCGAAGTACCAGCCGGGCATCGTGGTGCCCTCGTACGGGATCTCCAGCGGCTCGGGCGGGTTGTCCAGGAGGCCGAGGTACCGCTCCCAGCAGTGGCGGTACGCGGCGAACGTCCGCGACCGGGTCTCGTCCGGTTCCGCGCACGCGTCGGCCACCAGGACGCACGCCGCGTAGTAGGTCGCGGCGCGCAGGAGCGCGTTGCGCCCGCTCACCCGGTGGCCGCGGTGCACGCAGTCGTCACCGATCGCGGCGACGCGTGCGGCGGTGGCCTCCCACGCGCGTGCCCACGAGGCGAGGTCGCCGTCGGTGACGCGGTCGATCGTCGTCAGCGTCTCGCCGGTGTCCGCCGCGCCGGTGTACACCCGCCCGAGCATCGCCCGGGTCATCGAGTTCATCCGGGCGTCCGCGAAAAAGGTGGAACGCGTACCTGTCGCTGTGCTCATGCTCGTTGCCGTTCTCGTAGTGGCTCGGGCCCCGCGCGGCGCGATCCGAACGAATAAGAGAGGAATCCCTCTCTTACGAGCGTAGGGCGGCTCGATAAGGAATGCAAACCTCCTCTAGACTGGTGGGATGCCCCTGCCTGCCACCGAGCCGCCCCGCGGGCGCCGGCGCGGCCCCGAACTGGAAGCCGCGCTGCTGGACGCGGCCTGGGACGAGCTGACCCAGGCCGGCTTCGCGAAACTCACCATGGAGTCCGTCGCGGCCCGCGCCGGTACCGGGATATCCGTGCTGTACCGCCGCTGGGCCAACAAGGACGAGCTCGTGCTCGCCGCGCTCAGGCACTACCGGGACACCCACCCCGTCGACATCCCCGACACCGGCTCCCTGCGCGGTGACCTGCTGGCCGCACTGAGCGTCATGGGCGAGGCCCGCGCCGGCTTCTTCGCCCTTGCCTCGGCCACGGCCTTCTCCGGACTCCTGGCCAGCACCGGGCTCACTCCCGCCCAGGTGCGCGACCGGATCTTCGGCGACCGGCGGCCGCTGCTCACCCAGGACCTCTACCAGCGCGCACACGACCGCGGTGAGATCGACCTCGAACGGATTCCCTCCGCGGTGCTCGCCATGCCGTTCGACCTGGTGCGCAACGACCTGCTGCTGGACCCCGAACCCCTTCGGCCCGCACGCATCCGGTCGATCGTCGACGACCTGTTCCTGCCCCTGGTCCACCTGCACAACAGCGGCGGGGCGGGTGCCGCGCAGGCCGCCTGGACGTCATGAGGCGCCGGCCGGCCTACCAGGGCACGGTCTGGCCCGAGCGGTCCAGATACGCCAGACCGGGCGTGCCCAGTTGGGACAGCAGGACGTCCACGAGCAGCGGGGCGCTCTCCTCGACGGTGTAGGGAGCGCCCGGCCCGCCGAGCGCGGTGCGGACCCAGCCCGGTGCCAGGAGGGCGAAACCGCGCTGGGTCGCGGCCTGCCGGACGGCGAAGCTGCGCATGAACATGTTCAAGGCCGCTTTGCTTCCCCGGTAGACCTCGCGGCCGGCCGTCGTGTTGTTCGTGATGCTGCCCTGCCCGGACGACATCGCCCCGATCAGGCCAGTGGGGGACACCAGGTCCTCGAGCGCCTCGATGACGCGCATGGGGCTGAGGGCGTTGGTGATCATCACCTCCACGAAATCGTCCGCCGCCACCTCGCCGATGGGCGTCTCCTCGTTGTTCGTGGTGCCGGCGTTGACGAAGAGCAGGTCAAGCCGTCGGTCCGCAAGACGCGCGCGCAGGGGCGCGAGGTGGTCGGGCTCGTTGATGTCGAGGTACTCGACGGTGACGCGGCCCTCGGCCCGGTCTGCGAGATCGTGCAGGAGCGTTCGCGCCGAGGCGTCGCGGACCGTGCCGATGACGTTCCACCCGCGGCCGAGGAATTCGGCCGCCATGGCGTGGCCGAGGCCGCGCGAGGCCCCGACGATGAGGGCGGTCGGCATGTGCTGCGGGGTGTCAGTCGATGACATCCAGCGTCATCTCCGTTCTGTTGTGTGGCGAGCTCACTTCGTGCGTCCTTGATCGAGGCCGCCTCGGGGCGGCACCGGTGTCCAGCACTGCTGTGGCTCTTCAGCGGTACGCGACAAGTCTGCTCAGTGCCCTGCCGAAGGCGTGATCCAGAGCGGCCGATTTGTAGGATTTGTGCCATGGCCGGTACCTCAATGCGTGAATCCATCGCAATCCAGTCCGATGACGTGCGTATCGTTCGCGCACTCCAGGTCGCTCCGAGAGCCTCCTTCGCCTCGATGGCAGTGGCGCTCGGCCTCACCGAGGGCACCGTCAGGCGCCGGTATCGGCGCCTGCACGCCGACGGCGTCATCCGCGTCGTCGGCGTCGTCAATCCGGGCGCGCTGGGGCAGAGCAGATGGCTGGTACGCCTGCGCTGCCGGCCCGGCAGCGCAGCGGCGATCGCGGGCGCCCTCGCCAAGCGGGACGACGTCAACTGGGTGGCTCTGGGCGCGGCCGGCTCCGAAGTCACCTGCGCGACGCAGTCACGGGACCAGGCGCAGCGGGAAGAACTCCTCGGCCGGCGGCTGCCGCGCACAGCGGCGGTACTCGACATCAACGCCTTCGCGATGCTCCGCCAGTTCATGGGAGGCCGCGGCCACTACTGGGCCGCGCTCCAGGGCACGCTGACGCCTCAGGAGGAAGCGGTGCTCGGAGGCGACCTCCCTCCGTTCACCGAGTCTCCGGCCGTCACGGACGCCCCCGCAGACCTCACCGCCGAGGACGAGAAGGTCCTCGACGTGCTCACCGCGGACGGCCGGGCCAGTCTCGTCGACCTCGCCGCAGCGGCGGACTCCACCCCGGGTCGGGTATCCCGCCGCCTGCGCGTCCTGCTCCTGCAAGGCGTCGTCCACATCGACGTCGAGATCGCCCCGGCAGCCCTGGGCTATCACGCACGGGCCAACCTGTGGCTGCGCGTGCACCCGGCAGAGGTGAAGAAGGCCGGACGCGCGCTGGCCCGAGAACCCGAGATCGCCTTCGCCGCGGCCATCTCCGGCCCGTACAACATCCATGCCGTCGCCCACTGCCGCAACCTCGACGAACTCTTCGAGTTCACGTCGGAGCGCATCGGCGGCCTGCCTGGCCTGCAGAGCATGGAAGTCTCACCTGTCCTACGGCATGTCAAGCAAGCAGGCACGCTGCTGTCCGGCGATCGCCTCGTCGGGCCGACCGGCCCGAGGGCGACGTGAGATGACCTGGCCGACGCCCCGCGCCCCCGTGGCAGGTCGTGCGCGACGCGGTGGGGCGCGGGCCAGGCGAGGAGAAGGTGCGCCTCGGCGGCCGTTCACCCGTAGCGCTCCGCGCGGGCGGCGAGGGCGAGGACGCGGTGGGCGCCGGCCACCACTGCCGGGTCGACGAACCGCCCGTCGGGCAGGGCGAGCGCGCCGGGGTGGGCGGCGGCCGCGGCCACGATCTCGCGGGCGGCGGCCACTTCGTCGGGTGGGGGCAGGAAGGCGCGGGCTATCACCGGGAGTTGGCGGGGGTGGAGAGCGGTGCGGCCGAGGAAGCCGAGGTCCCGGCCGCGGCGGCAGGACGCGGCGAGGCCGTCGAGGTCGCGCACGTCCGGATACGCGGACTGGGCGGGCGGCGCGAGCCCGGCCGCGCGGGCGGCCACCACCGTGCGCACCCGCGGCCAGGCGAGCGCGTCCTCCCCGGCCACGCCGAGATCGGCGCGCAGGTCGGCCTCGCCCAGCGCCAGGCCGCGCACCGCCGGGTCGGCGGTGGCCACGGCGAAGGCGTTCTCCACGCCGAGCGCCGACTCCAGCAGCGGGTAGAGGCCGGGCAGCCGGGCCGCGCTCCCGGCCACCTCGCCGTACCGCCGCCGTACGGCCGCCACGTCGCCGGGCCCGCCGACCTTCGGCAGCCGCAGCCCGTCCAGGCCCGGCCGCCCGGCGAGCGCCGCCAGGTCCGCCGCGCACAGCGGGCTGCCGAGGGCGTTGAGCCGGACATGCACCCGGGGCGGGCCCGGCCGCGGAGCGGTGAGCAGTTCCGCGGTGGCGGCCCGGGCGTACGCCTTGCGGGCGGGGCCGACGGCGTCCTCCAGGTCCACCACGACCACGTCCGCGCCCGAGCGCAGCGCCTTCGCGACCACCTCGGGCCGGTCCCCGGGGGCGTAGAGCCAGGTCAGGAGGAGGCCGTCGTCGGGTTCCGGCGCCGCCACGGCCACCCGCGCCGCGCCAAGTCCCGCGGTCACAGCGCGCCCTGCGCCCGCAGCGCGGCGATCTCCCGGGAGTCCAGGCCGAGTTCGGCCAGTACGGCGTCGGTGTCCGCGCCGTGCGGGCGGCCGGTCCAGCGGATCGTGCCGGGGGTGCCGGAGAGCCGGAAGAGCACGTTCTGCATCCGTATCGGCCCCAACTCCGCGTCGTCCACCGACGCTACGGTGCCCAGCGCGTCGTACTGCGGGTCGGCGAGCACGTCGCGCACGTCGTAGACCGGCGCGACCGCGGCCTGCGCGGCCTCGAACGCCGCGACCACCTCGGCCCGTTCGTGCGCGGCGATCCAGCCGCCGACCGCCGCGTCGATCTCGTCGGCGTGTGCGGCCCGTCCGGCGCCGGTGCCGAACCAGGGCTCCGCCGCCAACTCCGGCCGCCCCACCAGCCGTACCACCCGCTCCGCGACCGACTGCGCGGAGGAGGACACCGCCAGCCACGCGCCGTCGGCGGTCCGATAGGTGTTGCGCGGCGCGTTGTTGGTGGACCGGTTGCCCATCCTCGGCTGCACATAGCCGAGTTGGTCGTACCAGATCAGCTGCGGGCCGAGCACCGCGAGCATCGGCTCGATGATCGCCAGGTCCACCACCTGGCCCGCGCCCGTGCGCTCCCGGCCGGTCAGCGCGGCCAGCACCGCGTACGCGGCGGCCAGCCCGGCCACGGCGTCGGCGAGGCCGAACGGCGGCAGCGTGGGCGGGCCCTGCGGCTCGCCGGTCGCCGACGCGAAGCCGCTCATCGCCTCGGCGAGGGTGCCGAAGCCCGGCCGCCGGGCGTACGGTCCGAACTGCCCGAAGGCCGTCACCCGTGCCAGCACCAGCCGCGGGTTCGCCGCCGACAGCCGCTCCCAGCCCAGGCCCCAGCGCTCCAGCGTGCCCGGGCGGAAGTTCTCGATCACCACGTCCGCGGACGCGGCGAGCCGCAGCAGCACGTCCCGGCCGCCGGGGGTGGACAGGTCCAGGGTCATGGTGCGCTTGTTGCGGCCGAGGTGCTTCCACCACAGGCCCACCCCGTCCTTGCTCGGGCCGTGGCCGCGGGAGGGGTCGGGCCGCCGCGGGTGCTCCACCTTGACGACGTCGGCGCCGAAGTCGCCCAGCAGGGTGGCCGCACTCGGCCCGGCGAAGAGCGTGGCCAGGTCCAGGACCCGTATGCCCGTCAACGGACCGCAGGGCAGCGGTGGTTCGGCCGCGGCGGCGGTGGACGGCGCCGGCCTGGGCGGCGGTACGGGGGCGGCCGCGGGTACGGCCGGGTGCGCGGCGGGGGGACGGGGGAGTCGGGGGTGGTCCATGGAAATCACCTCGGCTTCGTTCACCGTGCTTCGGCGGCCGGCGGGTTCGCCCGGCCGCCGATCCTCACTCGTGGGGTACGCGGCTCGTGGGTGGCGGTTCATGGGTAGCGGTTCGTGGGTGGCGGTTCGCGGCCGCGCAAGCTCATGGGCGGGTACGGCCGCCGCCCGCCCGCGCGTCGATCTCCGCGCGCACCGGCATCGACGACGACGCGCCCTCGCGTTCGACCGACAGCGCGGACGCCGCCGTCGCCCACGCCAACGCGTCCCGCACCGGCCGCCCTTCGCCGAGCGCGACCGCCAGCGCGCCGACGAACGTGTCACCGGCCGCGGTGGTGTCCACCGCCTTCGCGGGCAGCGCGGCCACCGCCAGCGGCTCCCGGCCGCGCGCGGCGTACAGGCAGCCCGCCGCGCCCAGCGTCACCACCACCTCGGGCACCGCGTCGAGCAGCGCGCGGGCCGCCGACCGCGGGTCACCGCGGCCGGTGAGCGCGGCGGCCTCGTGCTCATTGGGTACCAACAGGCCGGTCACCGCGAGGAGTTCGTCCGGCAGCGGCTGGGCGGGCGCGGGTGTGAGCACCGTCCGCACGCCGTGCCGGTGCGCGGCCCGCGCACCCGCCAGCACACCGGCCAGCGGCAGTTCGAGCTGGAGCAGCAGCGCACCGGCCGCCGCGACCACCTCCTCGTCGCCCGCGGCCAGCCCCGTGACGGTGCCGTTCGCGCCCGGCACCACCACGATCGCGTTGTGGCCCTCGCCGTCCACCACGATGTGCGCGATGCCGCTCGGGCCGGGCACCGTGCGCAGCGCGGCGGTGTCCACCCCGGCGCCGTCGAGCGCCGCGCGCAGCCGCGGCCCGAAGTCGTCGTCGCCCACCGCGCCCACGAACGCCACCACGCCGCCCGCCCGCGCGGCCGCGACCGCCTGGTTGGCGCCCTTCCCACCGGCCACGGTGCGGAACGTCTCGCCGGTGACGGTCTCGCCGCGGGCGGGCGCCACCCGCGTGTAGGCGACCAGGTCCATGTTGGCGCTGCCCATCACCACGATGCGGGCCCGCCCGCGGCTCCCGGGGCGTTCGGGCGGCTCCGGCCGCTCGGCCGGAACGATCGGATCGCTGCTCATCAGGTGCCTTCCTCGAAGTCGCCGGGTGCGGGTGCGCGGCGCTCCGGCGGGCCGGGGTGCGCCGCCGGTAGGACGAGCGTGACCGCCGGGCGCGTGCCGGTGGGGGAGGCGGGGCCGCCGGCGGGCGTGCGGCGCTCCGGCGGTGCCGGTGCGGGCGTGCGGCGCTCCGGTGGGGTCGGTGCGGGCGGCGGCAGGACGGCCACGGCGGCGGTACGGCGGGCGAGCGCGTCGAAGCCGATGCCGTCGAAACCGGCGACGGTGCTGGCCAGGCGGTTGTCCAGCGGCGCTGTCCAGGCGGCGGGCAGCGCGGCGGCCGAACCGGCGAGCAGCCCGGTCACCGAACCGGCCGTCGCCCCGTTGGAGTCGGTGTCCCAACCACCCGACACCACACGGCAGACGGCGCCGGTGAAGTCGCCGTCGGCGTGCGTGAGGGCCGCGGCGAGCAGCGCCGCGTTGGGCAGCACATGCACCCAGTGGTGGTGCCGGAAACGCCGGTGCAGCGCGTCCACGACCGCCTCGAAGCCCGCGACGGTGCCCGTCGGCTCGGCCCGGGCCAGGTCGATGCCGAGCCGTACCGCGCCGGCCAGCCGCGACTCCGGCGGCACCACCTGGAGCCCGGCGGCCAGGCACGCGTGCACGTCCGCGCCGCCCCCCGCCGCCCGCGCCACCACCGCGGCGGCGAACATCGCCCCGTACACGCCGTTCGCGCGGTGGCTGAGCACCGCGTCCCGCCACGCCTCGGCCGCCGCCGCGGCCGGGTCGCCCGGGCGGGTCCAGCCGAAGACGTCCGCGCGGATCAGGGCGCCGATCCACTCCCGGAACGGGTTGCGCCAGCTCGCGGTGCGCGGTGGCACCAGCCCCGCCAGCAGGTTCCGGTACGCGATCCGCTCGGCGGTGAACGTACGGCCCGCGGGCAGCTCGTCCAGCCACAGCCGCGCCACGTCCGCCGTGCCGAAGCCGTGGCCGTGCCGCTCCAGCAGCATCAGGTTCAGCAGCGGGTAGTCCAGGTCGTCGTCCTCGGGCATCCCGTCGATGTTCTCGGCGAGCGACGTGGCGCGGCTGCGGCGGTTCCACGGGTGGCGGGCGGCGAGCGCCGGGTCCAGGCCCACCGCGGTGAAGTAGCCGCGCAGCGGCCAGTTCCCGGTGGACCGCGCGATCGCCCGGATACCCGCCAGCGGCAGCTTCTCCACCGGCTTGCCCAGCAGGCAGCCCGCCGCCCGGCCCGTCCAGCCCGCCTCCAGCCGCTCGGCGAGCCGCTCCGGGCAACCGGCCCAGGACGCGGCAGGCGGGCTGCCTGCCGCCGCCCGGATCTGCGCCCACTCCGTCGGCTCCCGATCGGCCAACGGCGAGGGCAGCGCCGCCAGTTCGTCCAGCAGCCGCGCCGCCAGCTCGCGCAGGCCCGGCGCCGCCGGCCCCGGCGACGCCCCCGCCCGCTCCGGCGCCGCAGCCCCGCCCGCCGCCGACCAGCGCTCCCGCAGCGCCGCCACCTCGCGGCCCTCCTGCGCGGACTGCCGCAGCTCGTGCCCGACCAGGTCCTCCACCTGCACCCACGTCAACCGCAGCGCCCCCGCGTCCGGCGTCATCGCGGGCCTGCCAGGTCGGCGAAGGCGGCTTCGTGGGCGCGGCGGCGGGCGGTGTCGCGCGCGAAGACCTCCCGGGTGACGGCGGCCAGGCCCGCGGCGGGGGCGTGCAGGTCGAGCCGGCTGGCGCGGGCGACCTGATCGGCCCAGGCGGCCGGTACGGCGGCGCAGCCGCCCAGGGCGCCGGCCAGCGCCCCGCACATCGTGGCGATGGAGTCGCAGTCGCGGCCGTAGTTGACGCAGCCGAGGACCGCGGGTTCGTACGCGCCCTGCGCCACCAGCAGCATGCCCAGGGCGATGGGCAGTTCCTCGATGGCGTGCAGGCGCGAGGGGCGGCGGGCGCCGAGCGACGGCTCGCGGTAGCGCGGCCCGACGGTGTCGAAGGGCGCGACCGCCTCCCGCAGGGGCCCCAGCGCCTCCTCCCAGTCGCCGAACCCCGCCGCCCGCTCGCACACCGCCGCTATCGCCGCCCGGGTGCCGTCCTTCGCCAGGCCGAGCGCGGCCTCGGCGACGGACGCGGCGGTGGCGCCGGGCAGGAAGGCCGCGGCCACGGCGGCGGCGAACACCCCCGCCGCCTCCCGCCCGTAGGAGGACTGGTGCGGCGCGGCGACCTCCAGCGCCTCGGCGTAGGCACCGGCCGGGTTGGCCGCGTTGACCGCGCCGACCGGCGCCATGTACATCGCGGCACCGCAGTTGACGATGTTGCCGACGCCCGCCTCGCGCGGGTCGACATGGCCGTAGTGCAGCCGCGCCACGATCCACTTCTCGGCGAGGAAGACCCGCTGGAGCGGCAGCGCCTCGGCCTCCAGCTCGGGAATCCAGCGCGGCGTGCCGATGAGGTCGGGCACCAGGTGGTCGGCGACGCTGTACGCGTCGAGGTGGTCGCGGACCTTCGCGTAGACCCGGACCAGCGCGTGCGTCATGAGGGTGTCGTCGGTGACGTGCCCGTCGCCCTTGTGGTACGGGGCGATCGGCCGCGCGGTGCGCCACTGCGCGTGGTAGGGGCCGACGACGCCCCGCACCCGCCCGCCGTGCCGCGCGGTGATCTGCTCGGGTGCCAGGCCCTCGACCGGGCCGCCCAGCGCGTCGCCGACCGCGGCGCCGACGAGGCAGCCGGTGACGCGGTCCTCAAGAGTGGGTGTCATGGTGTCCGGGTCCTTCCGTGCGGTCGGTGCGGTCGCTGCGGTCGGTGCGCGGGACGGGATACGGGGCGGGGCGCGGCCCGCGGGCGTACGGTGGCGGGCCCGGCGCGCCGTACCCGCCCGCGTCCCCGTCCCCGTCTCCGTACGGCGCCGGTCCCGACTCCGGCCCGGGGCCGGCCAGTTGCGCGGCCAGCCGCACCAGGTCGGTGCCCGCCAGCCGGGGCAGCGCACAGCCCGGCAGGGTCCGGCACGCCTCCCGCCAGGAGCCGGGCACCCCGGCACCGCCGCCGAGCGCGCCGGCCAGCGCCCCGGCCAGCGCGGGCGCGGAGTCCGCCACCCGCGACAGGCAGGCCGCCGCCGGGACCGCCTCGGCCACCGCGCCGTCGGCCGCCAGCACCAGGGCCAGCGCCACCGGCACGGTCTCCGCGGCGGCGATGCCGTAGCTGTACACGTGGTCCACGATCTGGTGCTCCAGCAGCGGGACCAGGCCGAACGCCCGCCCGCGGCCGCCGGGTCCGGCCGCGCGGGCGGCCCGGGCGAGCGCGACCGCGTGCTCGGCGTTGCGGGAGATCTCCGAACCGTCCGGCAGCTCGCGCAGCGCGGCCCGTACGCAGTCCGCGGCGCCCGCGCCGGCCAGCGCGAGGCAGACGGCCGCGGCCATCGCCCGGGCACCATGAACCCCGTCGCCGTCCTGCGTGTACCGGGCGTCGTACTCCGCGAGGTCCGCGGCGGCCGCCGGGTCGCCGGGGTGCACCACCGCCAGCACGCAGGCGCGCCCGCACGCCGCGTCGTCGAAGAAGTGCGGGTTGTCGTGGCCGGTGGCGGGCGGCCGCAGCCCGGTCGCGAGGTTGCCGAGCCCGGCCCGGACCGAGATCCGGGCGCGCAGCGGCACCACCGCGGACTCCACCTCCGACGCGCGCGCCGCCGCCGAGGAGATCTCCGCGGCCAGCGACATCCACGCCAGGTCCACCGCGGCCCGCACCCGGCGGTCGCGGCTGAGGTCGCTGAGCGGCGCGCCGCGCGCGGACAGCACCGACTCGGCGGTGAACGCCGCCCACTCCGCGTCGTCGGACGGCCCCAGCCGCAGGGGCTCCGGCGGCTGGTTGAGGGCGATCGGCACCGGCAGTGTCGTGGTGGCGTACTGCTCGGCGAACGTGTCCAGCTCGCGGGTCAGCCGCCGGGTCCACTCCGGCATCCGCGCGGCGCGGTGCCGGGCGGCGGGCCATCCGGCGGCGTCGCCCGCGGCCAGCCCCAGCAGCAGCCCCTCGACCCGGCCGCCGCGCCCGGTGTCCGCCCGGTCCAGGGACACCGGGGGCCGCGCGGCGCTCACGAGGCGACCCGGGCGGCAGGCGCGGGCCGCTGCCCGGGGAGCGGATCGGCGGGGGTGAGGAGGTCGGCGATGTCCCGCACGTGGTAGCCCGCCATGGCCGGCAGGCAGCTGCCGGTCACCGGCCCGATCGCCGCCGACCAGCGCGCGGGGATCGCGCCGAGGCCGCCGACCGAGCCGGCCAGCGCCCCGGCCAGCGCCGCCGTGGTGTCGGCGTCGCGGCCCATGTTGACCGCGGTGAGCACCGAGCCGGTGAACTCGCCGTCGGCCAGCGCGAACGCGCCGAACGCCAGGCCCACCGCCTCCGGCGCCAGGTCCGTCCACGGGTAGCCGCCGATCACGACGGCCGAGCGCAGCGCCCGCTCCCGGTCGAGCACGCTCAGCGCCGGATCGCGCCGGACCCGGCGCGCCACGGTCACCGCCCGCCGCAGCGAGCGTGCCGTCCAGGAGTCCTCGGGCACCACCGACAGCGCGGCGGTGATCACCGCCGCGCAGTCCCCGCCCGACATGGCCGCGGCCACCCCGGCGGCGACGGCCTGGCCGCCGTAGATCCCCTCGCCCTCGTGGCTGACGGTGCCGTCGATCGCGACCAGCCGCGCGGCCTCGGCGGGCCGCCCCGCCGCGTGGACGCCGTACGGGGTCGCGCGCATCGCCAGGCCGTCGCTCCAGGCGTGGCGGTGCTGCGCGGTGATGGGCGAGGCCAGGCCGCGGCGCAGGTTCTCCAGGGTGCCGCGCTCGCTGAACCCGGCGCCGCGGAAGGGGCCCTCGTCGCGGTCGGCGATCCACACGTGCCAGGCCGCCTCCACGTCGCGGGCGGTGAGCGCGGCGCCGTAGTGGACGAGGAGCAGGGCGGACAGGATCGCGTACTCGGTGTCGTCGGTGCCGGCCGGGTCGTCGCGGACGAAGTCCTCGATCCGGCCCCAGCGGCGCCGGATCTGCGACGGCTTCATGTTCTCGGCGGGCGCCCCGAGGGCGTCGCCGACGGCCAGCCCGGTCAGCGCGCCGCGCGCGTGGTCACGGGGGCTGAGGGGCGCGGGGCGGGGGTCGGGGGCGTGGGGGGCGTCGGAACCGCTGGAGGGGGCGGGAGTTGTGCTCATGGGTGCCGCTTCCTGGTGAGGTCCTGCCGGTGGTGCGGGTGGTGGGGGAGTGAGGGAGTGGAGAGGCGGGGGACACGGCAACGGTGCGGCGGTGGGCGGCGGTGGGTGGCACGGGGCGGTGCGGGTGGGTGCGGCGCGCCCCGCGGACGGGGCGCGCCGCCCCGTCAACTCCGGTACCGCTCGAACACCCGGTTGCCGTCCCGGACGAGCTTGCGGCGCAGCGTGTCCAGCGATATCGCGCCGTTGTAGTACTGCTGGAGCGCGGGCGTGGCGATCTTGTCGGACCACTCGGGGTAGCCGCGCATGCTCAGCGCGGGGGACGCGGTGAGGTGCCGCGCGACCGCCATGCCGGTGGCCCACCCGAGTTCCGCGGTGGTCAGCGACGGGTCGCGCAGCGCCGCGGTGCCGGTGGGCGGCATCCAGTCGCCCTGGGCGAGCCGCACCAGGTGCGGGGTCTGCGTCAGGAAGTCGATGAACTCCACCGCCGCCTGCTGGTGCTTGCAGGACTTCGCCACCGACAGCGTCTGCGGGCTGACCCCCTGGGCCCGCCCGCCGTCGGGCGCGCCGCGGCCGGCCGGCAGCGGCAGGGTGACCCAGTCGAAGTGCGCGGGCGCCTGCTGCTGGACCTGCTGCCGGTAGGAGAAGCCCAGCGGCAGCATGGCGTACCGCCCGGCGAAGAACCCGGGCAGCAGGTCGCCGCCGCCGAGCGCCAGCGCGCTCGCGGGCGCGGAGCGGTCGGTCCCGACCTGGCGGCGCACCAGTTCGGCGAACGCGGAGTCCGCCGCGCCGAACCGTACCTCGGTGCGCCCGCTGCCCTGGTCCTTGTAGAGGACGCGGCCGCCGTCGGTCAGCGCCAGGTTCAGCGTCAGGCTGACCGGCGAGCGCATCGGCCAGGCGGTGCCGTAGCGCTCGGCGCCGCCGCCGTGGTGGGACAGCTCCCGGCAGATGTCCTCGAACTCCTGCCAGGTCCACGGCCGGTCGGCGGCCGGCAGCCGGATGCCCGCCGCGGCCAGCAGCGTCCGGTTGGCCAGGAGCACCTTCGGCTCCTGGAGGAAGGGCACCCCGTACAGCGCGCCGCCGAACCGCGCGGTGTCCCAGCTGCGCTGCGGGATACGGCTCTTCAGGCCCGCGGGCAGCAGGCCGGTCAGGTCGGCGAGGTAGCCGCCGGAGCCGAAGTCGGTCAGGTCGACGCCCTCGTCATGGATGACATCCGGCGCCGCGCCGCCCTCGAAGGACGTCAGCAGCTGGTCGTGGACGTCGTCCCAACTGCCCTGCACGTAGCGGACCCGCACCTGCGGGCGCCGCGCGTTCCACTGCGCGACGAGCGCCTTGTTCGCCGCGACCGACTCCGCCTGCCAGGCCAGCGACAGGAAGTCCAGCCGCGGCACACCGGAGCCGGCGTCCGCCCCGCAGCCCGACAGCAGCGGCCCCGCGCCGGCCGTGGCGGAGGTCGCGGCGGTGGCGGCCAGGAGAGTACGGCGGCGCATCAGCCCTTCACCGCCCCGGCCGTCACGGCACCGGCCAGGCGCCTTTGCAGCAGGGCGAAGAACAGCAGGCTCGGCAGCGTGGCGAGCACCGACGCGGCGGCGAGCGGGCCGAGGTCGGCGGCGCCCTCGGCGCCCAGGAAGTGCGTCAGGATCACCGACATCGTCTGCTTCTCCGGGGACTTGAGCAGGACCAGACCGAAGAAGAACTCGTTCCAGGCAGTGACGAAGGAGAACATCAGCGTGGCCACCAGGCCCGGGGCCAGCAGCGGCAGCACCACGCTGCGCAGGGTGCGGGCCCGGCCGCACCCGTCGATCGCGGCGGCCTCCTCCAGGGAGACCGGCACCGCCCTGACGTAGCCCTGGAGCATCCACAGCGCGAACGGCAGCGTCCACACCACGTAGACCAGGCCCAGGCCGAGCCGGGAGTCGACCAGGTGCAGGTTCTTCAGCACCATGAACAGCGGGATGACCACCAGCACCAGCGGGAACATCTGGCTGACCAGCACCCAGGCGGTGCCGGCCCGGCTGACCGCCGAGCGGAACCGCACCATCGCGTAGGCGGCCGGCACCGCGACGGCCACCGACACCAGCGCGGCGCCCCCGGCCACCAGCAGGCTGTTGAGCGCGGCGTGCAGCAGCGGCTGCTGGTCGAAGGCGGCGCGGAAGTTGCCGAGCGTGGGGTGCCGCGGCAGCCACGTCGGGTGCACCGAGCCCAGCTCCCGCGGCGACTTGAACGCGGTGGAGACCAGCCAGAGCAGCGGGAAGGCGAGGAAGACCAGGTAGCACAGCAGCGCCAGGTACTGCCCGGCGCGCCCCGCCCGGCGGCGTGCGGTGCGCCGCCCGGCGCGCGAAGGAGCGCGCGGGGCGGCGGCCCGCGGCGGTACGGCGGCCGGACCGGCCGTGTCGGTCGCGCTCATGAGTCCTCCTCGGTCAGGCGGTTGCGCAGGAAGACGGCCAGCAGCACGGCGATCACCGCGACCATCACCAGCCCCATGGCGGCCGCGTAGCCGAACTGGCCGTAGCGGAACGCCTCGTCGTAGGCGAAGAGCATCGGCAGCTCCGTCTTGCCGCCGGGCCCGCCGCCGGTCAGCACGTAGACCAGGCCGAAGGAGTTGAAGTTCCAGATGAAGTTCAGCGCGGTGACCGACAGCGCCACCGGCCGCAGCGCCGGCCACGTCACCGCGGTGAACCGCCGCCAGGCCCCGGCCCCGTCCAGGGCGGCCGCCTCGCGCAGCTCCGGCGGTACGTTCTGGAGGCCGGCCAGCAGCACCACCGTGGTCTGCGGCATGCCCGCCCACACGCCCACCACGACCACCGCGGGCAGCGCCAGCGACAGGCTCGCCAGCCAGTCGGTGGTGCCGTCGGTCAGGTGCAGGCCGCGCAGCGTGGTGTTGAGGATGCCCGCGTCCGGGTGGTAGACCAGCCGCCACATGATGCCGACGACCACCTCCGGCATCGCCCACGGCACCAGCGCCAGGGTCCGGGCCAGCCAGCGCAGCCGCAGGTCCTGGTCGAGCAGCACCGCCAGGCCCAGCGACAGCAGGAACTGCACGGCGGTCACGCACACCGCCCACAGCAGCCCGATCCGGAACGACTGCCAGAACAGCGAGTCCAGCCGCAGCTCCCGGAAGTTGTCGACGCCGGTGAACGCGGTGGCGTGGGTGACGCCGGACTGGGCGTCGGTGAAGGCCAGCGCGATCCCGTACAGCAGCGGGCCGACGCTCAGCACCAGCACCGGGACCAGCGCGGGCAGCAGCAGGAACCAGGCGTCGCGGTCCAGGCCGAGCACGCGACGGCGCGCGGCCCGGGTACGCGGCGGGGGAGTGCCGGCGCTCCGGCCGGCCCCGCGCCGCGGTATCGCCTCGGCGCTCACGACGCGCGCCCCGCCGAGGCGGCGGTCGAGCCGCGGACGACCAGCCGCGGCGCCACCGTCGCGCACCGCACCGGGTGCCGGCCGCCGCCGAGCCGGGCCAGCAGCATCTCGGCCGCGATCCGGCCGCGTTCGGCCGCGCCGAGGTCCACGCTGGTCAGCGCGGGGCGGCCGGCGCGGGCCAGCTCGCTGTCGTCCATCCCGGCCACGGCCAGCTCGTCGGGGACGCGCAGGCCCCGGTCGAGGGCGGCGTGCACCGCGCCCAGCGCGAGCTGGTCGTTGGCGCACAGGACGCTGTCGATGTCCGGGTCGGCGTCCAGCAGGCGGCGGGTGGCGGCGGCGCCGGCCGCGATGCCGAACTCGGTGGTGGCGGTGAGCGCCGGGTCGAGGGCGAGCCCGGCCTCCTCCAGCGCGATGCGGTAGCCCAGCGCGCGGTTGCGGCCGGGGACGGTGTCCGCCGGGCCGCCCACGAACGCGATCCGCCGCCGCCCCGAGGCCAGCAGGTGCCGGACGGCGAGGACCGCGCCCGTCACCGAGTCCGCTCGCACGCTGTCCACCGGCGCCCCGTCGGGCAGCGACCCGATGACGACGACCGGGCCCGCCGCGTCGGCCAGCACCCGCAGATGCTCGGCCGTGACCCGGATCGGCACCAGGATCAGGCCGTCGCTGGTCCGGTCGGCCAGGGCGCGCACCACGTCCAGCTCGTCCGCCGCCACCGCGTCGGTGGCGTGCAGCAGCAGCCGGTAACCCGCCGGCTTCGCGGCCGCCTGTATCCGGCGGACCATCGCGGCGTACACCGGGTTGCCCACGTCCGGCAGCGCGAAGGTGAGCTGCCGGGTACGGCCGCCCTTGAGCGATCTGGCCACGCCGTTGGGGACGTACCCCAGTTCGGAGGCGGCCTGCCGGACCCGGCGGACGGTGTTCGGGCGCGCGCCGTGCCCGTTGAGCACTCTGGACACCGACGCGACGGACACCCCCGCCCGCGTGGCGATCGTCTCGACGGTCGGCGGTCCGGCGGAAGTCGTCATGGCGGTCCCTTCGCTGGTCCGGCGGACGGGCCGGGACGGCGCCCAACCGGCCGGTAAACGTTTACAGTTCGCGCCTGGCGGTCCGCCTCCGGAGGTCATGGGTTTCCGACATGGTGCGGGGGCGTTTCACCACCCGTCAATGAGGCCGGAGTTCAAACCACCCGCACGAGCGAAGCGTCGGCCGGGGCGGCTCCGCGGCACCTGAGCCGATTGTCAGAGGGTGCTGCGATGCTGGCGGCATGACCTCCTGGAGCCTGCTGGACCTCGATCGCGCCCTGCGTGCGAGCTGGGCCGACGACACCTGCTCGCCCGACGACCTCGCCGACTGGCGGCCGGACAACCCCTCCTGCGGCCACTGCGACATCACGACGCTGCTCGTGCACGACCTCTTCGGCGGCAGCCTCCTCGTCGGCGAGGTCCACATAGCCGGCACCCAGCACGGCTACCACTGGTGGAACCGGCTGCCCAGCGGCGTCGAACTCGACCTCACCCAGGAGCAGTTCCGCCGCGGCCAGACCGTCGGCGCCCCCCGCGCCGTCGAGCGCCCGCCCGGCCCGCTGCCCCGCCGCTGGCCGGAATACCTGCTGCTGCGCGAACGCGTCGCCGCCCGCCTCGGCCCTCTCCCCGAGCCGAGCTGACGCCTGCCGCCGTTCACGGGGTACCGCCGGCCGCCCGACCGGTCAGGCACGGGCGCCCGGCGGCGGCCCGCCCGCCAGGAGGTGGGTGAGGCGGGCCCGCAGCCGGGTCAGGCGGTCGATCTCCGCGTCGAGCGCGGCCAGCCGCAGCGCGACGACGCCGCCGGGCTCGGGCACGCACACCGGCATCGGCCCCCCGTCGAGCAGCAGGTGCATCCGGGGCGCGAGCCCGCGCAGGTCGGCGACCGTGAAGCCCGCCGCCAGCAGGTCGCGGATGATGCGGACCCGGGCCACGTCCGCGGGCCCGTACTGCCGCTGGCCCGAGGCCGTACGCGCCGGGGTGGGCAGCAGGCCGCGCTGCTCGTAGAAGCGCAGCGCGCGCGGGGTGGTGCCGGCCGCGGCCGCCGCGTCGCCGATCCGCAGCAGTGCGGTGCCGCCGCCCTCCGGCCCGCCCGCGGCCGCCGCCACGGTGGCTGCCGAGCCCGTGCCGCTGCCCGCGTCCGCGCCCGCGCCCGTTTCTGCGTACGCGCCCGCGCCCGCGTCCGTTTCTGGGTCCGCCCACCCGGTCCGCATCCCTGGCCTCCTTCGTCCACCGGCAGGCGGCTACACGTCCACGATCACCGTGCCGAAGTGCCGCCCGCGCACCAACTCCTCCAACGCCTCCGGAGCCCGTTCGATGCCCGCGACCCGGGTGTGCGGGAAGCGGATCGCGCCCGCCCGCAGCCACTCCCCGAAGCGGGCCGTCCACTCCGGGATGACGTCCTGGTGCGTCAGGCCGCTGTAGCCGCGCAGCGCCACCCCCTTGAGGACCAGCGGGGTGCTGTCCACCGTCACCGGCGCACCGGCGCCGTCACCGGCCGGGTCGAGTTGCCCCGACAGCGCCCCGACCAGCGCGAACCGCGCACCCTGCCGGGCGGCGCCCACCGCCGCGGCCAGCTGCTCCCCGCCGACGTTGTCCAGCAGGACGTCCACCCCGTCCGGCGCCGCCTCCGCCAGCCCGCGCGCGAACGCGCCGGGGCCCTGGCCGCGCAGCACGGCCGCGTCGTATCCCAGCTCCGAGACCAGCCGCTCGCCCTTCGCCGCCGATCCGGTGGTGCCGATCACCCGGGCCGCGCCGAGCCGCCGGGCGATCTGGCCGGCGAGCGTGCCCACGCCGCCCGCCGCGCCGGTGACCAGCACGGTGTCGCCCTCGCGCACCTGCCCGAGCCGGGTCAGCGCGCCGTAGGCGGTGGCGCCCTGGTTCAGGTACTGGGCCGGCTCGGGCAGCGCGGCCTGACCGTCCAGCCGTACGGCCTGCCCGGCCGGCAGCACCGCGTACTCGCGCCAGCCGAGCATGTGCGTCACCGGGGTGCCCGGGGGCAGGCCGGCGCCCTCCCCGGCGGCCACCACCTCCCCGACGGCGTGGCCGAGCAGCGTGTCCCCGGGCCGCAGCGGCGGCAGCGGCGCGTCCCGGACCCCGCCGCCCAGCAGGGTGCGCAGCGCGGCGAAGACCAGGAAGTGGCGGTTGCGCACCAGCACCTCGCCCGGTCCGGGCGCCGGGACCGGCGCCTCCACCACCTCGAAGTGCCGCCGTTCGGGCAGCCCCGCGGGCAGTTCCGCCAGCCGCACCTCGTGTGCGGTGCCGCTCGTCGCCGTGGCCATCGCCGTTTCCTCTCCGTCGTCCGTATGTCGCGGGGCCCGTGAGCCGCAGGGGCCGCAGGGGCCGTACGCCCGCGAGGTGCCGTGGGGCCCTTCGCAGCAGGTCCGCACGCCGCCGTGCCGGTCCGTGCGGCCCCTGCGAGCGCGCCGGAACGCTAACCCCTGACCCGCACGTCAGGGTCAAGCGCGGGTCCGAGCGCGGGTCCGAGCGCGGGGCGGGCCGTATCCCCCGTATGGCGCAAGCCGGGCAGGAGGTCCAGGCTGGTAGTGAGCCCTGGCGCCGGCGTGGCGGGTCCGGGTCCGGGTCGCGCCGCACGCGCGTCGCCTGTTCCGCCGCGCCCCATCCCGGCCGGAGGGAGGACTGGCATGTATGACAACGCCGATCCCGTGACGCGGCCCGACCCGCGGGTCCTCGCCCGCCGGGTGGCCGAGCGCCGGCTCCAGCTCGGGCTGAGCGAAGGCGCGCTGGCCACCCAGGCGGGCATGGCACCGCGCTATCTCCAGCACCTGCTCGGCGCGGGCGTGGACTTCGACCCGGGCGGCTTCGTCCGGATCGCCTCCGCGCTGCACCTGTCCTACGACGACCTGCTGGAGGGCCGTACGGGGCTGCCGCCCGGGCAGGGCGAGCCGGCCGTGCACCCCGCGCTGCTGCGCCTGACCGAGCACGAGTGCTGGGATCGGCTGGGCAGTCGGGGCGTGGGCCGGGTCGCGCTCGCCCTCGAGCCGAGCCCCGGTGTCTTCCCGGTCAACTACGCGGTGGACGCTCATGCCGCGGACGGCCCGTCGATCGTCTACCGGACCGCCCCGGACAGCGTGGCCGCGCCCGGCGCGGGCGCCGCGGTGTCCTTCGAGGTGGACCGGGTGGACGACCACGTCAGCCAGGGCTGGAGCGTGCTGCTGTCCGGCGTCGCCGAGCACGTGGACGACCCGGTGGTGGCCCGCCGGCTCAGCGAGAGCCACGTGGTGGAGCCGTGGTCCGGCGGCGACCTGCCGCTGTGGGTGCGGATACGGCCGGGGCACGTCAGCGGGCGGCGGATCGGGGTGCTGTGAGCCGCCGGACCCGTACCCCCGCCGGGTGGGCGCCCTGGCGGGGGCGGTCGCACCGAACGAGGAGGCGGACACCATGCGCCGTACGGTCGCCGTCGGAGTCGACGGTTCCCCCGAGAGCCTGGCCGCCGCGGACTGGGCGGCGCGCGAGGCCGTACGGCGGCGGGTGCCGCTGCGGCTGGTGAACGCGGCTGCCCCGGCGCCCGGGCTGGCCGGCCCCGCCGACCCGCACTCCGCGCCGGTCACCGTGAACTGGTCGCCGTACGCCGTGGCCGACGAGCTGCGGCGCGCCCACCCCGCGGCGGAGATCACGGTCGACCAGATCGCCGGGCAGGCGCTGCCCGTGCTGTTCGCCGCCGCCGACGAGGCGGCGCTGGTGGTGCTGGGCTCCCGCGGGGTGGGCGCCGCGGCCGGGTTCCTGCTGGGGTCGGTCGCCCTGACCGTCGCCGGGCAGGCACCCGTGCCCGTCGTCCTGGTGCGGGCCGCCCGCACCTCCGAGGCGCGCGGCGGCGGTGACGTGGTGCTCGGCCTCGACCTGGTCCGGCCCGGCGAGGGGGTGCTGCGGTTCGCCTTCGACGCCGCCGCCCGGCGCAGCGGCACCCTGCGCGTCGTCCACGGCTGGAGCCAGGGGCCCCCGGCCGGCCCCGACGCCGGTACCGAGGTGCTCGCCGCCGCCCTCGCCCCCTGGCGCGAGCACTACCCGCAGGTCCGCGTCTCCGGCGAAGCGGTCACCGCCGACCCCGCCCACCACCTCCTCGCCGCCTCCGCCGACGCCGCCCTCCTCGTCCTCGGCCGCCACGAACCCCCCACCCGCCTCTCCCCGCACCTCGGCCCCACCACCCACACCGTCCTCCACCAGGCCCCCCTCCCCGTAGCCGTCATCCCCGCCACCTGATTCCGGCGGCCCGCGGCCACCCGCGGACCCGCCCCCGGGAGCGCTACTCCTACGTAACGTCACAACTCGGCCACTCCGCCGATGCCCGGCGAAGCGGGCTGGCACGCTCATCCCTCCGCAACAGAACCCAGGGGGACGAACATGCGCAGCCACGCCCGTATCACCAGATCCGACGGCCCCGCGCGGCACGGGAGACGCAGGGGCCTGCGGGCCGCCGCGGCCGGCGCCGCGGTCGCCACCGGGCTGCTCGCGAGCGCCTGCGGGCCGGCCGCTTCCGGGACGGGGAACCCGGCGCCGCCCGCCACCACCACTGCGGCCGCCACGACCGCGCCCGCGTCCGCCTCCGCGTCCGCCTCCGGGACGACTGCAGGGCCCACCTCGCCGCCGCCCACCACCGTGCCGGTGACTGCGACGGCGCCTCCGGCCGCTCCGACCACTCGCGCCGCCACCCACCGGCCGACGGCCGCGCCCACCACGCGGCACACCACGGCTCGTACCGAAGCGCCGGTCGCGCCCGGGGGCGGGGCCACCGCCAAGTGCAACGACGGCACCTACTCCTACAGCCTCCACCACCAGGGGACCTGCTCCCACCACGGCGGAGTCGCCGTCTTCTACAAGTAGGCCGCCCCGGCGCCGGGGTAGCGCGAAGGGCGGCGGCCCGGTGGGGCCGCCGCCCTTCGCGTGGGGGGTGGTGGGTGCGTGCGGGGTGCGCGCGGGGGGCGTCAGTACGCCGAGTTCACGTTGTCCATCGAGCCGTACTTGTGGGCCGCGTAGTTGCAGGCCGCGGTGATGTTGGCGACGGGGTTGTAGATGTTCCAGGACGTGCCGGACACGTGGTAGGTGTCGAAGGTCGGGTTGATCACCTGGAGCAGACCCTTCGAGGGGATGCCGTTGCGGGCGTTGATGTCCCACAGGTTGATCGCCTTCGGGTTGCCGCTCGACTCGCGCATGACGTTGCGGTGGATGCCCTCGTACGTGCCGGGGATGCCCTTCTTGTGCATGATGTCGAGGGACTGGCGTATCCAGCCGTCGAGGTTGTTCGGGTAGGTCTTCACCGCGGCCTTCTTCGCGGCGGCGGCCTTCTTGGCAGCGGCGGCCTTCTTCGCGGCAGCCGCCTTCTTCGCGGCGGCGGTCTTCTTCGCTGCCGCGGCCTTCTTCTCGGCGGCCGCCTTCTTCACGGCTGCCTCGTGCGCGGCGGTCTTCTTCGCGTCCGCCGTCTGCACGGCGGCGGCCAGGTCGACCTTGTGCGTGGTGCCCTGCGTGGCGCTGTGCACCACGAGCGCGGACTGCTGGACCGGCTGACCGGCGGAGACGCTGAACCCGGTGGTGGCGTCGCTCGCCGCGGTCGCCGAACCGGCTCCTGCGGTCGCTTCCACGCCCACGACCGCGAGCAGGGCCGCGGCCGCGGCGGTGGTGCCGACAGTCGTGATCTTGCGCTGCTTCGACAGCCGGGTGAACGAGGAGACGCCGGGGAGCTTCTTGGTGACCGTGGGGAACTGCATTGCGGGTTTACCTCTTCCGTTGGGGACTCGTGAATTGTTAGAGCTCCCGGATTCAACGGTCAAAGGTCGCATCTACGGACAAAACCGTAGGTGAATTGGGTGCCGGAAAAGGGTCCGCGCACACCCGCCGCGTCACGCCGCCCGCCCGCCCGCAGGCCCTACTAACGCGCTTAGTTTGTGACGTGGGCTATATCGAGGGGATCACACAGGACCTCCTCAGCAAGCACAGGACGTACCCGGCCGTGTGCACACGGTGTCGAAATTCCGGCGGTTTTCCGGGGCGCGCCGACATACGCTCGCACCGGCCGGGAAGCGGGCCCGGCGACCCGCCGGCCGACGGCCGCGGAAAGAGGCGAGCGCCGTGGGCGACCAGGTCACCGTGGACAGCAAGGACGACCCGACCAGCACGCGCGGCCCCCGGGTCGCCGCGGCACGCGCGGCGCTCGGCCCGGTCGGCGTGGTCCTGCCGGTGTCCTTCACCGGCCAGCCCGCGGTGTCGGCCCAGCGCGCGGCCGTCGTACAGCTGGAGCAGGCCGGCTACCGCACCGCGTGGACGAACGAGGTGGTCGGCGGCAAGGACGCCCTCGTCCACGCGTCGATCCTGCTCGGCGCGACCCGGCACCTGGTGCTCGGCACCAGCATCGCCAACATCTGGGCCCGCTCCCCGCAGACCCTGCACGCCGCCGCGGCCCAGCTCGCCGAGGCGTACCCCGGGCGCTTCGTGCTCGGCGTCGGCGTCGGCTACCCCGACCAGGCGGCGGCGGTCGGCCGTGCGTACGGCAGCCCGCTCGCCACGCTCCGCGACCACCTCGGCCGGATGGACGCCCCGACCCAGCCGCCCGCGCCGGAGGCGCCCTACCCCCGGATCGTCGCCGCCAACGGGCCGCGGATGCTGGCGCTGGCCGCCGAGCTGAGCGACGGCGCCCTGCCCGCCGGGATGCCCGAGGCGTACACCGCCTACGCCCGGAAGGTGCTCGGGCCGGACCGGCTGCTGGCCGTCGGGCTGAGCGTGGTGCCCGGCGACGACCCCGAGCAGACCCGCGCCGCCGCCCGCCAGATGGCGACCGCCCTGCTCAGCCGCCCCTCCTACGCCGCGGTCGCCGCCAAGCTGGGCCTGCCCGGCGCGGGCGCCGACCCCGCCGCTCCGGACGACGCGCTGGTGGACGCCCTCGTCGCCCACGGCGGCCCCGACGCGATCGCGGCCGCCGCCCGCCGGCACCTCGCCGCGGGCGCCGACCATGTGCTGCTCCTGCCGCAGCCCGGCGAGGAGTACGCCGCCGCCGTCGACACCCTGGCCGCGCTGGCCCCGGCCCTGGCGGACCTCGCCTGACGGCGGCCGGGGGCGTCCTCAGGGCCTGTCGTGCGGACCGCCGGTGACGCGGCGCCGCGGAGATCCGGACGACAGGCCCTACCGCAAGTAGCTCGGCTCCCGAGGCGGCCGGCCATATGACAAACTCGCCGTCCGATACGAGGCGACCGTGCTGGTCGCAGCCCGCAACGAGTGGCTGTGACCAGCGCTTTCGGGACCGACTCTAGATGTGGAACGTGGTGGTTGCCTCCAGGGCCGCCCGGCCGGTCGCGACCCGGTTCACCGGCGCGTTCTCGTCGGCGTAGCCGAAGGAGATACCCACAAGCAGCTTCCCCTCGTCCACTCCGAGTTGATCGCGGACAGTGTCGGCGTAGAAGCTGAGCAGGCCCTGCGGGCAGCTGGCCACGCCGTAGCCGGTCATGGCCAGCAGCAGCGTCTGCAGGTAAGCGCCGGCGTCGGCGGCCAGTCGCGGCCCGCCGTCGCCGGTGACGAACAGGAACGCGGCGTGGGGCGCCCCGTAGAAGCCCAGACTCTCCGCGTCGTAGGCCGTGCGCGCCGGGTGGTCGTCGGGGCCGATGCCCAGCGCTCCGTACAGGCTGGCACCGAAGGCGGCCCGCCGTTCCTGGTGGACGGGAGCGTACATGTCCTCGGCGTACGGGTAGTCGGCCGTGACGCGTCGCTCGGCGTGCGCCGTTCGCAGGGCGTCGGCCAGACGGTCTCGCCGTGCGCCACCGACCACCTCGACCCGCCACGGCTGCGCGTTGGAGTTGGACGGCGCGGTGCCGGCCAGGGAGAAGACCTCGCGCAGAGTGTCCTCGGGTACCGGGTCGGGACGGAATGCGCGGGTCGCGCGGCGCCCGCGGATCAGCTGCTCGGCGTACTGCGACGTTCGTGTCCCGCCCGGCTGTGTCCCGCCGGTGGGCGCCTGGCTCGTGTGTGTCCGGGTGAAGGCCGGTCCGCTCATGGAACTCTCCTCAGGATCACTGAAGTAAACGTAACCGTTTACCTGAAGGGGCCACTATAGCCAGCCGCCCCCTCCGAAGTAAACGAGAACGTATACTTACGTCATGACCACGATGACGACGGCGTCTCGACGGCCGGGGCGCGGAGGGCGGGAGCGCATCCTGGCCGCCGCGGCCGGACTGTTCGCGGCCCAGGGGATCAACGCGACCGGCATGGAGCAGATCGCGGAGCGGGCGCCGGTGTCCAAGCGCACCCTCTACGCGCACTTCAGGACCAAAGACGAGCTGGTCCTCGCCCATCTCAAGGACCTCTCCTCGACGGGGCACACCCTGGAGAGCGTGCTGGCACGCGAGGACATCCCCGCCAAGGAGCGCATCCTCGCACTGTTCGACCCGCCCCCGACCGGCACGGACCCCGTGCGCGGATGCCCGTTCATCGACGCCGCCGCGGAGTTCCCCGACCCCCAGAACGAGGTCCATTCCTACGCCCGCGAAATGAAACTGCTGATGGTGCGGCTGGTGACCGACCTGGTGGCAGAAATGGGCTGCCGCGAGCCCGCCGTCCTCGCCGAGCAACTCGTGACCCTCGCGGACGGCGCCGCCAGCCGCGCCATGGTGCTGGGCGAGTGGAACTACGGCCGGCACGCGCGGACAGCGGCGGAGACCCTCCTGGAAAACGCGCTGCCGACCACGATCTGACAGGTCCTACCGGGTTGCTCGGTATGCCTGGCGCCTGATGCGAAGATCCCGCCGCTCGACCGAGAGGAAAGCGGGACTTTCACGACAGGCCCTGGTACCCCAGCGCGTCGAGCGCGGCCTTCGTGGCGTCCGCGACCAGCCCGTCCGCGGACGCCGCGTCCGCGCGCCCGCGGTCGGACAGCACACTGACCACCACGGGCGCGCCGTGCGGCGGCCAGGCCACCGCGATGTCGTTGCGGGTCCCGTACCCGCCGCTGCCGGTCTTGTCGGCGACCTTCCACCCCGACGGCACCCCGGCCCGTACGTAGGGGCTGCCGGTGGTGTTGCGCACCATCAGGCCGGTGAGCAGGGCGCGGCGGCCGGCCGGCAGGGCGCCGCCGACCAGCAGCGCGCGCAGGTCGGTGCCGAGCGCGCGGGCGGTGCTGGTGTCGCGGGTGTCCCCGGGGACGGCCGTGTTGAGCGCGGGCTCGGGCCGGTCGACCCCGGTGACGGCGTCGCCCATGCCGCGCACCGCCCGCCGCAGCCCGGCCGGTCCGCCGAGCCGGTCCAGCATCAGGTTCTCGGCGGTGTTGTCGCTGTACCGCAGCGCCGCCGCCATGACCGCCCGCAGCGTCATCCCGCCGCCCGGGCCGCTCCCGGCGTGCCGCGACGTCACCGGCGAGTACGCCACCAGGTCCGCGGCCGGATACCTGACGACCTCGTCGAGCCCGGCGTCCGTCTCCCGGGCCAGGAGCGCGGCCGCGGCGAGCACCTTCACCGTCGAGCAGTGCGCGAACCGCCGGTCCGCCCGGTAGGCGACGCTCCGGCCCGACCCGGTGTCCAGGACGTACACGCCGAGGTGCGCGCGGTACCGCTGCTCCAGCGCGGCCAGCGCCCCAGCCGCGTCGGCGTCCCGGACGGTGCCGGTGCCCGCCGGGGAGGGCGCGACATGCGCGGCGCGGGGCGCGCCGGCACCGCACCCGGCCGTCAGGAGGGATACGGCGGCGAGCGCACCCGCCGCCCGCCGGGTACGCCGATCGGTCGCAGGCATGCGCACCACTGTGGGCGGCGCGCCCCACCGGGTCAACGACCCCCGCCGCCGTGGCGCGGCCCGCCGGCTCACAGGCCGACGTCGCGGCGGCTCATGTCGGCCAGCGACTCGCGCCGCACCAGGACGCGGGCCGCGCCGTCGCGGACGGCGACGACCGGGGGACGGCCGACGAGGTTGTAGTCGGAGGCCATCGACAGGTGGTAGGCGCCGGCGGCGGGCACCGCCAAGAGGTCGCCGGGCCGGATGTCGGCGGGCAGCGGCACCCCCTCGGCGAGTATGTCGCCCGCCTCGCAGTGCCGGCCGACCACGCTCGCCGGCACCGTGGCGGCGGGGGAGCGGCGGCCGACGAGGCGCGGGGTGTAGCGGACCCCGTACAGCGCGGGCCGGGGGTTGTCGCCCATGCCGCCGTCGACGGCGACGAAGGTGCGCACCGGGGTGCGCTTGACCGACAGCACGCGGTAGACCGCGACCCCGGCCGGGCCGACCACCGCGCGCCCGGGCTCCAGGGTGAGGCGGGGCACGGGCAGTCCGGCCCGGGCGCAGCCGGCCGCCAGCTCGGTGCGGACCCGGTGGGCCAGCAGCCGCGGGTCGAGCGCCTGCTCGCCGGGGCGGTAGGCGATGGCATGCCCGCCGCCGAGGTCGAGCCGGCCCAGGACCAGGCCGTGCCGGTCGCGGATACGGGCCATCAGCCCGACCATCCGGCGCAGCGCGGCGACGTACGGGCCGGTGGTGGCGATCTGCGAGCCGAGGTGGCAGTGCAGGCCGACGAGTTCGAGGCGCGGCTGCCCGATGATCCGCTCGACGGCGTGGTGCGCGGAGCCGTCGGCGAGGGACAGGCCGAATTTCTGGTCGTCGGTGCCGGTGCGCACCGCGGCGTGCGCGCCGGCCGCCACGCCCGGCGCGACCCGCACCATGACCTGCTGGCGGTCGGTGGGGGCCACGATGGACGCCAGCCGGGCGATCTCGGACATGCCGTCCAGGACGATCAGCCCGACACCCAGGCGCACCGCGGTGTGCAGGTCCTCCGGGCTCTTGGCGTTGCCGTGCAGCACGATCCGCTCGGCGGGCACGCCCGCCGCGACGGCCACACCCAGTTCCCCGGCCGAGCAGACGTCGAGTCCGAGCCCCTCGTCGGCCACCCACCGGGCGACGGCACGGCACAGGAACGCCTTGGCCGCGTAGAGGACCTCGGCGTCGGGGAAGGCGGCGCGGTAGGCGCGGCAGCGGTCGCGGACCTCGCCCTCGTCGAGGACGTACAAAGGGGTGCCGAACCGGTCGGCGGCCTCGACGAGGGAGACCCCGCCGACGGTGACGTCCTGGTCGCCGCCGGCCGGCAGCCGGGTCGAGGCGGGCCAGATCGCGAGGTCCGGGGCGGGGGAGGCGACGGAGACGGACATGTCGCGCGCCCCTCAGCCGATCGCCCGCAGCGCGCCGGGGCGCCGCACGGTCGGTCCGGTCGGCACGGACGCCGGTGCCGCCGGTGCCGCCGGTGCTGCCGGCACCCGGGCGGGCGCGGGCGCGCAGAACCGCGGGTCCACCGTCACGCAGGTGACGCCCAGTGGTTCGGCGAGCGCCCGCAGCGCCGCCGCCGACAGCCTGACCCACGGCTGGTCGGCGCCCAGCACCGCCGCCAGGCGCTCGGCGCTGGTGAAGCCGACCGCGGTGCGGGTGCCCAGCGGGGTGCGGAAGAAGCGCGCGGTGCACCCGCCCGGGCCCGGGCGGACGGGGACGAGCAGCGGTCCGGCCGGGACGGGTTCGTCGGGGTCGGGGTCCTCCGGGTGACGGGTCGCAGCCACAGGTGCCTCCAGGTGCAGAGCGTGGAACCGGCGTCCGGCGGGGTGCCGTGGGCGCCTCGTCGACGCTAAGCCCGCGGACCTGGGTGCCCGCCGCCCCCTGACGCGCGCTTGACGCCCCGCGGCGCCCTCCTGACGGGACGCTGACGGCCACCGCGCGGCCCGGCCGGCCCGGTGCTCAGGCCAGGCGGCAGGGGACTTCCAGGTCCTCCGAGAGGTAGTGGATGGCGCAGACCCGGTGGTAGCCGTCGGCGATCAGCAGCGGCCGGCCGCGCAGCAGCAGCACCGGGGAGAGTTTCTTGCCGAGCACCGCCTTCTTCATGTCGTGGGCGACGTGCGGGTTGCGGGCGGACAGCAGCTCCAGGCCCGAGGCGCGCAGGATGTCCTTGGCCTTCCTGGACGTGGTGGGGACCGCCCGCAGGCGCCGCACCGCGTCCTGGGCCTGCTCGGGCGGCAGCAGGAGTTCGAGGTAGTCCGCGGCCGCGGGGAAGTCGTGCTCCTCGGGGTCCTTCTTCCACACCGGGTCGGTCATCGCACCTGCTCCCCGCCGCCGGCCGCCGCCCGGCGGGTGACGGTGACCTTGAGGTGCTTCATGATCGGCTGGTCGCTCTGCGTGCTGCGGTCGCCGATCGCGCACAGCACGTTCATCTCGGGCATGTAGCCGGCCGCGCAGCCGCGCGGGATGCCGTACGGGATCGCGAGGTAGCCCTCCAGGGTGCGGGTGCTGCCGTCCCCGGCGGTGCTGGTGATGTCGACCGGGTCGAACGGGTCGAGTCCGCGCTCGCCCATGTCCTCGGGGTTCATGAAGACCAGGGTGCGCAGGTTGCGCACCCCGCGGTAGCGGTCGTCCTCGGAGTAGATCGTGGTGTTCCACTGGTCGTGCGAGCGCATCGTGCCCAGCGACAGGGTGCCCGGCGCGGGCCGGACGTCCGGCAGGGCCGCGGTGGAGAACTCCGCCCGCCCCGACGGGGTGTGGAAGATGAGCTCCCGTGCCGGCTGCCTGATCCGGAAGCCCAGCGGCAGCCGCACCCGGCGGTTGAAGTCCTCGAAGCCGTCCAGGACCTTGGCCATGGTGTCGCGGACGCGGTCGTAGTCCTCGACGTACCACTCCCAGGCGGTGGCGCTGTCCGGGAGGGCGGCGCGGGCCAGGCCCGCGATGATGGCGGGCTCGGAGAGCAGGTGCGGGGAGGCCGGGCGCTTCATCCCCACGGACAGGTGCACCATGCTCATCGAGTCCTCGACCGACGTGCTCTGCACCCCGCCCGGCCGCTCGTCCTTCTCGGTGCGGCCCAGACACGGCAGGATCAGGGCCTGGCGGCCGTGCACCAGATGGCTGCGGTTGAGCTTGGTGCTCACCTGCACGGTGAGGTCGCAGGCCCGCAGCCCCGCGAAGGTGTACGCGGTGTCGGGCGCGGCCCGCGCGAAGTTGCCGCCCATGCCGACGAAGACCTTCACCTCGCCGCGGTGCATCGCCTCCAGGGTGCGGACGGTGTCCAGGCCGGGCGCGCGCGGCGGGTCGATGCCGCACACCGCGGCCAGCCGGTCCAGGAACGCGGCCCCGGGCCGGTGGTCGATGCCGCAGGTCCGGTTGCCCTGCACGTTGCTGTGCCCGCGCACCGGCGAGGGCCCCGCGCCCTCGCGCCCCAGGTTCCCGCGCAGCAGCAGGAGGTTGACGATCTCCCGGACGGTGTCCACCCCGTGCTCGTGCTGGGTGATGCCCAGGCACCAGCTGAAGATGCTGCGGTCGGCGTCGCGGTAGACCTGCGCGGCGGCACGGATGTCCGCGCGGGTCAGACCGCTCTGCTCCTCGATCCGCGGCCACGGCGTCCGCTCGCACAGCGCCCGGTACTCCGCGAAGCCGCTGGTGTGGCGCTCGACGAACTCCGCGTCCAGCGCCTTCGGGTCGACGGCGGCCAGCTCGAACACGGCCTTGGACATGCCGCGCAGCAGCGCCATGTCCCCGCCGATGCGCACCTGGAGGTCGAGGGTGCCGGTCGGGGTGGACTTCGCCAGCGCCATGTCGGTGAACTCGTGCGGCACGATCGTCCGGGTCGCGGCCGCCTCGACCAGCGGGTTGACGTGCACGATCTGCGCGCCGCGGCGGTAGGCGGCGGCCAGCGCGGTGAGCATCCTCGGCGCGTTGGAGGCGGCGTTGACGCCCAGGACGAACAGCGCGTCCGTCGCCTCCCAGTCCCCCAGGTCCACGGTGCCCTTGCCGGTGCCCAGCGCCGCGGTCAGCGCCCGGCCGCTCGCCTCGTGGCACATGTTGGAGCAGTCCGGCAGGTTGTTGGTGCCGAGCTCCCGGGCCATCAGCTGGTACAGGAACGTCGCCTCGTTGCCGAGCCGGCCCGAGGTGTAGTAGGCGGCCCGGTTCGGGTCGTCCAGCGCCCGCACGGTGCGGCCGAACAGCGCGAAGGCGTCCGCCCAGGTGATGGGCACGTAGTGGTCCGAGGCCGCGTCGTAGACCATCGGCTCGGTCAGCCGGCCCTGGTCCTCCAGGGCGAAGTCGCTCCACCCCGACAGCTCGGTGACCGAGTGCGCGGCGAAGAAGTCCCGGTCCACCCGCTTGCGGGTCATCTCCCAGGTGACGTGCTTGATGCCGTTCTCGCAGATGTCCAGGTGCAGGCCCTTGGTGTCGTCCGGCCAGGCGCACCCGGGGCAGTCGAAGCCGCCGTTCTCGTGGTTCATCTTCATGATCGCCCGCGGGCCGTCCAGCAGCTCGCCCTGCCGGGCCAGCGCGCGGCCGACGCTCGCGGCGGCGCCCCACCCCGCGGCCGGGTGGCGGTAGCGGCGGAAGGCGGGGCGGCCGTCGGGCGCGGCGGCCGGCTGCGACGCGGCGCCGGGCAGGGCGTCCCCGGTGGCCGGGGCCTGCGCCGCCGCGTCCCCGTCGCGGTGGCCGGTGTCGCCGTCGGTGCTCATGGCTGGGGTCCTTCCGCCGTCGCGGGGGAGGCAGGCGGCGCGGCCTCCCGGCACGTCTCGGGGTTCGCCGCATGCTAAGCCGGGGTGTGCCGGTGCTGCCACGCGACAGGCCGGGCACCGGCGGTTCGCGGGGTGCGCGGAAGCCTGCGGTCGCGCCCCCGATGTTATCGATGCCAAAACCACTTCTCGATGCGGCGAAGCGCCTGGACGAACACGAGATCCAGGCGGTGCGTCCAGTCCGGCTCTGGTGTTATCGATGCCAACTGGCTAGGGTTCCGGGCAACTTCACCACGCCCGCCGTCCGTGCCTCGGACGGCGACGATCCGCCGTCGACCCAACCCCCCGAGACGAAGGACTGGCATGCCACACCCTCGAACAAGACTGGCCGTCGCGCTGCTGGCCGCGGCCCTGGCCGTGGTCGGCGCCGGCGCCGGGACCGGCGCGACCGCCGCCACGGCGACCACCACGGCCGCCGCCTCCCCGGCCGCCTCCGGCTACACGGTCTCCGTCGGGACGACCGGCAGCTACGCCTACCCCACCGACACCCCGGCCAGCTCGTACATCGACAAGGACGGCACCTACTACTTCCAGCAGTCCGTCGCCGACTACGGCACCGACGGGCCGCGCTCCTGGGACTTCTTCACCGGCACCGACATGGACACCGCGACCCGCTCCGGCGCGATCAGCGACGCGGTGAACCCGGCCGAGCCGCGCGACCGCAACAACGACACGACCTGGCGCTGCGACAACAGCCCCACCGGCAAGGACGCTACCCCCGCCCCGGCCGGCTCCGGCTACACCCAGCGCAACTTCTGCGACCTGGTGGGCACCTGGGTCGACCCCGACACCGGCGACTGGTACGGGCTGGTGCACAACGAGTTCACCCCGCAGCCCTTCGGCGACGGCATCCACTTCGACGCCATCGACTACGCCGTCTCCACCGACCAGGGCCGCACCTGGACCATCAAGGGCCACGCGCTGACCTCGCCGTACAGCACCGAGCGCGGCGACACCGCGGCCTTCCCGCAGCAGACCTACTCCTACGGCGACGGCGACCAGCGGCTGTTCGTCGACACCGCCTCGGGGTACTTCTACGTCTACTACGGCTCGCGCGCGGTGGACAAGAACGGCGGCTGGAAGGCGTTCTACGAGCACGTCGCCCGCGCCCCGATCGCCGCGAAGATGGCACCGGACTCCTGGCAGAAGTGGTACGACGGCTCCTGGTCGCAGCCCGGCACGGGCGGCAAGGAGAGCAACATCGTGCCGGTGGCCTCGGCGGGCGACACCGGCTACACCGACCCCGCCGCCGAGTACGACCCGGCCACCCCGGGCACCGTCAGCGCGCAGGTCGCGGCCGGCACCGCCCCGCCCACCTCGCCGCTGTTCGTGATGGACATCTCCTACGACGCCTACCTCGGGCTCTACATCGGCGAGCCGCAGGCGGTCGACCAGAGCGGCAACGCGCCCCAGCAGTTCTACGCCACCGCCGACCTCGCCACCCAGAAGTGGACCCTGCTCGGCGACACCGGCGGCTACACCACCGCCTCGTGGTACCGCTGGATGCTGGACAGCGCGAACAAGACCAGCTCCACCATCGTCGGCCGCACCTTCCGCGCCTACTGCTCGATCGCCTGCGCCGACGGCTCCGACGGGCAGTACGCGAACGTGACGATCGACCCGGCCGGGTCCGCCGCCGCGCCGGTCGTCTCGGGCGGCACCTACACGATCGCGAGCGGCGCCGGGCGGGTGCTCGCCGCCCGCGGCGCCGGCACCGCGGCGGCGGCCCCGGCCGCGGGCCGGCCGGCCGCGCAGAGCTGGAAGTTCACCGCGAACGGCGACGGCTCGTACCGGATCACCAGCGCCGCCACCGGCCGGGCGCTGGGCGTGCCCACCGGCGGCGCCGCCGGCCGGGCCTGGGGCACGGCGCCGGTGCTCACCGCGCTGCCGGCCGCCGGGCCCACCGTCGGGCAGCAGTGGTTCGTGCTGCCCGGCACCTCCGCCGACGGCACGCGGACCGGCACCTTCAAGCTGGTCAACCGCTACAGCGGGCTGGTGCTCGCGCTGCCGGCCACCGCCGGGCGGGGCACCGAGACCACCCCGGCGCGCAGCTGGAGCGACCGCACCGGCAGCGCCGTCGGCGGGCGGCGCGGCGCGGCCGAGCAGACCCTGACGCTGACCGCCGCCGGCTGACCCGGCCCGGTCCCGCCCCGCCGGCTGATGTCCCGTCAGGAGCAGGTGACCTGCGCGTCCGCCCAGTCCGCGTGGTCGCTGTCGTTGCCGTCGCCGCCGTCGGTGACGATCAGCTGGACCTGCTGGGCGCCGGTGACGTCGGCGGCCAGCGGGGTCGGCCCGTCGGCATTGGTGAGTACCCCGCTGTCGGCGACCTGCCGGCCGTCGGCGGTCACCTCGAACTCCACGGTGCCCTTGCCGTCCTTCTCGTCGTCCACCCCGACGGTCGCGGTGACCGTGCTGCACCCGCCGCCGAGGTAGTAGGTGACCGTGCTCGGCGCGTGGGCGCCCAGGCCCTTGGCGAAGACGGTGCCGCCGATCGTCAGCGGGTGGCCGTCGCCGGCCGCGGTCTCGCCGTTGCTCTGGTCCCGCTCGACCGGGCCCCACCCGTTCGTGGCGGTCACCCAGTCCAGGTCACTGAGGTAGCTGGTGCCGGACGGCGGCGGCACCTCCACGGTGACGCTGCCCGCCAGCGGCACGCTCACCTGCTTGCGGCCGCCCGGCGGATCGTAGCTGACCGTCCCGGACAGCGGGTACGTGCCCTGCGCGGTGCCGGTCGGCGCCGTGACGGTCCACGGCGTGGCGAACGTACGGCCCTTGAGCAGCAGCGGGGTGCCGGTCGCGCCCGCGGCCTTCACCGTCCAGCCCGCCGGGGCGTCCAGGCTGACGTGCAGACCGGTGGCCGGCAGCGCGCCGAGGTCGGTGGCGTAGGTGTCCACGGTCGCGGAGGCGCCGGGCTCGAGGTGGTCGGGCGCGTGCGAGACGCCGGTGTCCAGCAGCGCCGGGTCGCGCAGCGCGGCCGCGCCGCCCGCCGCGCTCGCGCCGACCCGCAGCAGCACCGTGCCGTGCGCGGGCACCGTCGCCGCCAGCGTGCCCGCGCTGTCGTAGTCGGTGTGGCTCCACAGGTCGCGCACCGCGTAACTGGCGCGGCGGGGCAGCCCGGCGGCCTCGGCGGTGGTGGAGATGTGCTGCGCGGTGTCGGCGGAGTTGAACAGCGCCACCGCCCGGCCGCCGTCGGCGAGCTTCTTGCTCAGCACGTAGGTGCCCGCGGAGGTGTCGGAGGAGATGACGGTGGCCGCCGAGCCCAGCGGGTCCTGGTTCAGGGCGATGACGTCCTTGTTGCCGAGGATCGCCAGCGTCTGCGGGGTGGCCTTGCGCAGGTCGGTGCCGATCAGCAGCGGCGCGTCCATGACCGACCAGAGCGAGAAGTGGGTGCGGTACTCCGTGTCCGTCATGCCGCCGTTGCCGACCTCCAGCATGTCCGGGTCGTTCCAGCGGCCCGGTCCGGAGTCGGCGCCCAGCGGCATGTTCGCCTTGGCGATGCCGAGCATGCTCGACCAGGAGTCGTTGATGTCGCCGGTGGTGCGCCAGGAGTTGCCGACGTCGCCGGCCCACTGCCAGGGGTCGTTGACGCCCCACTCGCACAGCGAGAAGACGATCGGGCGGCCGGTGGCCTTCAGCGCGTCGCGCATCGCGGTGTAGCGCGCCACGTAGTCCGCCTGCGTGCCGTCGCTCTGGTTGTTGCAGTTGTCGTACTTGAGGTAGTCCACGCCCCAGTCCGCGAACGACTGCGCGTCGGTGGCCTCGTGGCCGAGGCTGCCGGGGTAGCCGGCGCAGGTCGCGGTGCCCGCGTCCTCGTAGATGCCGAGCTTGAGGCCCTTGGCGTGCACGTAGTCGGCGGTGCCCTTGATCCCGTCGGGGAACTTCGCCGGGTCCGGCACCAGCCGCCCGTCGGCGTCGCGGGTGTGCGTCTGCCAGCAGTCGTCGATGTTGACGTAGGTGTAGCCGTCGTCCTTCAGCCCGGAGCTGACCAGGTAGTCGGCGGTCTGCTCGATGAGCTGCTCGCTGACGTCGCACCCGAAGGCGTTCCAGTCGTTGAAGCCCATCGGCGGGGTCAGCGCCAGGCCGTTGTCGAGAGCGGCGGCGGGCGCCGCGGCGACGGCCACCTGCGCGGCGGTGGCGGCGGCGCCCAGACCGCCGGCCCACAGCACGCCGGCGGTCGCACAGGCGATCAGCCTGCGGACGGATCTTGGCATGTGGCTTCCTCTGCTCGCGTGATTCGGAGAACCGAACGGAACGGAACAGGGCCGGCCCCTCCCGGCCGGCCCGGCCTGCGCGCATGCGTCGGACGTCCGGCCGACGGCGGCTCGTGCGCAGGCAATTCAACGTAAGGAAACAGAGTCGAGCATTTTCTTTCGCGGCCACACCGTAGAAGCTGTGACGTGTCTTTGACAAGACATGTGCGGGGGGCACTCACTGCTCTGACGGGCCCGGTGGGAAGGCCGGGCCCGTCGAAGGAGGAGGGGAGGGGGAGGGGTCAGGAGCGGGTGGCCACCGACAGCAGGACGTCCACCAGGCGGTCGGCGGCGTCGGGGCGGCCGTGGGCGCGGGCCTGGGCGGCCATGGCGGCGCGGCGGGCGGGGTCGGTGAGCAGCGGGCCGGCCGCGGCCACGAGGCGGTCGGCGGTGACCTCGCCGATCAGGGCGACGGCGGCGCCGGACTCCTCCAGGTGCCGGGCGTTGTGGGCCTGTTCGTTGCCCGCGGAGGTGGCCAGCGGGATGAAGACGGCCGGCTTGCCCAGCGCCGTCAGCTCGGCGAGGGTGCCGGCGCCGCTGCGCGAGACCACCAGGTCGGCCAGCGCCAGCACGTCCGGCAGCTCGGGGCCCACGAAGCCGGTGAGGTGGTAGCGGGCGGCCAGCCCCGGGTGCAGGCCGGCCACATGGCGGCGCAGGTCGTCCACGTTGGCCGGGCCGCACTGGTGGATGACGTTCGCCCGCTCCAGCAGCCAGGGCAGCGCGTCGCGCACCACGTCGTTGATCTGCTGCGAGCCCTGCGCGCCGCCGGTGACGTAGACCGTGGGCAGGCCGCGCTCGAAGCCGTACAGGTTCAGCGCGCTGATCGCCTTGTCCGGGTGGCCGGTCAGCACCTCCGGGCGGATCGGGTTGCCGGTCACCACCGCGAGGGGCCGCAACTGCTCGGGCAGCAGGGCGAGCGAGGAGTCGGAGGACAGCGCGATCCGGGCCGCCGAGCCGGCCAGCTTGCGGTTGGCCAGCCCCAGCCGCACCGTCTGCTCGTGCAGCACCAGCGGGCGCTTGCACATGCGGGCGGCCAGGCCCGCGGGCACCGCGACATAGCCGCCGGTGGCCAGCACGACGTCCGGCCGGAACCCGGAGACGATCCGGCGCGCCTGCGCCACGCCGAGCGGCACCCGCGCCATGTCCCGCATGTTCGCGGGCGAGGCCATCTTCAGCGGGTTGCTGGAGCGGCGGATCTTGCCGGTGACGACGGTGTCGAAGGCGATGCCCTCGGCCGGGGCGACCCGCGCCTCCAGCCCCTCCTCGGTGCCGATCCACAGCACGTCGAGCGCGCCGCCGCCGGCCGCCAGCCGGGCCTGGAGGGTACGGATCGCGGTGAGCGCGGGATATGTGTGCCCGCCGGTGCCGCCTCCGGTGACGATCAGTCGGAAGGAGGACGGGACGGGCGGGGTGGCAGAGGGAGTGTTCACGCGCGCACCCTACCGACTCCGCTGCCGGTCCGCCGCCCGCGGTGCCGCTACCGCGGGCGCACCGGGACCTCGCGGTGCCGCGCAGGGTGCGGTCCGGGACCGTACGGTGACCGCGCGGACGGCTCCGGGCCACCCGCCGGCCGCCCGGCGGCACTACGCTGCGGCCCATGGAAGCGACGCTGACGCTCAACTACCCGGCCCCCATACCCGCCGGGCACGAGATCGAGGTGACCGAGTTCGCCGACACCCGGCCGGAGAAGAAGCGCAACAGCTGGCACCCGGCGTGGGACCAGCCCTTCCGGCACCCGGTGATCCTCGACGTCGCCACCAACATCCGCTACATGAACCACATGCACGTCCACCGCGGCGACAACGGCGGCAACAGCTTCACGGCGAACGACTACCCGCTGACCCCGCGCACCGACCTCCCCGTCAAGCGCGTCTACCGGGCCCGGGTGCGGGCCTGCACCCTGGTGATGGTGGAAGGGCTGGACGGCCAGCACACCAAGCTCGTCGTCGAGGTCCTCGGCCCCGCCGACGCGCCCGCAGCACCGCCCGCCGACGCGCCCGCCGCCCCGGAGGACCGCCGCCCGTACGGCCGTTGAGGCCCCCGTCCGGGTTGCCGGTCGGCTGACCTCACGCCCCGGGCGGGGACTGCGGATCGCGGCCGTCGAAGACCGCCAGCAGCCGGTCGGCGGCGCCGGCCGCGGTGATCCTCCCGGCGCGCACCTGCTCCTCCAGGTACGGCGCCGCCGACCGCACCCCCGGGTGGCCGCGCAGGCGCCCCAGCAACTCGTCCTCGACCATCGACCACGCCCACGCGACCTGCTGCTCACGCCGTTTGGCGTCCAGCCGCCCGTCCTTCGCCAGCAGCGACCGGTGCTGCTCCAGCCGCTCCCAGACGGTGTCCAGGCCGCTCGACTCGCGGGCGCTGCAACTGAGCACCGGCGGCGTCCAGGACGCGTCCGCGGGGTGCATCAGCCGCAGCGCGCCCGCCAGTTCACGGGCGGCGCCGCGCGCGTCGCGCTCGTGCGGGCCGTCGGCCTTGTTGACCGCGATCACGTCCGCCAGCTCCAGCACGCCCTTCTTGATGCCCTGGAGCTGGTCGCCGGTGCGGGCGAGGGTGAGCAGCAGGAAGGAGTCCACCATGCCCGCCACGGCCGTCTCGGACTGGCCGACGCCGACGGTCTCCACCAGCACCACGTCGTATCCGGCGGCCTCCATCACCACCATCGACTCCCGGGTGGCCTTCGCCACGCCGCCCAGGGTGCCCGCGCTCGGCGAGGGCCGCACGAACGCCGACGGGTCCACCGCCAGCCGCTCCATCCGCGTCTTGTCGCCGAGGATGGAGCCGCCGGTGCGGGTCGAGGACGGGTCCACCGCCAGCACCGCCACCTTGTGGCCCAGCCCGGTGAGCATGGTGCCGAAGGCGTCGATGAAGGTGGACTTGCCCACCCCCGGCACCCCGCTGACCCCGATCCGCCGGGCCCCGCCGCTGTGCGGCAGCAGCTGAGTCAGCAGCCGCTGCGCCAGCACCCGGTGCTCGGGCCGGGTGGACTCCACCAGGGTGATCGCCCGCGCCACGAAGGCGCGCCGCCCGTCGAGCACACCCTTGGCATAACCGTCGACGTCCCTGAGCATGCCGCGGCTACAACTCCTCGTGTCCGAGGGCGGCACCGAGCCGGGCCACCAGGTCGCGCGCCGCCTCCGGGATGACCGTGCCCGGCGGGAAGACCGCCGCGGCGCCCGCCTCGTGGAGCGCGGCGACGTCCTGCGGCGGGATCACCCCGCCCACCACGATCATGATGTCCTCCCGGCCCTCGGCCGCCAGCTCCTCGCGGAGCGCGGGCACCAGCGTCAGGTGCCCGGCGGCCAGCGACGACACGCCGACGATGTGCACGTCGGCCTCCACCGCCTGCCGCGCCACCTCCGCCGGGGTCTGGAAGAGCGGGCCGACGTCCACGTCGAAGCCGAGGTCGGCGAAGGCGGTGGCGATCACCTTCTGCCCCCGGTCGTGGCCGTCCTGGCCCATCTTCGCGACGAGGATGCGCGGCCGCCGCCCCTCCGCCTTCTCGAACCGTTCGACCAGGTCCCGCGTGCCCTGCACGGTGGGGGACTGGCCGGCCTCGTTGCGGTACACACCCGTGATCGTACGGATCTGGCCGGCGTGCCGCCCGTAGACCTGCTCCAGGGCGTCGGAGATCTCGCCGACCGTCGCCTTCGCGCGGGCCGCGTCCACCGCCAGCGCCAGCAGGTTGCCCTCCAGGTCCGGGCCCGGCGCGCGGCCCGCGGCCCGGCTCAGCGCGCGCAGCGCGTCCTGGCAGGCGGCCTCGTCGCGCTCCTCGCGCAGCCGCCGCAGCTTGGCGATCTGCTGGGCGCGCACCGAGGAGTTGTCGACCTTGAGCACCTCGATCTGCTCGTCGCTGTCCACCCGGTACTTGTTGACGCCGATCACCGGCTGCCGGCCGGAGTCGATCCGCGCCTGGGTGCGCGCGGCCGCCTCCTCCACCCGCAGCTTCGGGATGCCCGCGTCGATCGCCTGCGCCATGCCGCCGGCCGCCTCGACCTCCTGGATATGCCGCCAGGCGCGCTCGGCCAGGTCGTGGGTGAGCCGCTCGACGTAGGCGCTGCCGCCCCACGGGTCGATCACCCGGGTGGTGCCGGACTCCTGCTGGAGCAGCAGCTGGGTGTTGCGGGCGATCCGCGCGGAGAAGTCCGTCGGCAGCGCCAGCGCCTCGTCCAGCGCGTTGGTGTGCAGGGACTGGGTGTGGCCCTGGGTGGCGGCCATCGCCTCCACGCAGGTGCGGGTGACGTTGTTGAAGACGTCCTGCGCGGTCAGCGACCAACCGGAGGTCTGCGAATGGGTGCGCAGCGACAGCGACTTGGGGTTCTTCGGGTCGAACTGCCGCACCAGCCGGGCCCACAGCAGCCGGGCCGCCCGCAACTTGGCGACCTCCATGAAGAAGTTCATCCCGATCGCCCAGAAGAACGACAGCCGCGGCGCGAACGCGTCGACGTCCAGCCCCGCCTCCCGGCCCGCCCGCAGGTACTCCACCCCGTCGGCCAGCGTGTAGGCCAGCTCCAGGTCGGCCGTCGCACCGGCCTCCTGGATGTGGTAGCCGGAGATGGAGATCGAGTTGTAGCGGGGCATCTTCCGCGAGGTGTACGCGAAGATGTCGGAGATGATCCGCATCGAGGGCCGCGGCGGGTAGATGTAGGTGTTGCGGACCATGAACTCCTTGAGGATGTCGTTCTGGATGGTGCCGGCCAGCTTCTCCGGCGGCACCCCCTGCTCCTCGGCGGCCACGATGTACAGCGCGAGCACCGGCAGCACCGCGCCGTTCATGGTCATCGACACCGTCATACGGTCCAGCGGGATGCCGTCGAAGAGCTGCCGCATGTCGTAGATCGAGTCGATCGCGACGCCCGCCATGCCGACGTCGCCGGTCACCCGCGGGTGGTCGCTGTCGTAGCCGCGGTGGGTGGGCAGGTCGAACGCGACCGACAGGCCCTTCTGGCCGGCCGCCAGGTTGCGCCGGTAGAAGGCGTTCGACTCCTCGGCGGTGGAGAAGCCCGCGTACTGGCGGATCGTCCACGGCTGGTTGACATACATGGTCGGGTACGGGCCGCGCAGGTAGGGCGCGATGCCCGGGTAGGTGCCCAGCGCGGGCAGGCCCCGCACATCGGCGGCGGTGTACAGCGGTTTGACGCCGATGCCCTCGGGGGTCTCCCATACGAGGTCGGAGGCGCCGCCGCCGGCCGCGGACTCCTTCACCGCCGCGCGCCACTGCTCCAGGGTGCCGCTGTCGGCGCTGCCCTCGGCGCCGGAACCGTCGCCGGTGCCGAGCGGGATCTGCGAGAAGTCGGGGATCGGGGAGGAGCCGGGGGTCGCCGACGGCTCGGAGGTCGAAGAAGGGTCGGGGGTCTGCATCACGCCGCCACTCCCGCGCGGTCGAGGACGGTGGTCAGGACGGCGACGGCGTCGCAGCCCAGGAAGACATGGCCGTCGGCCCCGGGCGCCACGGCAGGCTTGCCCGCCACCCCGGTCCAGCGGGCGCCGGCCGCGCGCAGCGCCGCGACGACCGCCTCGGCCTGCTCGGCGTAGACGGCGTCGCTGGAGCACACGCAGGCCAGTTCGGCGCCGCTGGCCGCGAACGCCTCGGCGACGCCGGCGGCGTCCACGGTCACCGGGTCGTGCACCGGCTGGACGCCCCCGGCCTGGAAGAGGTTCGAGGCGAAGGAGACCCGCGCGGTGTGCACCGCGGGCGGGCCGAGCGCGGCGAGGAAGACCCGCGGGCGGACGCCGGTGGCGGCCAGGTGGGCGTCGGAGCGGGCGCGCAGCACTTCGTACGCCTCGTCGCGCCGCACCTTCGGCAGGCCGCCCGCCGGCGCGGCCGGGGCGCTGGCGCGCTCGACCGGCCGCTCGGCCAGGTCCGGGAACTCGCTGACGCCGGTGACCGGTTCGCGGCGGGTGGCCAGCCGGCGGCCGCGGTCCCGCCAGGTGGCCGCGATCCGCTCGCCGACCAGCCCGGCGGAAAGCGCCCGCTCCTGGCCGCCGGCCGCCTCCAGCTCCTGGAAGAACTCCCAGGCGCGGTGGGCGAGTTCGTCGGTGAGGCACTCGACGTACCAGGAGCCGCCGGCCGGGTCGGCGACCTGGCCGAGGTGCGACTCCTCCAGCAGGATCGAGGAGGTGTTTCGGGCGATCCGGCGGGCGAACGCGTCGGGCCGGCCCAGCGCCTCGTCGAAGGGGAGCACGGTCACCGCGTCGGCGCCGCCGACCCCGGCACCCAGGCAGGCGAGGGTGGTGCGGAGCATGTTCACGTACGGGTCGCGGCGGGTCATCATCACCGTCGAGGTGACGGCGTGCTGGTGCTGCCCGCCTGCCGCGGGGGCGCCGGCCGCCTGCGCGACGCGGGCCCAGGTCCGGCGGGCCGCGCGGAGTTTGGCGATGGTGAGGAACTGGTCGGCCGTGGCGGCGTAGCGGAACTCCAGCCGGCCGCAGGCGGCGGCGACGTCCAGTCCGGCGGCGGTCAGCGCCCGCAGGTAGGCGACGCCGGTGGCGAGGGAGGCACCCAGTTCCTGCGCGGCCGACGCGCCGGCCTCGTGGTAGGGCAGCGCGTCCACGGTCAGCGCGCGCAGCCGCGGGTAGCGCTCGGCGGTGCGTACGGCCAGCGCGAGGGCGTCGTCGTAGGCGGCGGGGGCGCCGGTGCGGGCGGCCAGGCCCAGCGGGTCGGCGCCGAGGTTGCCCGCGGCCTGCGCGGGGTCCACGCCCCGCTCGTCCAGCAGCCGCAGCAACTCCTGTGCGGCGGCGCCGGTTTCGGCCCCCGCCTCCAGGACGACCGGCGCGAGGTCGAGGTAGACCCCGTCCAGGGCCCGCCCGAGGCCGGCGACCGGCAGGCCCGCGCCGCCCACCGTCAGCCACACCGAGGTGGCGCCGTTCTCCAGGTCGGCGAGGATCGCCTCGTTGGCGGCCGCGGGGTCCGCCGTGAGGTGCCGCTGGCGTACGTCCCAGCCGCCGAGCGGCCGGCTGCCGCGTACGTACGGCGGGAAGCCGGGCAGGCCCGGGTCGGGCGCGGTGTCGTCGGCGGTGTAGAGCGGGCGCACGCTGATGCCGTCGCCGAGGTCGGTGGACAGGGCGCGCTCGGCCTCCTCGCCGGAGAGCTCGCGGCCCGACTTGCGCAGTACGCCCGCCACCAGCTCGCGCCACTGCTCGCGGGTGGCGGGCGGGAACGCGTCGGGTGCGGAGACGCCGTCGTCCGGCAGAACAGTCATGGGACAGATGCTAGGCAAGGCCGGGGCCCGGTGTCTGCATCGTTCGCCGTGTTCCTACCGCCCCGTAGCGTGACATCGGGCACGCCGGGCGGCCGGGAGCGGCGGCCCGACGTGCGGCTTCGCCGCCATTGCCGCAGGTGGCCCGGCCGTAGTGGTGAAAGGCCCGCATGGGGTCCGCCCCCGCTCCGCCCGGGCCGCCGCGGCGGCGGAGTGGATCAGTGGGGGTTTTCCAGGGCGGGCAGGGCGCTGACGACGGAGTGCAGGTGCGCGCGCATGGCGGCCTCGGCGGCGGCCGTGTCACCGGCGCACACCGCGTCGATGACCGCGAGGTGCTGGGGGAGGGAGACCTGCGGGCGGCCCGGGTGCATGGCCAGCCGGAACTGGCGGCGGACGTTCTGGCCGTGCAGGCGCTCCAGCACCGCGCAGGCGGTGTGCTGGCCGCTCATCTCCAGTACCCGGCCGTGCAGGCGGCGGTTGAGGTCGGAGTAGCCCAGCACGTCGCCCGCCGCCACCGCCGCCTTCATCCGGGCGCCGAGGTCGAGCAGCACCTCGCGGTCGGCGTCGGTGACGCGCTCGGCGGCCTTCGCGGCGCACAGGCCCTCCAGGGCCATCCGGACCTCGGTGATCTCCACGGCCTCGTCGAGCGAGACGGCGCGCACCCGGGCGCCGCGGTTCTGGATGCGCTCGACCAGCCCCTCGGTGGCGAGTTGGGCCAGCGCGTTCCGCACGCTCGCCCGGCTCGCGCCGAACTGCTCGGACAACTCGGCTTCCACCAGGCGCTGGTTGGGGGCGAAGTCCCCGGCGGTGATGGCCTCGCGGATCGTGTCGGCGACCTTCGACCCGGCCGGGTCCGCCGCTGCGGCCGGCCTCGCGGTCACAGCCATGACCTGTACCCCCATCGCTGCATTGGCGACAATATTGTTCTCCACATCGTAACCGGCCCCCGGGCCCGGTCGTCATCCGGCCGGGCGGGGGAAGACGCGGCCGTCGAAGAGCTTGCGCGCGGTGCGCACCAGGCGGGAGCGGCGCACCCGGGGCGGCAGCTGCCCGCCCGCCAGCTCCACCTGGACCTCCAGCCGCCCGCTCGGGTGCTCGATGCCGAGCGGCTCGCCGGGGGAGGGCAGTTCGGCCAGGTCGGGGCCGACGGCGCCCGGCAGCAGCAGCGCGGTCGCCACCGTGACGGCACCGAGCACCCCGATCGACTCGTGCGGGCGGACCGGGATGAAGGTGCGGGTGCTGATCGCGCCGCCGTGCCGCGGTGGCGCGATCAGGGTGGTCTTGGGCACGGGCGTGTCGCGTACGTCGCCGAGCCCCATCAGCCGGCCCGCCGCGATCCGCAGTGCCTGCACCCGCGCGGCCAGCCGGGCGTCGGCGGCCAGTTCCGCGGTCGTCTCGTAGCCGGTGGCGCCCAGGTCGCGGGCGTCGGCGACCACCACGGGCATGCCGTTGTCCAGGCAGGTGGCCTCGACGCCGTCGACCAGGTCGCGGACGTTGCCGGTCGGCAGCAGGGCGCCGCAGGTGGCGCCCTCGGTGCCGGCGAAGTCCAGCAGGATCGCGGCGGCGGTGCCGGGCACGCCGCTGATCGCGGTCCCGCCGTCGTAGCGGACCGCGCCGCCGGGGGTGGCGAAGTCGGCGGTGGCCAGGCTGCCGGAGTTGAGCATGCGCACCCGCACCCGGGTACGGTCCGCGCCCGCGGCGACCAGGCCGCGTTCGACCGCGAACGGCCCGACCCCGGCGAGGATGTTGCCGCAGTTCTGCGCGGCGGAGACGGTGGCCGCGCCCACGCCGACCTGGAGGAAGAGGTAGTCCACGTCCGCGCCGGGGTCGGGCGAGGCGCCGACCACCGCGACCTTGCTGGTGAGCGGGTGGGCGCCGCCGACGCCGTCGATCTGCCGGGGGTCGGGGCTGCCCATCACCCGCAGCAGCAGCGCGTCCCGCTCGCCGGGGTCGGCCGGCAGGTCGTCGGCGAGGAAGTAGACGCCCTTGGAGGTGCCGCCGCGCATCAGCATGCACGGCAGTCCGGCGCCGGGGGTGGGCTGCATGGTCGTCTCGCTTTCGCGAAGGAGCTTCCGGCGTGACTCTAGGGGCGCCCCGAAGGATCGTCAACAATCTTAGTCACAACTCTTGCGCCAAAATCAGCGCCAGTTTACGGTCCGTTGACGCGGCCAACCCGCCGGTCCGGCGCCCCCACGGGTGAGCGCCCGGCCCCCCTTGCGAAGCGAGCGAAGGACCACGATGACAACAGCGACAGGGCAACACCCCTCCGCGGACGGCGGGGGCGCACTGCGAACGGGAACGGTCGTCGCGGCGCTCTTCGCCGTGTGCCTGGCGCAGATCGGCCTGGCCATGCCCGCCACCCTCAACGGCACCTTCCAGGAGGTCTTCGAACCCAGCGGCTCCCAGCTCACCTGGATATCCGACTGCTCCCTGCTGCCGATCACCGTCCTCGAACTGACCTGCGGGGTGCTCGGCGACCTCTTCGGCCGCAAACGGCTGCTGCTGGGCGGCGCGCTGCTGCTCGCGGTCGGCGAGGCGGTGTCGGCCGCCGCCCACCAGATCGGCGTGATGTGGACCGGCCAGATCATCGCGGGCATCGGTTGCGCGGCGCTCTTCCCCACCACCCTCGCCATGCTCGTCGCCGGCGAGCGCACCGCCGCCCGGCGCGCCCGGATGATCGCGCTGTGGGCCGCGGTGCTGTCCACCGGCAACTTCCTCGCCCCGCTGCTCGGCGGCATCACCGCCACCTACTTCCAGTGGCGCTGGGCCTTCACCGTCGTCGTCGTACTCGCCCTCGGCGACGCGCTGCTCACCCACTTCTTCGCGCAGGACTCCCGCTCGCCCGCCGGCCGCTCGCTCGACCCGCTCGGCCAGACCACCGTCGGACTCGGCCTGTGCGCCCTGCTCTTCGGCGTCATCCAGGGCGCCTCCGACGGATGGGGCAGCGCCACCGTGGTCGGCGCGTTCGTGCTGTCCGGCGTGTGCCTGGCCGCCTTCGTCGCGGTCGAACTGCGGGTGGCCAACCCGCTGCTGCGCCTGGACCTGTTCCGCTCCCGCAACTTCGCGCTCGCCTCGGCCGTCACCGTGGTCGGCATGTTCGCCTTCCTCGGCACCGCCTACGCGATCAGCTTGCGGATGGGCCCGATCCAGGGCCAGAGCTCGATGCGCACCGCGGTGGCGTTCCTGCTGCTGAGCGGCCTGACGATCTTCTTGCTGCCGCTCACCCACCAGCTCATGCGCGCCCTGGAGGCGCGCTGGGTGCTCGGCCTGGGCTTCCTGCTGATGGCCGTCGGCGACTTCCTCGCCGGACGGCTGCCGATCTCCGACAGCGCGCTGCCCTCGCTGATCGTGCCGATGGGGCTGGTCGGCGTCGGGTTCAGCTTCGCGGTCTCCGCGGTCACCGCGACCGCGGTCGAGACGGTCCCGCACGACCTGGCCGGCATGGCCAGCGCCACCACCAGCATGCTGCGCGACTTCGGCTTCACCCTCGGCCCCGCGGTGATCGGCGCGATCGCCACCGCCAACGCCGTGCACCACTTCAGCGGTTCGCTCGCCGCCTCCACACTGGGCGCCGCCGACAAGGCGAAGGCGCACGGCATCCTGTCCGCCGACGGCCCGGTGGCGGTGCTGCACGCCGACCCGTCCGCGTCCGGCCTCGCCTTCAAGGCCCTCGGGCACGCCTACGCGCTCGGGTTCGAGGTGTGCGCGGCCGCCGCGCTCGCCTGCTGCCTGGTGACGGTGCTGCTGCTGCGCTCCGCGGAGCAGCCCGAGGCCGCGGCAGTGGCCGAGCCGGCCAGCCCCGCGGCGATCTGACGGCCCGCCGCTTCGGCCCCGCCGCTTGGACCCCGCCGTACCAGCGCCCGGCCGCCGTGCGAAGAACACCGCGGCCGGGCGAACGGCCTGACGGGGCAGGCGGGTCCGGCGGCCGGCTCAGCCAGGCGTCCGCCCGGCCGCCGGCGCCGGCCGGGCCGGCCAGGGAGCCCGCGACTGGAAGACCGGGCTCTGCTGGTCGCGGCGTACCGGCCCACGAAGACAGCCGTGGTGTTTTCTGACGTAGACGGTGATGTGCGCCCCGCCGGCCTCGGTTGTCGCGTGCGGGTCGAAGCAGCGCCGGAGCGTAGCTGTTTTCGCTTCGTCCCGCTGGTCGGCCGATGCGGGTGAGCCTGCGCGGACGGCGACTATGCGGTCGAAGGCCGGCATGCGTGCCGCGACGGTCCGGGCGGGAAGTTCGACGCCTGCGAGCGTGTCCGACGAAACGGCGTCCCGCGCCAGCGCCAGGTCGGTCAGGAAACGGGTGTCCTCCGGGTCGGCTGCCGTCAGGACCCGGGCGGTGCCGGGAAGGTAGACCAGCCCGTCCCCCGGACGGCCTGCCGCGCGTACGGCGGCGCCGATGGCCGTGACGTTGTCGCTCCGGCTTCGGGGCGTCCGCAGCTCGATGCTCGCCGGGACGAGCGCGGCCAGAAGGGCCGTCGCGGCCAGCGCGGAGACCACGACGGTCCACGTGCTGCGGGAGGAGGCCCGCCGTCGCAGGAAGCGGTCGATCCGCGCTCCCAGGAGCAGGGCGAGTCCGATGTTGCCGTAGACCACGTACCGGTCGACGAAGAGCGGCACGGCCGGTGAGACGGCCAGCAGCACAAGTCCCGGGAGCACGAGGACCGGCACGGCCAGCGCGGACAGCCGTACCGGCCCCCGGCCTCCCAGGGGCACCGTCGCACAGGCCCCACCCACGGCTGCCGCGACCAGGAAGTAGCCGGGCCGCACCGGGCCGCTGATCCAGGAGACCTGCTCCGACTGGCCGACGCTGCAGACCGCCAGCGGCAGCAGCCCGACGGACACGCACACGGCGGCCAGCCCCCACCCTTTGAGCACCGGTCGCGGAACCCGGGAGACGAGCAGGGTCGCGCCGTGTGCGACGAGTGCCAGGACGGCGAACTCGTGGAGCAGGCAGGCCAGCAGCATCACGCAGCCGTAGACCGCCCACCGCCGGCGGGCCCGCGGCAAGGCGCCGGCCACGAGCAGGTACGTGGCCCATGCGATCAGCGCGCAGACCATCGCGTAGGAGCGGCCTTCCTGCGCGTACTTCTGCACCTGGGGAAGGAGGGGGAACACCAGCCCGGCCAGCAGCCCGGTGCGCGGCCCGGTCAGGCGCCTTCCGAGCAGTCCGACCCAGCCCGCCGCCGCGGCCATGGCCAGCACGGACGGCAGCCGCAGCGTCAGCAGCCCTCCGCCGAAGAGGCGGAAGAGCTCGTGCATCACGGTGTAGTAGAGGGAATGCACCAGATCGGCATGCCGGGCGGTGCGCCAGATCTGCGCGAGGTCGCGATGGGCGAGCTGGCACGTGACGGACTCGTCCCCCCACATGGTGTTCTGCCTGCGGATGCCCCACAGCCCCAGAACGATGGTCAGCGCCGCCGGCGCGAGGACGACCACCGCTGGGGGCGGGCCTGGTGGTTCCTCACGGGCAGGCGCGGGAGCGGGGCCCTTTCCGGCGGCAGCGGCAGCGGCGGGGGAGGGGGCGGGGGCGCGCTCGAACACGGACATCGGCGGCGGGACCTTTCAGCGGTGGCGGAAGGAGCGCCGCCAGCGTGCCCGTACCTCCTTGACCGGCTGCTGATCCAACCTGATCAGCCGATCAGGAAGGCCGAACCCCGCTGTGCGAGGCTGTTGCGCATGCGCATCCTGGTGGTCGAAGACGAAGTGGACCTTGCCCAGACGCTGCGCATCGGCCTGCTGGCCGAGGGCTACAGCGTCGACCTCGCCCACGACGGCCGGCACGGTCTGTGGATGGCCCGGACCGGCGAATACGCCGTCGTCGTACTGGACTTGATGCTGCCCGGCCTCAACGGCTACAAGGTCTGCGCCCAACTGCGCCGGGAGGGCAACACCGTGCCCGTCCTGGTACTCACGGCCAAGGACGGGGAGTGGGACCAGGCGGAGGCCCTCGACACGGGAGCCGACGACTACCTGGCCAAACCCTTCTCCTACATGGTGCTCGTCGCGCGGCTGAGGGCCCTCACCAGACGAGCCACCGCGGCCGTCCCGCCCGTGCTGTCCGTGGGCGACCTCTCGCTGGACACCGCTGGGCGGATATGCCGCCGGGCCGGGGTCAGGGTCGAACTCACGCCCCGGGAGTTCGCCGTGCTGGAACTGCTGGCCCGCCGGGCGGGTCAAGCGGTCCCGAAAGCGGATCTCCTGCACCACGCATGGCCTGACGAAGCGCAGGACCCCAACCTGGTGGAGGCGCGCGTCAGCGTCCTGCGCAAGAAGGTGGACGCCGCCTTCGACCGGAAGTCCCTCCAGACCGTGCGGGGGATCGGCTACCGACTGGTGGACGATCGTGAACGCGAGTAAGAGGCCGCGCCGATGGCTGCCGCGTTCGGTACGGGCCCGTGCCGCCCTGGCCGCAGCGCTGACCGCCGCGGCCGTTCTGGTCGGCATCGGCGGGTGGATGCACCACGAGATATACCGCCAGAGCGCGCGGATCGCCGAAGTACAGGCCCGCGAAAACCTTTTCGCCCTGGTCGGCCAAGTGAACGAAGGGGTCGTCCCCGACCGCACAAGCGCGGTCCCGTACGAGATCGTCGCCACCGGTCGGCGCGGCGCCGTCGCCTCAGGCGGGGGCCTGGACGCCGTCGACTCCGGCGCCCGCCACGTGCTGCCCGCCCCGTCCGCCCTCTTTGCCCCAACCCCCCCGCCGGACAGCGACGACGGCTGGTTCTACACCGTTCGCCCCCTGCGGATACCGGCGCGCGGCGGCCACGCCCCCACTGGCTCACTCGACCTGGCAGGCCGGACCTACCCGGTGCTGTACGTCGATACCTGGGCCGGCGGCCTGAGCCGTGACAAGGCCGCCGCGTTGGGAATCGCCCCCGATGCCACGCTGCGGACCTACGTGGTGGTGCTTCCGGAGACGGCCGCGGCGATCACCGCGACCACCGACGACCTGCTCCTGCGCGCCGGGCTGGCCGGCCTCGTACTGATCGCCGCCGCCGCCTACTTCACCGTCCGTCTCGCCCTGCGGCCGGTCGAGGCCATCCGCGCCCTGACCGCCTCGGTGACCGCCGACGACCCCCGCGAACGCGTCACCGTCCCCGCCACCGGACACGAGATCACCGCCCTGGCCACCACCATCAACACCACCCTTCAGCGTCTCGACACCGCGGCGGCGCGGCAGCGCCGCTTCGTCGCCGACGCCGCCCACGAACTGCGCAGCCCCCTCACCTCCCTGCTGGCAAGCCTGGAAGTGGCCCTGGCCTACCCGGAACGCACCGACTGGCCCACCGCGGTCACCACCGCCGCACGGCAGACCCGCCGCCTCCAGGCCCTCGCCGAGGACCTGCTGCTCCTCGCCCGCTCCGACGCCCAGGCCCCGGAAACCGCCTTGCAGGCCGTCGACCTGTCGGCCCTCGCCGCCAAACTGGCCGAGCAGTACTCCCTCAGCGGCAGCACACTGATCCTCACCTGCGACAGCACCGGACCAGCACCCGTGGACGGGAACCCCGGCGAACTCGAACGCCTGCTGCGCAACCTCATCGACAACGCGGTCCGCCATGCCGCCCGCCGCATCGAGATCACGGTCTGGACGGAGGGCACATGGGCCGTCCTCACCGTGGTCGATGACGGGCCGGGCGTGCCGGTCGAGGATGCCGAGCGCATCTTCGAACGGTTCGTCCGGCTCGATGACGCACGCTCCCGCGCCCACGGCGGCAGCGGCCTGGGCCTCGCCATCGCCCGCGACCTGGCCCACCGCCACGGCGGCACCCTCACCCTCGCCCCGCGAACACCCGGAGCCTGCTTCCGGCTGCGCCTCGCGCTGAACCGTTCCGGAACGGCGGGGGACCCCGGCTAGGAGCTCGCGGGGAAGCACGGCGTCGCCTCCCGTGATGCGGCTCGCTGCCGGGGCGTTCGCCGCCCGTTCCCACCAGGCCGGGACGGAGCGTCAGGAGCCGATGTCCACCAGGACTTTGCCGACCGAGCCGCTCTCGACCGCCCGGTGCGCGTCGGCAGTGCGCGCCAGGGGGAAGCGGAGCAGCGGCAGGCCGTGCTCCGCGCCGACCGGTAGCGCTCCGTCGCCCACCGCGGCGGCGACGTCCTGGGCGGCCGCGGCGCGTGCTTCCGGACCGGCCGTGTAGAGGACCAGGAACTGGAGGCGTGCGTTGAGCACCATGTTCCGCAGTACGTCCAGTTCGACCGGTCTGCCGCCGTCGTTGGCGTAGGTCGAGATCGTGCCGCGCGTGCGGAGGACGGCGAGGTCCAGGGCGAGATTGCTGCCGAGTGCCACCTCGGCGACGACGTCGACGCCGTCCGGGGCGCTCTTGCGGATGGCGGCGGCCGGGTCGCCCTCGCGGTAGTTGACCACGTGGTGGGCTCCGGCGGCGGTGGCGAGCCGGGCTTTCTCCGGGCTGCTGACCGTGCTGATCACCGTGGCGCCGGACCATCGGGCGAGCTGGATCACCGCGTGTCCCACCGCTCCGGCCCCACCCGCGGCCAGCACCACCTTCCCGTCGAGGGTGCCGGGCCCGAGCCGGCGCGGCCCGTCCTCGGTGACGGTGAGCGCGCGGTGTGCGGTCAGCGCGGGGACGCCGAGCGAGGCGCCGATGTCGAAGCCGGCCTCGTCGGGCAGGGGTACGGCCTGTTCCGCGGGCACGACGGTGAACTCGGCGGCGGTGCCGGTGGGCCGCCCGGCGGCGGCCATGAACAGCCAGACCCGCTGACCGACCCGGCTGCGGGCGACGCCCTCACCGACGGCGTCGATCGTGCCGGCGCCGTCGAGGTGCGGGGTGACCTCGGGGAAGTGCTTGGGGTGGCCGGCACCGGAGCGTGCCTGCCAGTCGGTCGGGTTGACACCGGATACGGCGACCCGGACCCGGACCTCGCCCGGGCCGGGCTCGGGGAGGTCGCGGTCGACGAACCGGAGAACGTCGGGTGTGCCGGTGTCGCGGTAGATGATGGCTTTCATGATCCGTCCTTGGTGCCTGGTGGAGTGGGCGGCCCGGCATGGCCTGATGCTTCGTCATGGCTCCCGGCGGGGCGGGGGCTTGGTCGAGCCCCGGCCGCGGCGGTACCGGTCAGCCGACGGGGACGTCGTGGGTGCGGGCTCCTGACGGAGCGGTCGGAGCGGTCGGGGCGGTCACGACGCGGTCTCCTCAGCCGGTGTCCGCAGGGCGGTGTAGAGCAGTTCGGCCTGGTAGAGCGCCATGATCCGGTGGGCGATCGGGGCGGCCTGCTCCCGGGCCGGGGCCGTTTCGCGGTGCTCGACCTTGACGAGCCAGGCCGTGACGCAGTCGTGCAGCATCGCGCGCATCCGCTCGGTCGCGTCGACGACGATGGCGTGGACCTCCGGGTCGGTGGTCGCCTCGCTCCAGGTCTGCACGCCGACCCGGGCGTGGACGGGGTCGATCGCGGCGGTCAGCCGGGAGAGCAGTTCGTCCGGGTCGGGCGGGACGTCGGCCGCGGCGAACTCGCCGATGGTGTCGGCGCGTTGGTGGAGCATCTGGCGGGCGGCGGCGCGGACCAGGTCGGCCTTGTTGCGGTAGTGCGTGTAGATCGAGCCGGTCGACAGGCCGGACTCGGCGGTGATGTCGGCGATCGAGGTCCGCTCCAGGCCGTAGCGGCTGAAGCAGCGGACGGCGGCGTCCGTGATCTGGGTGCGCCGGAGTTCCTTGCGCGCGTCGGTGAGCCGAGGCACACCTCCACCTCCTCGCAAAAAGAATCGTTATTCTGCTTGTGGAAACACTAGCAGAACAACGATTCTGTATGTGGGAGGTGTGTTAGAGGAGGTGGGCGCGGGGTCCGAGGTGCGTCAGAAGGTGATGACGGTGGCCTGTTCGAGGGTGAAGCGGACGAACTCGTCGCGGGCCACGCGAAGTTCGAGCCCGCGGGCGGCGAGCTGGTCCTCGGTGCCGTCCGCCCGGGCGGCGTTGACGCAGGCGCCCACCCGGACGCCGCCGGCGATCAGCTCGTCGATCTGCCGGTTGAAGGTCGCGACCGCCTCCGAGCCGCCCGCACCGCTGAGGCGGCGCTGGGCCGGCCCGAAGCAGAAGACCTCGACAAAGACTCCCCGCTCCGGCGCGACCTCCTGGATGCGCTGCGCCACCCGCGTCCCGGTGGCCAGCGAGTCATCGTCGTCGTGGAACACGTGAACAACCGTCTTGGGCATGGCGCACTTCCGCTCGTGTCGCAGGTTCGGGACCGCGCCCGACCCTAGTCGTCCTTCTCGCAGAACAAGACGCGCGTCTCACCAAGTGAAACGCTGAGGGTTTGCGCGCACCCCTCGGCGCCCGCGGCGGGAACCGGTTGCTCGCCCCCAGGGCGCCGTCGTGGATCTTGAGCCCGCCCGCTCCGAGGAAGCCGGTGGGGCCTGACCACGGCCGAGCGGGACCACCTGCGGGCGCTCGTCAACGGGTCCCCGCGGCCCGGCGCGCCTTCACGGCCGGCCCGGTCACGCCGCCGGGGCGGTCGCCAAAGCCCGGGCCACCCGCCGCAGATGCGTGATCAGCGGATTCGGGTCGCCGTTGCGGTGGACCAGCACGACCTGACTGCGTGGTGCGTCCTCGATCGGGACGGTGACGAGGCCGGGGCGCAGAGTGCTGCGCCGGTCACCGACCGGCAGCACGGCGACGGCCCTGCCGCCGGCGACCAGTTCGAGCTTGTCTTCGTAGCTCTCGATCGGCGGCAGGCCGGTCCCGAGGACGCGGTAGGAAGTCCAGTCGGCCGTCTCCAGCCGGCAGGGCGCCTCCTCCAGGCCGGCGAGGTCCTCCGCGGTCACCGACGTGCGGTCGGCCAGGGGGTGGCCGCGTGGGACCGCGAGCATCCGGGGCTCGTCGTACAGCGGCGTGGTGGACACCTCGTCGGCGGCGAGCGGCAGCGGGGCCCGCGCGATCAGGGCGTCCACGCGCCTGTCGGCCAATGATCCGACGTCGCGGCAGCTCAGGTACCGGGTGGCGACCTCGGCGTCCGGGCGGCGCCGGCGCAGTTCCTCCACGACGGGGGTGATCACCAGGTCCTCGACGTAGCCGATGACGATCCGTTCGGCTTCGGCTCCTTCGCGCACGGCCGACTCGGCCTGACGGGCGGCCGCCAGCAGGACGTGGGCGCGGGGGAGGAACCTCTGTCCGGCCGCAGTGAGCCGGGCGCCTTGGGGCACGCGGTCCAGCAGCCGTGTGCCGAGATGCCGCTCGAGCCGCTGGATCTGGCGGCTCAGCGCCGGCTGGGCCACGTGCAGCTCGGTGGCGGCCCGGCCGAAGTGCTGGTGCGCTGCCACCACGGTGAAGTAGCGCACGAGCCGCAGGTCCAGGTCCTGTCCGAGATCGTTCACCCTCTCAGGGTACGCGTCATGCCGTTTCGGAATGATCAGGTTGCCGAACCGGTCTTGGACGGCCGTGCCGCCCCGGGCATTGACTGACGGAGCAACGTTTCCCCGAGAAAGCGACAGGCGCGATGAAGGCGATCCAGTTCCACGAGGCGGGCGGGCCGGAAGTTCTGCGGTACGACGAGGTGCCGGTTCCCGGGATCGGCCCGGGCGAGGTGCTCGTCCGGGTGCACGCGGCGGGCGTCAACCCGCCGGACTGGTACCTGCGTGAGGGGATGAAGATCATGCCGGCCGAGATGAGGCCGGCGCTGGAGTTCCCCCTGACCCCTGGAACGGACATGTCGGGCGTCGTCGAGGCGGTCGCTCCGGACGTCCGCGGGTTCGCCGTCGGTGACGAGGTCTTCGGCATGCTGCGGTTCCCCGGGTTCGACGGCCGGACGTACGCCGAGTACGTGGCGGCACCCGCGTCGGACCTGGCGCCCAAGCCGGCCGGCATCGACCACGTGCGGGCCGCCGGGGCGCCGATGGCCGTGCTCACGGCCTGGCAGTACCTGATCGACCTCGGCCACGACGTGCCGTCCCCCTTCACCGGGCAGGTGCACCGGCCGGTGCCGCTCACGCCGGGGATGACCGTGCTGGTCAACGGGGCCGCCGGCGGGGTGGGCCACTTCGCGGTGCAGCTGGCGAAATGGAAGGGGGCACACGTCATCGCGGTGGCCTCCGGCCGCCACGAGCAGTTCCTGCGCAAGCTCGGCGCCGACGAGTTCATCGACTACACCACCACGCAGGCCGCCGACGTCGTCCGCGGCGCGGACGTGGTCATCGACACCGTCGGCGGCCCGGACAGCTCCCGCTTCCTGGCCGTACTCAAGCGCGGCGGCACCATGCTCCCGGTGTTCTTCGCCCAGTACGACCCGGAGGAGACGGCACGCCTGGACGTCACGGTCTCGAACATCCAAGTACGTTCCAACGGCCCCCAGCTCGCCGAGATCGGGCGCCTGTTCGACGAGGGCGGACTCCAGGTCGGGGTGGACAGCACCTACCCGCTGTCCGAAGCGGGCAGCGCGCACACGCGAGCCGCGCGGGGCCACATCCAGGGCAAGATCGTGCTGACGGTGGCCTCGTGACCGCCGAACTCCAGCAGGTGGTGGCGCGGTACGCCCACGCCCTGGACGAGCTGAACGTTCCCGAGCTGGAAGCGGTCCTGACCGAGGACACCACCTGGACCTTCACGATGCCCGGACCGCGGGTGCTCGGCCCGGTCGCCGGACGCGCCGCGGTCCTCGACTTCGTCCGGGACGGGCACGCGGCCCAGGACGGAAGGGTGCGACACCATCTCGGCAACGTCGTGGTCACGACGGCGGGCGCCACCACCGCCGAGGTGCGGGCCTATCTGCTGCAGACGAGGAACACCGGCGAGAGCGTCCGGACGATCGCGACCGGGGTCTACACCTTCGGGCTGCGCCGGTCCGAGGGCGGGTGGCGGATCGCCGAACTCGCCCTGACGCTCGACAACGCCTTGGCGGACGGGCCGCGGGCTGCTCCGTAGCGGCTCGGGCGTTCACGAGGCGGGTGGTCCGACACGTGACCGAATGAGCGGGGTGCCGGAGCCGCTCACATGGCCGCGGGCGGCCACCAGGAGCGGTGGAAGGGGTCGTCGGGGGTGATCGACCCGCGGGCCACCGGCTGCCCGGTCGCCGCCGACTTGTACAGGGCGGTGACGAACTCGGTGGTGCGGCGCGCGTCGGCGGTGGTGTGCTCCGGCGGCTCGCCGCGCCGCATCCGGGCCACCAGGTCCGCGAGTTGGGGCGCCTGGTGGGCGGGCACGTCGGCGCCGATGGCGTCCCAGCCGGGCGGCGGCGGGTCGTCGGGGGCGGCGGTGAACGTCCAGTGCCCGTTGCGGTAGGCGTACAGGTGCCGCAGCTCCACGCTGGCCCGGCGGCAGTCCAGCCGCAGGTAGGACTCCTGGCGGGCGGAGACGACGCTGTTGACGACCGAGGCGAGCGCGCCGCCGTCGAAGGACACCTGGGCGAGCGAGACGTCCTCGGTCTCGATGTCCCGGTCCACGGTGGCGATCCGCGCGCGGACCTCGCGCCAGTCCGGCATCAGCCACAGCAGCAGGTCCATGGCGTGGATGCCCTGCGTGACGGTGGCGCCGCCCAGTTCGGTCGCGCGCCGGCCGCGCCAGGGCGCGGCGTAGTAGTCCGGGCCGCGGTACCAGGTGGTCTGGCACAGCGCCAGCAGCGGCGGCCCGAGCACGCCGTCGCGCAGCAGCCCGCGCAGGTGGGCGGCGCCGGAGCCGGCCCGCCACTGGAAGACCGGCGCGCAGTAGCGGCCGGTGGCGCGCTCGGCGGCCAGGATGCGGTCGTGGTCGGCGAGCGAGCCGCACAGCGGCTTCTCGCAGTACACCCAGGCGCCCGCCTCCAGCGCGGCCACCGTCAGGTCGGTGTGCGTGAACGACGGCGTGCAGAGAACCACCAGGTCGGGGCGTTCGGCGGCGAGCAGCTCCCGCGGGTCGCCGTAGCCGCGGGGGATCGCGTGCTCGGCCGCGAAGCGCTCGGCCCGGGCGGCGTCGGCGTCCGCGACGGCCACCAGCTCCAACTGCCCCGGCAGGGCCCGGATCGCGGGCACATGGGCGTCCCCGGCGATGCTGCCCGCCCCGATGACCGCCGTGCGGTACGGCCGCGGCGCGCTCATGCCCGGCCGCCGTCCGCCGCGAGCCCCGCGGCCAGCCACCGCGTGGTCACCTCGACCGCCTCCCGCTCGGTGCCGGGGGTGTGGAAGCCGTGGTCGGCGCCGGGCATGCTGTGGAACTCCCATGCGGGCAGGGCCGCCGCGGCCTGCCGGGCGATGGCGTGGGAGACGTAGCGGTCCCGGTCGCCGTGGACCACCAGCGCGGGCGGGGACGCGGCGGCGTACCCCTGAAGCGGGTGGCTGCGGGCCATTTCCGCGAACAGCACGCGGCCCAGCGGGAAGCGGCCGCCGAGCGCCAACTCGCCGGTCGCGGCCAGCTCCTCGAACCGCTGCGGCCCGAAGTTCGCCAGGCCCCAGGGCAGTTCGGGGGCCAGGAAGGTCCGCCGCAGGTCCAGGACCGGGTTCCACAGCACCAGCCGGGCCAGCCGCGGGCCGAGCCAGGGCATCGACAGCCCGGTGGCGACGGCGCCGAAACTCGCGGCCACCACCGCCGACGGCCCGGGGAACTCCCGTTCCGCATAGGCCGTGACGGCTTCGAGGTCCAGCATCTCCCCGGCGATCGTGACCCCTTGCGGGGTGCCGCCGCTGGCGCCGTGCCCGCGGAAGCTGAACCGCACGGCGGTCAGGCCCGCTGCGGCCAGGCGCGCGGCGAGCCGGGTGAAGCCGCCGCCCTCGTCGAGGTCGGCGCCGATGCCGTGCGCCAGCACCACCGTGCCCTGCGGCCGGCCCCCGCCGCCCGGCGCGGGCCGGTGCACCGCGGTGTCCAGCTCGATCCCGTCGGGCGCGGCCACCCGCACCCGCTGTACGTCCGTCACGAACCCCTCGTCTCCTTCGCCGACTCGCCGACTCGCCGACTCGGCGACCCGGCGTGCCCTCCACGCCGTCCTGCGGCGGGCCGATCCGCCGGCCCGGCCCCGGCCCGGCCCCGGCGCGCCCCCCAGGCAGCGCACCGGAGCCGGGAGTTGCCCCCGCGTCAGGGCGTCCAGCGGTACAGCAGCACCTTGTTGAACAGGTCGTCCTCCACCTGCACCAGGTAGTCGCCGTCCGCGCGCTTGGTCGCGGAGATGCCGTACGGCACGTCCACCCAGCCGGAGCGGTCGGTCGTGCCGATGACCGAGCCGGCCGTCCAGGTGCCCACCGGGCTGGCGTCGGCGGCCTTCCACACCCACACCTGGCCGCGGGTCTCGATGCCGGCCGCGAAGATGTAGTCGCCCGCGAACGCCAGGCTCACCATGGTCACCACGATCGTCGAGGCGGTGTCCCAGGGCAGCAGCAGCGTCCAGGTCGGCGTGGTGTTGCCGGTGCTCCACTTGTCGTAGCGGACCAGGACCTTGCCGCACTCCTTCCAGTGCGCGTTGTCGAACGGCTGGTCCGGGGTGTAGCCGACCATGTACATCACGTCGGCGGCCACGTCGTAGTGCAGCCGCCGGACCACGCTGAAGGGCGCGGGCAGCGCGATGGTCTCCATCGACTCGTAGGTGTAGATCGGGTTCTGCTGACTGTCGAAGCCCTGGAGCGGGTAGCGGCGCAGGTTGCGGTCGCCGCCCTCCCAGATGTCGCCGTTGTCGTCGACGTACCACACCCAGCAGTTGCTGGGGGAGCTGGTGCCGTCGCCGGGCTGGACGTACTCGCCCGCCTCGAAGTTGCCGTTGCCGCTGAGGTCGCGCCAGATCCACTGGCCGGTCGCGGGCTGGTTGGGCGGCCAGGTCGGGTCGTCGCCGTTCCAGCGGGCCTTGAAGATCGCGCCGGACGGCTTCGCGATCTCGCCGTCCATCCGGTAGATCAGCAGGTGGGCGCAGTACATGCCGGTGACGTACATGTACAGCCGGCCGCCCAGCCGCTTGAGGAACGGCGAGGTGGCCGCGTGGCTGTGGCCGGTGAGGAACAGCCGGGCGTCCTGCGGGTAGGTGACGGAGTCCAGCGTGTAGCTGCGCCAGGTCGCGTCGCTGCCGGGCGCCTTGGTGTACGCCATGCTGTAGTGGCACTGCTTGGTGTAGATCTCCACGCCGTCGGAGGCCGGGTCGAAGTCGGCGGCGTCCACGAACGCGCTGCCCTGGAGCTGCCAGACCACCGCGCCGGCCGGCGAGAACTTCCGCAGCCAGGTGCCGAACTCGAACATCGCCACGTAGACGTTGCCCGCCGAGTCGCCGCCGACGCCGACGATGCCGAAGAACTTGTCCGCCGCGACCCGGCCGGGCGTGCCCGCGCCGATGCCGCCGGCCTGGCCGAGGCTGCGGGCCAGCGCCGGGGTGCCGGACAGGCCGGTGTAGGTGTGCACCTGGCGCAGCGGGCCGTTGTCGCCGACCAGCAGGTCGCCGTTGGCGTCGACGGCCACCGAGGTGGGTATCCACTGCGCGGACGGCCCGGAGATCGTGCCGGCCAGCGCGGCGCCGGAGTTCGAGAAGTGCAGGATCTTCGCCGGGTTCGCGGTGTCGACGTGCCAGAAGTGCCCGTCGTTGGTGTCGCGGGTGATGTTCGAGACGACCCAGATCTCCCCGCTGGGCGCGATCGCCACCGAGCCGGGCTGGTTGACCGTCCAGGTGTGCTGGACGGCGCCGGTGGCCGCGTCGAAGACCAGCACCCGGTTGTTGGCGCGGTCGGTGGCCACCACCTGGGTGTCGGTCGCGGCGGCCGCGGCCGGCGGGCTGCCCACCGCGTACGTCAGCGAGGTGGCGGTGCCGTCCAGGGTGTACCGGGTCAGCCCGTTGCCCACGCTGAGGTAGGCGTAGGTGCTGTTGACGGCCACCGCGTCGCCGTTCGCGCCGTGGCAGTTGCCGATGAGGTGGCCGTCCTTGTAGATGCCCGCGTAGTCGCCGGCCTCGTCCCAGAAGCTGACGGTGTAGACGGCGCCGTCGGCGGTGACCGCGATGTTGAAGACGAAGTCCTGCACCCACTCGGTCGCGCCGGAGAAGGTGTTGCCGGTCCAGGAGGTGACGACGTTGGTGAGCGTGGTGTCCAGGGAGGCGGCGGACCGCGCCTTGGCGAGGCTGCCCTTGGCGGTGGTGGCCGGCGCGGCGGCGCCGGCCGAGGCGGCGGTGGCCGGGACCGCCAGGGCGGCGCCCGCGACGATCGCGGCGTTCCGGCCGTAGCTGAGCAGTCGGCGGCGGCTGACGGAGCGGGTGCGAGGCGCGGACGGTGTCTGTGCGGGTTCCTGCTCGCTCATGGAAGGGGTCCTTCGTCGTGGGGTTCGTCGTGGGGCCGGCCCCGTGGGGAGGCCGGCCGGACGTCCATCGAGTGACCGGTCACTTGACGCGACGCCAAGCTAGGGGTCCGCGCACCCGGCGTCAATGCATCTGACCTCTTCCGTTGTCGCGGTCGCGCGATTAGGATGCGTCACATTGTCATGTGAACGGTCACTGAGAATCGAGGTCCTGCGTGTCCGACCGGCCGACCCTGCGGACCGTCGCGGCGGAGGCGGGCGTCTCCCACCAGACGGTCTCCCGGGTGATCAACGGCGACCCCACGGTCACCGAGCCGGTGCTCGACCGGGTGCTGCACGCGATGCGCGTGCTCGGCTACCGGCCCAGCGCGGGCGCGCGCGCCCTGGCGAGCGGCCGCACCGAGGTGGTCGGCGTCGTCCTGCCGCACAACCCCGGCTTCGCCTTCTCCAACGACCACCTGATCCGCCTGGTCCAGGGCGCCGACCAGGAACTGACCACCCGCGGCTACGGCCTGCTGCTGTCCACCCGCGAGGTGCCCGACGACCCGTCCTCGGCCTACCGCCGCTTCGTGCAGCGCCGCCAGGTCGACGGGCTGCTGGTGGAGGCGGGCGCCGGCGGCGACTCGCTCGCCGCGCTGCGCACCGCCGACTACCCGACGGTGGTGATCGGCTACACCGCCGAGGACTTCACCTGCGTCCACCCCGACGACGAAGGCGGCGCCTACGCGGTGGCCCAGCACCTGCTGGCCCTCGGGCACCGCCGGATCGCGGTGGTCGACGGGCCGCCCGAGAGCCGGCTCGCGATGGCCGCGCGGATGCGCGGGGTGCGGCGGGCCTTCGCCGACGCCCATCGCGAGATCCCCGCCGACCTGCTGGAACAGGGCGACTTCACCGCCGCCTCCGGCCACGCGGCGGCCGGGCGGCTGCTCGCCCGGGCCGACCCGCCCACCGCGATCTTCGCCTTCAACGACGGCATGGCGCTGGGCGCCGGGCGCCGGCTGCGCGAACTGGGCCGGGACCTGCCCGGCGAGGTGTCCCTGGCCGGCTTCGACGACACCGAGGCCGCCGACCTCGTCGACCCCGCGCTGACCAGCGTCAGCCTGCACAGCGTGGACGTCGGCCGCCGGGCCGCGCAGATCCTGCTCGACCTGATCGACGGACGGCCCCCCGCCGAGCGGGAGATCGTCATGCCCAGCACGCTCAAGGTCCGCGCGTCCACCGCCCCGCCCACCGCCGGCTGAAGCAGCCCGCCGCACACGCCGCCGCCTGCCCCCCACGCCGCCACCTGCCGGACCCGCCGCCGAAACCGCCGGACCGGCCCCGTACCGAAGCGCACCCCGCGCGCACCGCACCACCCGGAAAGGACCGTCGTACCGATGGAGAACGCCCCACACCCGAGCCACCGCCCGGAAGGCGGCTACGTCGAGGACGTCTCGCCCGGCACCGGTCGGCGGCGGCCCCGCGCGTCGTTCGCCTCCGACGCGCCCGAGTACTCCCTCGACGGCCGGTGGAGCTTCCGGCTCGCCGCGGGACTGCACGACCTCACCCCCGGCTTCGAACAGCCCTCCTTCGCACCCGACGCCGGCAGCGGCTGGACCGGCATCGCGGTGCCCTCGTGCTGGCAGATGGACGGAATCCCCGGCCCCGGCCGCTTCGGCGCCCCCGCCTACACCAACGTCACCTTCCCGATCCCCGTCGACCCGCCGCTGGTGCCCGACGAGAACCCCACCGGCGAGTACCTGCGCACCTTCGACGTCGAGGACGGCTTCGGCACCGGCACGGCCGTCCTGCGCTTCGAGGGCGTGGACTCCTGCTTCGCGGTCTGGCTCAACGGCCACCTGCTCGGCGACGGCAAGGGCAGCAGGCTGCCCACCGAGTTCGACGTCACCGAGGTGCTGCGCCCCGGCCGCAACGTCCTGGCGCTGCGCGTCCACCAGTGGTCCGCCGCGACCTACCTGGAGGACCAGGACATGTGGTGGCTGTCGGGCGTCTTCCGCTCGGTGCGGCTGCTGTCCCGACCGGCCGGCGGCATCGACGACTTCTTCGTGCACGCCGACTACGACCACCGCACCGGCAACGGCACCCTGCGCATCGACGTCCGCGGCGACGCCCGGCTCAGCGTGCCCGAACTCGGCATCGCCGACGCCGACCCCGCCGGGCCGCACACCGCGGCCGGCATCGAGCCCTGGAGCGCCGAGCGGCCGCGGCTGTACGCCGCCGAACTCGCCACCGCCACCGAGCGGGTGCCGCTGCGCATCGGCTTCCGCCGGATCGCCGTCGAGGACGGCGTGCTCACCGCCAACGGCACCCCGCTGCTGCTCAGCGGCGTCAACCGGCACGAGTGGGACCCGGTCACCGGCCGCACCCTGACCCGCGAGACCATGCTCGCCGACGTGCTGCTGATGAAGCGCCACAACATCAACGCCGTCCGCACCAGCCACTACCCGCCCGAGTCGGCCTTCCTCGACCTGTGCGACGAGTACGGCCTGTGGGTCGTCGACGAGTGCGACCTGGAGACCCACGGCTTCGCCGAGAACGGCTGGCGCCGCAACCCCAGCGACGACCCGGCCTGGCGCCCCGCGCTGCTGGACCGGGCCGAGCGGATGGTGGAGCGGGACAAGAACCACCCCAGCGTCGTCATCTGGTCGCTGGGCAACGAGTCGGGCGTCGGCGAGAACCTGCGGGCCATGGCCGAGTGGATACGCGACCGCGACCCGGACCGGCTCATCCACTACGAGGGCGACTGGGACAACTGCGCCTACACCGACCTGTACTCCGCGATGTACGCCGACTACCCCGCGGTCGCCGCGATCGGCGCCGGCCAGGAGCCGCGCACCGGCGACCCCGCCCACGACGCCCGCCGCCGCGCGATGCCGTTCGTGCTGTGCGAGTACGCCCACGCGATGGGCAACGGCCCCGGCGGACTGCGCCAGTACCAGGAGCTGTTCGAGCGGCACCCCCGGCTGGCCGGCGGCTTCGTGTGGGAGTGGATCGACCACGGGGTGGCGCAGCGCGCCGCCGACGGCACCCTGTACTACGCCTACGGCGGGGACTTCGGCGAGCCGGTGCACGACGGCAACTTCGTCGCCGACGGCCTGCTGCTGCCCGACCGCACCCCCTCGCCCGGCCTGCTGGAGTACGCGAAGGTCATCGAGCCGGTCCGGATCACCGCCCGCGCCGACGGCGGCGGCATCGAGGTGCGCAACCTCCACCACACCCGCGACACCGGCTACCTGCGGTGGACCTGGCTGCTGGAGGTCGAAGGCGAGCAGGCCGGGGAGGGCGACTGGGCGGTGGCGGCCACCGCGCCCGGCGCGACCGGCCGCGCCGACTGGCCCGAGGCGCTGCTCAAGGCGCTGGACGCGGCCGGACCGGGCGAGCGCCGGCTGACGGTCGGCGCGCAACTCGCCGCCGACGAGCCGTGGGCCGGCGCGGGCCACACCGTCGCCTGGGCGCAGTTCGCCCCCGCCGTCGAGGGCGCGCCGGACGCCGCCCGACCCGGCGGCGGACTCCCGCAGACGGCCCCGCGGTTCACGCCGCCCGCGACCTCGGGCACCGCGGTGCCGCGCCGCTCGGGCAGCACCGTCACCCTCGGCGACGCCGCGTTCGACACCGTCACCGGCACCCTGGTGCGCCTGGGCGGCCTGGCGCTCACCGGCCCGCGCGTGGACATCTGGCGGGCGCCCATCGACAACGAGCGCCGCTCGCCGCTGCTGGAGCAGTGGCTGCGCGCCGGGCTGCACCGGATGCGGCACAAGGTGCTGGACATCCGCGCCGGCGAGGACACCCTCACCGTGCGCACCAAGCTCGTCCCGGCCGGCCTGGACGTGGCGCTGCTCGCCGACTACCACTGGTCCACCGCCCCCGGCGGCGGCCTCGTCCTCACCCTGGACACCGCGCCGACCGCGCCCTGGCCGGTGCCGCTGCCGCGCCTGGGCGTCGCGCTGACGCTGCCGGGCGCGCTGGACCGGGTGAGCTGGTTCGGGCTCGGCCCGGGCGAGGCGTACCGGGACAGCGAGGAAGCCGTCCGCGTCGGCCGCTACGCCGCCACGGTCGCCGCACTCCAGACGCCGTACGTCTTCCCGCAGGAGAACGGCAACCGGCGGCATGTGCGCTGGGCCCGCCTGACCGCGGACCCGGCGGCGAACGCGAGTGGCACCGCAGGCGGCGGGGGAGCCGTACCGGGCCTGGCGATCACCGGCGCCCCCTGGTTCGACCTGACCGCCAAGCCCTGGTCCACCGAGGCGCTGTCCCAGGCCGCGCACACCTGCGACCTGCGGCCCGACGGCCGCACCCACCTCAACCTGGACCTCGAACACCACGGCCTGGGCAGCGCCTCCTGCGGCCACCCCCTCCAGCCCCGGCACGAACTGGCCGCCCTCCCGGCCCGGTTCACCCTCACCTTCGCCGCGATCGGGCCCGAGGCGGGTGAGGGCGCGGGGTGACGGTGCGGGGCGGTGCAGGGTGACGGCGCGGGGCGGCGCCCCCGAACCCGCCGGATGTAGGATGATCCGGCGAGACAACGTTGGCCCACCTCTCGGCGCCACGTCGCCGAGGGGGACACCACGTGACTGCACCGAGCCCGGGCCCGAGCGGCGCCGCCCCGCGGCGCCCGACGATGGCCGACGTCGCCCGCGCGGCCGACGTCAGCCTCAAGACCGTCTCACGGGTGGTCAACGGCGTGTCCACCGTCGACCCGGAGATGGCCGCCCGGGTCCGGGCGGCGGTGGCCCGACTGGGCTTCCGGCGCAACAGCATGGCCCGCGACCTGCGCACCCGCAGCACCTCCGCCACCGTCGGGCTGCTCATCGAGGACCTCGCCAACCCGTTCTACGCGCTGATCGCCGCGGCCGCGGCGCAGTGCGCCCTGGAGAACGACACCCTGCTGATCACCGCGAGTTCGGAGGAGGACGCCGAACGGGAGCGCCGGCTGCTGCTCCAGATGTGCGAACGGCGCGTGGACGGGCTGCTGGTGGTGCCCGCCGGCAGCACCGCCGACCACGTCTACCTGCGCTCCGAGATCGAGATGGGCACCCCCGCGGTGTTCCTGGACCGGCCGCCGACCAATGTGCGGGCGGACACCGTCCTGATCGACAACGCGGCCGGCGCGCGGTCCGCGATCGAGCACCTCACCGCCCGGGGGCACGAGCGGATCGGCGTGGTGTCGGACTGGCTGAGCATCCACCCGATGTCCGAGCGGCTGTCGGCCGCCGAGGCGGCCCTGGAGCGCGCCGGGCTGCCCTACCGGCCGGACCTGATCCGCTTCGGCCTGCACACCGTGCCCGACACCGAGGCGGCCGTCGCGGAGATGCTCGCCGGGCCGCAGCCCCCCACCGCGCTCTTCGCCCTCAACAACCGCCTCACCCTCGGCGTGCTCGGCGCCCTGAACCGGCTCGGCCAGGACGTCGCCGTGGTCGGCTTCGACGACTTCGAGACCGCCGGGCTGATGGCGCACCCGCTGACCGTGGTCTCCTACGACGCCCGCGCCATCGGCCGGATCGGCGCCGAACTGCTCTTCCAGCGCATCGCCGGCGACACCTCCCGCCCCCGCACCGTGGTCGTCCCCACCACCCTGGTCGAGCGCGGCTCGAGGCCCCCCGCCTGAGGCGCTCCGCCCTCAGCCGTCCTGCGGGCCGGCCAGCGGCACCCGCCACTCCAGCCGGGTGCCGCCCCCCGCGGCCGGGCCGACCTCGAACGTCCCGCCCAGGGCCCCGGCCCGCTCGGCGAGGTTGCGCAGGCCGCCGCGCGGCGCCCCGGGCGCGATGCCCGCACCGTCGTCGCGCACGGTCAGCTCCAGCGTGCCGGCCGCGGCCCGCAGCGTGACGTGGACCCCGCGGGCGCCGGCGTGCCGGGCCACGTTCGACAGCGCCTCGTCGAGCACCGCGACGGCCTCCTCCGCGACCGCCGGCGGCACCTCGGTGTCGATCGGACCGGCCATCTCCAGCGACGGGTTGAAGCCCAGCGAGGCGGCCGCGCGCTCCACCCCGTCCGCGACCCGCGCGCGCAGCCCGTGCCGCTCGGCCGCCCGGTCCCGCAGCCCGAAGATCGTGGTCCGGATGGTCCTGATCGTCTCGTCGAGGTCGTCGACCGCGCGGGTGATCCGCTCGGTGGCCTGCGGGTGGTCGACGAACCGCAGCGTGCTCTGCAACGTCATGCCCGTCGCGAACAGCCGCTGGATCGCCCGGTCGTGCAGGTCCCGGGCGATCCGGTCGCGGTCCTCCAGCACGGCGATCTGCTCCGCGTCCCTGCGGCGCGCGGCCAGCTCCAGCGCCAGCGCCGCCTGCCCGGCGAAGGCCAGCAGCGGCGCGGTCTCCTCGTCGCTGAAGGGCGCCGCCCCTTCGGTACGGGCCAGCAGCAGCACGCCGCGCACCCCGTCGTCGGTGACCATGGGCACCGCCACCACCGGCCCCAGGCCGCGCCACCTGGCCGGCCGCGCGGCCGCGGTCGCCCGGGGGTCCTGACGGATGTCGGCGGTGGAGATCCGCTCCCCGGTGGACAGCGCCGCGCCCATGAACGAGCCGTCCACCGGCAGCACCAGGCCGCGGTGCGCCTCGGCGTCCACGCCCAGCGCGATCGCCACCCGCAGATCGGCGCCCCCGGCGACCGGCAGCGCCAGCACACCGAGGTCGGCGCCCAGGATGCGGCCGGCGTCGCCGACGATCCGCTCCAGCACCTGCGACTGCGGCGCACCAGACAGCAGCGCGCGCACGATCTGCGCGTTCGCCGCCAGCCAGCGCTGCCGCCGCCGGGCGGCCTCGTACAGCCGGGCGTTGTCGATCGCGATCCCCGCCGCCACCGCGAGCAGCCGCAGCATCGTCTCGTCGTCCGCGTCGAAGTCCGCGCCGCCGCGCTTCTCGGTGAGGTAGAGGTTGCCGAAGACCTCCCCGCGCACCCGGATCGGCACACCGAGGAAGGTGTGCATCGGCGGGTGGTGGGGCGGCAGGCCGTAGGACGCCGGATGCTCCGACAGCTCGGACAGCCGCAGCGGCCGCGGGTCCCGGATCAGCTCGCCGAGGATGCCGTGCCCGACGGGCAGCGCTCCGATCCGCCGCGCGACCTCCGCCGGCACCCCCACCGTCAGGAACTCCGACAGCCGCGTGCCCTCGACCACGCCCAGCGCCCCGTACCGGGCGTCGACCAGCGCGACCGCGGACTCCACGATCCGGCGCAGCAGATGCGACAGATCCAGCTCGCTGCCCACCGACAGCAGCGCCTCCAGCAGGCCGTGCACGCGGGCCCGCGCGCCGTGCTCGGCATCGGCGCGCGCCTGCATCTCGTCCAGCAGGCGGTCTAGTTCCGGCCCGGGCCGGCGGCCGTCGTCGCCGAGGCTGTCGCCCACCGCATCCTCCACCCGCCCGATACCGCCCGATCCTGTCTGCCCGATCCCGCCCGACCCGGTCGCCCTACGCATGCCGCTGACCACCGCACGCTAGCCGCGCCCGCGCGCCGCCCGGCGCACCGACGCCGGGCACGGCCCGCGATCCGCCCGCGATTCCGCCCGACCGGGCGCACCCGGGGCCGAACGGCCCAGCGGCCCGCTCCGGGCGGCCCTGCCGCGACGGGCGCGGCTCGGGCAGCGTGGAGGGCACAGCCGCACGGAGGATGCCATGGCCACGCCGACGCTGGACGACACGACACTGGACCGGCTGATCTCGGCCGCGGTCGCCGCCCCGTCGATCCACAACTCCCAGCCCTGGCGCTACCGCCTCGACCCCGCCACGCTCACCGTCGAGGTGCACGCCGCCCCCGAGCGGCGCGTCCCGCACGCCGACCCCGAGGGCCGGGCCCTGCACCTGTCGGTCGGCGCCGCCCTGTTCAACCTGCGCGTCGCGGTGGCCCACTTCGGCTGGGAGCCGGTGGTGCGGCTGCTGCCGCACGCGCCCGACCCGGGCCACCTGGCGTCCGTACGGCTCGCCGGGCCGCGGCGCGGCGACGGGCGCACAGCCGCCGACCGCGCGAACGCGCGGCTGTACGAGGCGCTGTGGCGCCGCCACAGCAACCGCTTCCCCTTCTCCGACCGGCCGGTGCCCGAGGACCTGCTGCGCGACCTTGCGACCACCGCGGGCGACGAGGGCGTACGGCTGGTCCTGCCCGACCCGGCGGAGGCCGCCCGGCTGCTGGAACTGACCGCCCGCGCCGACTGGTACGAGTCCGCGGACCCGCGGCGCCGGGAGGAGTCCCGCTCCTGGGTGCGGGACGGGGCGGCGGACGGGGTGCCGTCCTCGGCGATCGGCCCGCGCGACGAGCAGGGGCGGATGCCGGTACGGGACTTCTCCGCGGCGCCGCCGGTGCGCCGGCCCCCGCCGGCCCCCTTCGAGCCCCACCCCGTGGTCGGCGTGCTGTCCACGCGGCAGGACGAGCCCGCGGACTGGCTGCGCGCCGGGCAGGGCCTGGAGCACGTGCTGCTGCTCGCGACCGTCCACGACCTGCGGGCCTCGCTGCTCCACCAGGCGCTGGAGTGGCGCGAGCTGCGCTGGGCGCTCAACGACCCGCACGGCGGGATCGGCCATGTGCAGATGCTGATGCGGCTGGGCTACGGCCCGCAGTCCCCGCCGACGTCCCGGCGCCCGGTGCGGGACGTCCTGGCGCCCCCGCGGCCGCCCGGGAGCTGACCGGACGGGCGGTGCCATCGGCCCCGGCCCGGGACCGGTCGGCCCCTGCGCCCGGGCCCGGGCGCGGACGACCATGCAAGCGCGGACGCCGCCGGGCCGCGCCCGAAGAGGCCGGCCGCCGAGAACGCAAGGCGAGGTCGCCTTGGACCTGCGCGGCCCGCACGGCAGCGGGCTGCCGCAGCCGGCCCCCGGCCCGCGGGTAGACCGTTCGGCCCTAGAAATCCGGGCGGCCGCCGCCCCATGATCGTTGTCACGGGACAGGAGGCGACTCGGGCGGAAGGGCGCAGTGGGATGAGCGAGGCGCGGCGCGGTGCAGCGCAGGGGCCGATCAGGGTGTTCCTGCTGGACGACCACGAGGTCGTGCGGCGCGGTGTGCGCGACCTGTTGGACGCCGAACCCGACATCGAGGTGGTCGGGGAGGCGGGCACGGCCGGCCAGGCGCTCGCCCGGGGGCCCGCGCTGCGGCCCGACGTCGCGGTGCTGGACGTGCGGCTCCCCGACGGGGACGGCGTCACCGTCTGCCGCGAGCTGCGCTCGCGGCTGCCGGGCCTGGGGTGCCTGATACTCACCTCGTTCGACGACGACGAAGCACTGCTGGACGCCATCATGGCCGGCGCCGCGGGCTACGTACTGAAGCAGATCAAGGGCTCGGACCTGGTCTCCGCGGTGCGCACCGTCGCGTCCGGGCAGTCGATGCTCGACCCGGCCACCACCACCCGCCTGATGAGCAGCCTGCGCGGCGGCGAGGAGGACGCGGACCCGCAGGCACGGGCGCTGTCCGGGCTGACCCCCAGGGAGCGGGAGATCCTCGGCCTGATCGGCGAGGGCCTGACCAACGCGCAGATCGGCCGGCGGCTGTACCTGTCGGAGAAGACGGTCAAGAACAACGTCTCCCGCCTGCTGGGCAAGCTCGGGGTGGAGCGGCGGGTCCAGGCCGCCGTCATCGCCACCGAGGACGCCGCCCACCGCGCGGAGCACGACCCGCCCGGTGGGCGCGGCCGCCGCTGACCGCGCGCCGCCGCGCCGCCCGGAGGACTCCGGTCAGCCGTCGTGGATCACCGCGACCGGGCACTGCGCGTGGTGCAGCACCGCGTGCGTCACGCCCCCGAAGGGCGCACGGAAGCGGTGGGTGGGCCGCCGGGCGCCCAGGACCAGCAGGTCGGCGTCCTCGGACGCCGTGACCAGGGCGCCGCCGGTGGACCGGGTGCGGACCGTCTGCTCGGTGATCTCCAGCTGCGGGAACTCCTCGCGCAGCGGCCGAACCGTCCGGCGCGTGGCACCCGCCTCGTCCGCCGCGACGGCCGCCACGTCGTCGACCATCGGGACCATGCTCCCCACGCCTTCCAGGAACATCCAGGCGCTCACCACCCGCAGCGCGGCGCCGCGGGCGAGTGCCGAGCGCGCGGCGAACCGCAGCGCGTCGCGGTCGCCGTCGTCGCGCGCCGCCGCGACCACCACTCCGCGCTCCGGCTCCGGCACCCGGTGCACCACGACGAGCGGACCGCGGGCGCGGGCCGCCGCGCGCAGGCCGACCGAGCCGAGCAGCAGGCCGGAGAAGCCGCCCAGGCCGCGGGAGCCCACGACGGCGGTGCCGGTCGCGCCCGCCGCCTCCAGGACGCTGTCGGCGGGGTCGCCGCGGCTGAGCACGGTGTCGACGGCCAGGTCCGGGTACCGGGCGGTGACGAGGTCGACGGTGTGCCGCAGGCAGCGGTCGGCGTCCTGGAGCAGCTCCTGGAGCCCCTCGGGGCCGACGTAGCGGGTCTCGTCGCTGCCGAGCGCGGACACCACGGTCAGCGGCCGGTCGCGGCGCGCGGCTTCCTCGGCGGCCCACAGCACGGCGACCCCGGCGGGCGCCGAACCGTCCGTGCCGACCACCACGGGCCCCAGGCCCCCTCTGGCCTCTGCGCTGTCCATGGCTCCTCCAAAGGTGTCGGGTGCGCAAGGCCCCCCTCATGACCGATTCTGTGCGCGGCCGCCGGTCGGGCGCATGGGCCCTTCGGGCCCGCGCGGCCGGGCACCGGCGGTGCGCCGGCGGGCCGAACGGCCCCTGGGACAGGGCCGGCCGGCCCCGGGCGTGGGCACCGCAGGACCGCTGCACCGCCCACCGCGGACGAGGAGCGTGGGAGCCGAGAGGGCGGCGGGGCCGGCACGGGCTGCCCCCGCCGGCGTCGACCGCCCGAACACGACAACGGAGGAGCGACAGCCATGGCTTCACGTCAGATGGAACGGCGTCCGCGCTGGATGCCGCCGTTCGCGGACTGGATCGACGACCTTCCGTTCGACCTGCGCCTGCCCGGCGAGCACATGATCCGGGTCGAGGAGAGCACGACGGAGGGCGCGTGGACGATGAAGGCGGAACTCCCGGGCGTCGACCCGGACAAGGACGTCGACGTCACCGTCCAGGACGGCGTCCTGACCGTGCACGCCGAACGGACCGAGGAGGCGACGGACACCAAGCACCGCTCCGAGTTCCGGTACGGCTCCTTCACCCGCAGCGTGGAGCTTCCGCCCGGCGTGAAGGAGGAGGACATCTCCGCCGACTACGACAGCGGCGTCCTGACGGTGACCGCGCCGGTCGGCACCCCGGCCGAGACCGAGCCTCACCGCGTGCGGATCGCCAGGAAGCCCTGAGCGGCGCCGGCCGCGGTCCGGGCGCACGGCCGCCGCCCTGCGCCCGACCCGTTCGGCCGCGCCGACGTGACGACGTGACGACGTGTCAACGTGACGACGGTGACGAACGGGCCACGGCGGCCCGTCAGGTGACGGCGGTGCCCGACGGCGACGGCCGCAGCTCGCTCGTCACGTCGACGACCCCTTCGACGGCGCGGGCCAGCCGGGCCGCCAGCCCGATCAGCCCGGGCTCCAGCACGTCGCCGCGCAGCGCCACCCGCCCCTCGTGCACCGTCACCCGCACGTCGGGCTCCCCGGGGAAGAGCACCTCCACGACCTGGCGGCGCACCTCGCCGGCGAGCTCCTCGTCGGTGCGCAGGAACGCCTTGAGCAGGTCCGCGCGGCTGACGATGCCGCTCAGCCGGCCGGACGCGTCGATCACCGGCAGCCGCTTGACGCCCCGCACGGCCATGATCCGGGCGGCCTGCGCCAGCGTGGAGCCGGCGTGCACGCACACCGCGGGCGCCGTCATCAGCCGGTCGGCGGTGACGGCCTCGGCCTTGTCCAGTCCGGGCCGCCGCTCCTCGCGGTCGTAGCGGTTCGGCGGCACCGCCCGGAACTCCTCCTTCGGCAGCAGGTCCGCCTCGGAGACCACGCCCACCACGCGGCCCTCGCCCTCGAGCACCGGAAGGGCGCTGACCTTCCAGTGCTTCATGGTCCTGACGATCTCCTTGAAACTCGCGTCCCGGCCGACGGCGACGACGGTGCGGGTCATCACGTCCCCGACGGTCATGGGTGAGCTGAACATGGTCGCCTCCCGCGGCGGCGAGGACGCGGGCCCGCCGTGCGGACCGTCCGGCCGCCTCGGTCTCCAGCATCGCGCACCCGCCGCCCGCGGCGCTGGGGCCGATCGGGCCCTACCGCCCGCACCGGTCCCGCGCGCGGGGCGGTAGGGCGGCGAAGGGTAGGGTGTGCGCTGTCAGGGGCGGCACGCGAGCCGCCCGGCCGGGGCCGACGACGCCCCCGCGGAACCCGCGAGCAGGAGAGACGAGGCGTGCACATGACCCGGTTGCCCGCCGCCGCCTGCTGTCCGCCGTGAGGCCGGCCGCGCGCTGAGCCGCGTGCCGCGGCCCGCCGCCGTACCCCGCCCGCCGCGCCGCTCCGGCCGGGCCCGCGCCGTACGCCCGGCCGGCCGTCCGTCCGTCCGAGCGAGCCGTCCCGCGCCCCCCTTCGACGACCTCCCCGCCGACCCCCGCGCCCGCCGCCCGGCGCCGCGCGCCTCCCGTCCCCCGCGCAGCCGAGCGGCCGCGCCCGAGCACGACAGGCACCTGGTCTTGCAGACACCGCCCCCGCCCCTGTCCGCGCGCCTGCGCGCCCTGCCCCGCCCGGCCTGGTCCGCCCCGAAGGTCCTCCGGGTGGAGGTGCTGGCCGGCCTCGTCGTCGGCCTGGCGCTGATCCCCGAGGCGATCTCGTTCTCGGTGATCGCCGGGGTCGACCCCAAGGTCGGGCTCTTCGCCGCCTGCACCATGGCGATGACCATCGCGATCGTCGGCGGCCGGCCCGCGATGATCTCGGCGTCCACCGGCGCCGTCGCCCTGGTCACCGCACCCGTCGTCCGCGAGCACGGGCTCGGCTACCTCATCGCGACCGTCATCCTCGCCGGCGTCCTCCAGATCGTGCTGGGCGTACTCGGGGTGGCCCGGCTGATGCGGTTCGTGCCGCGCCCGGTGATGGTCGGCTTCGTCAACGCCCTGGGCATCCTGCTGTTCACCGCGCAGATACCGAACCTGCACGACGTGCCGTGGGCGGTCTACCCGCTGGTGGCCACCGGGCTGCTGGTGATGGTGTTCTTCCCGCGCCTGACCCGGGCGGTGCCCGCGCCGCTGGTGTCCATCGTGATCCTGACGGTGTTCACGGTCGCGGCGGGCGTCGCGGTGCCGACGGTCGGCGACAAGGGCCGCCTGCCGTCGTCGCTGCCGGTGCCGGGGCTGCCGGACGTGCCGTTCGACACCCACACCCTGGCGGTGATCGCGCCCTACGCGCTGGCGATGGCGCTCGTCGGGCTGATGGAGACGCTGATGACCGCCAAGCTCGTGGACGACATCACCGACACCCGCTCGGACAAGACCCGCGAGTCCGTCGGCCAGGGCATCGCCAACATCGTCACCGGGCTCTTCGGCGGCATGGGCGGCTGCGCGATGATCGGCCAGACCATGATCAACGTCAAGAGCGGCGCCCGCACCCGGCTGTCCACCTTCCTGGCCGGGTTCTTCCTGCTGGTCCTGTGCATCGTGCTCGGCCCGGTCGTCTCGCACATCCCGATGGCCGCGCTGGTCGCGGTGATGGTGCTGGTCGCCTTCGGCACCTTCGACTGGCACTCGGTCAGGCCCGCCACCCTCAAGCGGATGCCGGTCGGCGAGACCGTCGTCATGGTCGTCACCGTCGCCGTGGTGGTGGCCACCAGCAACCTGTCGATCGGCGTCGTGGTCGGCACGCTCGCCGCCATGGTCGTCTTCGCCCGCCGCGTCGCCCACCTCACCGACGTCACCTCGGTCCTCGACCCGGACGGCGGCAGCGTCGTCTACGCCGTCACCGGCGAGCTGTTCTTCGCCTCCTGCAACGACCTGGTCACGCAGTTCGACTACGCCGGCGACCCCGACCGCGTCGTCATCGACCTCAGCGCCGCCCACGTCTGGGACGCCTCGTCCGTGGCGGCGCTGGACGCGATCACCACGAAGTACGCGGCACGCGGCAAGAGCGTGGAGATCGTGGGGCTCAACGAGCACAGCGCGCGGATGCACGGGCGGCTCAGCGGCGAGCTGACGGGGGCGGGCTGACCGGGGCGGGCCGAGGCGACCCGGCGGGCGGCGCGTCGGGCGGCCGTACGGGGGCGCGGGCGCGGGTTGCGGCAGGCGCATAGGATCTTGCTCATGGCGCAAAGCGAGGACGGGGAGCTGGACCGCCTGGTGCGGCAGCGGATCAGGGCACTGCGGGTGGCGCGCGGCTGGTCGTTGGAGGAGCTGGCCTCGCGGGCGCTGGTCAGCCAGTCGACGCTCAGCCGGATCGAGAACGGGCAGCGCCGCCTGGCGCTGGACCAACTGGTCACGCTGGCCCGGGCGCTGGACACCTCGCTGGACCAGCTGGTGGAGGCGGCGGCCGACGACGTGGTGAGCAACCCGGCGATCGACCCGGCCCACGCGCGGATGAGCTGGCCGATAAAGGGGTACCCCGGGATGAGCGTGATCCGGCAGCGGCTGACGGCGCCCCCGCCCGACGGCCCGGCCCGCACCCGCGCCCACCCGGGCCGGGAGTGGCTGGTGGTGCTGTCGGGCACCGCGGTGCTGCTGCTGGGCGACCGCCGGGTGCGGGTGGAGGCGAACCAGGCCGCGGAGTTCCCCACGATGCTGCCGCACGCCTTCGGCGCGGAGGGCGGCCCCTGCGACGTGCTGGGCGTCTTCGACCGCGACGCCCGCCGCGGCCACCAGCGCGGCGAGGCCGGATGAACACCCCGGCCGGCGGCGCCTTGCGCGGACGGCAGCAGATCCGGCGGATGTCTTGCGTACCCCGGGAAGGGCGCCGCCGGGCCCGGGGCACGGCCCTAGCGTGACCGTATGACCCACGCTTCCCCGCATGACCACCACCCCGCCGCGGCCCCCGGGCACACCGGCGCCCACGCCCACGGCCCCGCGCACACCCACGGCGGTACCCACGCCCACACCCACGGCCCGTCCGGTGCCGCGCCCGGCACCGACGACATGGCCGAACTGCTGGACCTGGGCGCGGAAGTCCTCGCCGGGCACACCGCGGAGATCACCGCCTGGCTGCCGGTCGCGGAGCCGCCGCGCCGCATCCTGGACCTGGGCGCCGGCACCGGGGCCGGCACCTTCGCGCTGCTGGCCCGCTTCCCGGCGGCGGAGGTGACCGCGGTCGACGCGTCGCCGGCCCACCTGGAGCGGCTGCGGGAGAAGGCCGAGGCGCTCGGGGTGGCCGGGCGGGTGCACACGGTGCCGGCCGACCTCGACGGGGAGTGGCCGGAACTCGACCGGCCCGACCTGGTGTGGGCGTCGGCGTCGCTGCACCACATGGCCGACCCGGCCCGCACCCTGCGCACCGTGTACGACCTGCTCGCGCCCGGCGGGCTGCTCGCCGTCGTCGAGATGGCGGGCTTCCCGCGGTTCCTGCCCCCCGACGCCCCGCAGGAGCGGCCCGGCCTGGAGGACCGCTGCCATGCCGCGGTGGACCGGCAGCACGCCGAGCAGATGCCGCACCGAGGCGCCGACTGGGGCCCGATGCTGGCCGCCGCCGGGTTCGCGGTCGAGGGCGAGCGGACGGTTCGCGTGTTCGTCGAGGGCGCGGCAGGGGCGGTGGGCGCGGCAGGGGCGGTGGGCGCGGACGGCGCGGAGAGCGCCGCGGACAGCGCAGTCGGCCGCTACGCGCTCGGCAGCCTGCGCCGCCTGCGCGAGGCGGTCGGCGCGGAGCTTCCCGCCGAGGACCTGCGGGCGCTGGACCGGCTGCTGGACACCGCCGGCCCGTCGAGCGTGGTGCGCCGCGGCGACCTCGCGGTCCGCACCGAGCGCGCCGTGTGGGCCGCCCGCCGCGCCTGAGCACCGCCGGCACCGTACGCCCCGCACCCCGCACGCCCCATGCGACGAAGCGCCGTTCCGCCGCCGGATGGCCGGAAACACGGTGTCGCGAAAGGCGTGTTACCCCGTCGTTAGGTCTCCGCCGGAACAGTGGCGGGCGAAGTGCCCGCCAGCCGGAAGGAGTTGCCATGTCGAGGGGGACCGGCACGCCTGCCCGCCGCCGTACACCGTACGTCCCGGCGGAGCGGTAGGCGGTGCGCACCGTCAGGGAGGGCGTCCTCGGGGCCCGGGTGTCGATCGCCGCGCCCGACTCCGCGGACTTCGGCACCTTCCAGGCGGCCGGCCGCGCCGCGTTCGCGCTGCTGCGGCGGATCGAGGACGTCTTCTGCGCGCCCCGGCCCGGCGGTTCGGCCCGCCGCGTGTTCGAGGGGCTGCTCGGCGCGGCCGACCTCGGCGGGCCGCCGGAGGCGGGGGAGAGCCGCGAGGCCCTCGACCTGTGCGCGATGCTGCGGGCCGTGGGCGAGGGTGTCTTCGACGCGCTGGACACCACTGGCGCCTGGGACGCCAGCGGCTACGTGGGCGCCCCGGCCGGGGCACGGACCCCGGGCGGGCGGCGGCTCGACCCGCGCAAGGCGGTCCGCTGCTGGGCGGTAGAGCGCGCGAGCGATCTGCTGGCCGCCCGCGGGCTGCCCCGGCACCTGGTGAACGCGGGCGGCGACCTGCGGCTGCGCTCCGACGGGGGCACCGGCCCGGCCTGGCGGGTGCGGCTGGCCGACCCCGGCCTGACCGGCGGCCTGCTCGCCATGCTGGAGGTCCGCGAGGGCGCCCTCGCCACCTGCGCGGCCACCGGGCACGACCTGCCGGTGCGGATGCCCGGCACCGGCCGGCCCGCCGCCGCGCTCACCCAGGTGACCGTCATCGGCCCCGACCTGGCACGGGCCGACCTGTACGCCACCGCCGCGACCGCGCAGCCCACCACCGACCGCGCCCGCGCCTGGGTCGACGGCCTCGCCGCGAGCACCCCGTACGAGGCGCTGTGCGTCGACTCCCGCGGCCGCCTGCACACCACCGCCGGGCTCGCCGGCCGGCTGCGCCTGGAGGCCGAGCCGCTGCCCGAGCAGCCGGACCGCCCGCCGCTGCGCCCGCCCGCGCGGACCGTCCGGCAGCGCCGCCCCGGCCCGCCACCGCCCGCGCCCGCCTGCCCGCCACCGCCCGCGGCCCCGTACGGCGGGCCGGCTCCGCGCCCCGGCGCCGCCCCTGACAACCCGCCGGACACATCGCTCGACCCGCCGCTTGATACTCCGTCAGGTTCGCGGTCCGAGCCCGGCGGGAGCGGGCGGCCGACAGGATGAGGCCATGCGTATCCTGATTGTCGAGGACGAGCAGCGCCTGGCCGCCGTCATAGCCGAGGGACTGCGGGACCAGGGCATGGCCGTGGACGTCTGCCACGACGGCACCGACGCGCTGGCGAAGGTGGAGCTGGGCGACTACGACGTCCTCGTGCTCGACCGCGACCTGCCCGGCCGCTCCGGCGACGAGGTCTGCGCGGAGCTGGCCGGCCGCCCCGAGCCGCCGATGATCCTCATGCTCACCGCCCTGTCGGGCATCGACGACCGGGTGGACGGCCTGACCCTCGGCGCCGACGACTACCTCGGCAAGCCCTTCTCCTTCGCCGAACTCACCCTGCGCGTCAAGGCGCTGGGCCGGCGGCGCGGCGCGCACGGCGTGACCCTGGTCCGCGGCGACCTGACCATGGACACGCTGCGCCGCACCGTACTGCGCGCCGGGCGGCCGGTCGCCCTGACCGCCAAGGAGTTCACGGTGCTGCGGCTGCTGCTGGCCGCGGACGGCGCGGTGCTCAGCCACGAACAGCTGCTGGAGCGTGCCTGGGACGAGAACGCCGACCCGTTCACCAACACCGTGCGGGTCACCGTCAACCGGCTGCGCCGCAAGCTCGGCCCGCCCGACCTGATCGAGACCCTCGTCGGCGCCGGCTACCGGATCGCCCGGTGAACCTGCCGCGCCGCGCCGCCGCCCGGCTGCGCCGCCCGAACCTGACCCTCCGCGGACGCCTGACCCTCACCTACGCCGTGCTGTTCACCGTCGGCGGCAGCGCCCTGGTCCTGGCCATGACCACCGCCCTGTACGAGGAGATCTTCCGCCCGCTGCCCGCCTCCGAGGTCCCCGGCAGCCTCGACCCCGACCACGACAACTACATCGGGCTGTCCGACCAGATCCGCGACGCGGCCGCCTCACGGCTGCTGGTCATCGCGCTGCTGCTGCTGTCGGTGGTCGTCGCGCTGTCCGCGCTGGTCGGCTGGTGGGTCGCCGGACGGCTGCTGCGGCCGATCGCCGACATCACCGCCGCCGCTCGCCGCGCCACCGACGCGACCCTGCACGAACGGCTGCGGCTGACCGGCCCGCCGGACGAACTGCGGCAGCTCGGCGACACGTTCGACGAGATGCTGGAGCGCCTGGACCGGGCCTTCGACGCCCAGCGCAGATTCGTCGCCAACGCCAGCCACGAACTGCGCACCCCGCTCGCGCTGACCCGCGCGGCCGTCGAGGTCACCCTCGCCAAGCCCGCCGTCACCGAGGAGCAGTGGCGCACCATGGCCGCCGACGTCGCCGACGCCACCGGCAGCGCCCAGCGGCTGATCTCCGCGCTGCTGCTGCTCGCCCGCTCCGAGCAGGCCGCCGCCGACCTCGTCGAGGACGACCTCGCCGACGTCGCAGCCGAGGCGCTGGACCAGGTGGCGGGCCGGGCCAGGGCGCGCGGGCTGCGCCTGCGGACCGACCTCGAACCCGCCCCGCTGCCCGCCAACGTCGCGCTGCTGGGCATCGCGGTCTCCAACCTGCTGGAGAACGCCGTCCGCTACAACCGCGACGGCGGCCTGCTGCACGTCACCACCGGACCGGCCGGCGACGGCACGGTGCGGCTGACCGTGGTCAACGACGGGCCCGCGCTGGACCCCGAGCGGGTGGAGAACCTCTTCGAGCCCTTCAACCGCGGCGACCGCACCCGGCGCCGCAGCGCCCCGGACGACCTGCCGGACGGCACGGGCCTGGGCCTGTCCATCGTGCGGGCCGTCGCCCGCGCCCACACCGGCACCGCCACCGCCCGGGCCCGCGCGGAAGGCGGCCTGAGCGTGGCCCTGGAGCTGCCGGGCGTACGGCCCGGCCACCGCACCTGAACCCGCGGGCGGCGCGGCCGCCGCCGTGGCACCGTGGAGGCATGTGCGGAAGGTACGTCGCCTCCCGGGCCGCCGCCGACCTCGCGGCCGCGTTCGACGCCGAGGTGCGCGTCAGGACCGGCGAGCAGGCCCCGGAGCCGAGCTGGAACGTGGCCCCCACCGACCCGGTGTGGGGCGTGGTGCAGCGCGCGCAGGACGACGAGCCCGAGCCCGTACGGCGGCTGCGGCCCCTGCGCTGGGGGCTGGTGCCGTCCTGGTCGAAGTCGCCGGCCGGCGGCGCCCGGCTGATCAACGCCCGGGCCGAGACCGTCCACACCCGGCCCGCCTTCCGCAAGGCGTTCACCGACCGCCGCTGCCTGCTGCCCGCCGACGGCTACTACGAGTGGGAGACCCTCCCGGCGACCGCGCACCGCAAGGCCGTGAAGAAGCCGTACTACCTGCACCCGGCCGACGGCTCCCTGCTCGCGATGGCCGGGCTCTACGAGTTCTGGCGCGACCGGACCGACCCGGCGGGAGCGTGGCTGGTGAGCTGCACGGTCATCACCACCGACGCGACCGACTCCTCCGGCCGCATCCACCCGCGGATGCCGCTGACGATCGCCCCCGAGCACCAAGCGGACTGGCTCGACCCGGCCCACCGCGACCCGGACGACCTGCGCGCCCTGCTCGCGCTTCCCTCCGGCGGCGACCTGGCCGCCCGCCCGGTCCCGCCCGCCGTGAACAGCGTCCGCAACGACGGCCCCGAGCTGATCACCGAGCTGCGCTGACCGCGCCGCCCGGGGTGCGGAGGCGGCAAGCCGGCCCTACGGCCGCGCGGGCAGGGTGACGGTGAAGACCGTGGCGCCCGGGCGGCTGCTGACCTCGGCGGTGCCGCCGTGCGCGGTGGCCACCGCCCGCACGATGGCCAGGCCCAGCCCGGCGCCGTGGGCCTCGGGCGCGGGGCCGGACGCCGAACCGGGGGCAGGACCGGAGGCGGTGCCGGGGTGGGTGGTGTGGTCGGCGCGGGCGAAGCGCTCGAAGACCGTGTCGCGCACGTCCGCGGGGATGCCCGGGCCGTCGTCCGCGACCTGGAGCCGGGTGGTGCCGTCCCGGTCCTGGCGCAGCCGCAGGGTGACGCGGGTGCCGGGCGGGGTGTGGCGGCGGGCGTTGGACAGCAGGTTCCCCGCCACCTGCTGGAGCCGCAGCCGGTCCCCGGCCACGGTGACCGGCTCCGCCGGCAGGTCCAGCTCCCACCGGTGGTCCGGGCCCGCGGCGCGCGCGTCGTCCACCGCGTCCAGCACCAGCCGGGTCAGGTCCACCGGCTCGGACGCCAGCGGCCGTCCCGCGTCGAGGCGGGCGAGCAGCAGCAGGTCGTCGACCATGCCGCCCATCCGCACCGACTCGGCGGTGATCCGCTCCAGCGCCCGCGCCACGCCCGGCGGCACCGGCCCGGGGTGCAGCCGCGCCAGCTCGGCGTGGCCGCGGATGGACGCGACCGGGGTGCGCAGTTCGTGGCTGGCGTCCGCGGCGAAGCGGCGCAGCCGCTCCTGGCTGGCGTGCCGCTCCGCGAGCGCGCCCTCCACATGCCCCAGCAGCCCGTTCAGCGCGATGCCGACCTGGCCGACCTCCGTGCGCGGGTCGGTGTCCGGCACCCGGTCCGGCAGCGTCACCTCGCCGCTGGCCAGCGGCAGCGCGGTCACGGCCGCGGCGGTGGCCGCGACCCGGCGCAGCGGCCGCAGCGACCACCGCACCCAGAACGCGCCCGCCGCGCCCGCCACCAGCAGCGCCCCGCCGAAGACGGCGCCCTCCACCGCGAGCAGCCGTGCCACCGCGTCCTGGACGCCGGCCAGCGGCAGCCCCGTCACCAGGACGTCGCCGTCGTCCCCGGTGACCGCCCGGACCCGGTAGTCGCCCAGCGCCGACAGGTGCAGCCGGTGCACGCTGCCGTCCGCCGGCAGCCCGGCGAGCGCCGCCTTGTCGCCCGCCGTCAAGGTCACGGAGGTGCCCGCGCCGGAGTGCACCGCACCGGCCGCGGTGACCTTCCCGTCCAGCAGCCGGGCGCCGAAGGTGCCCGGCACCTGCCGGCGGGTGTCGCCGTGCGGGTTGTCCGCGTCGGGCTCGCCGCGCCCGTGGTGTTCGAGGCTGGCCGGGAACGTCCCGCCGGCCTGCGCGATCTGCTGGTCCAGCCGCTGGGTGAGGAAGGAGCGCAGGGTGAGGACCGCCGCGAGCCCGACCGCGGCGCAGCTCACCGCGAGCAGCACCACCAGGCCCCAGATGAGCCGCGCCCGCAGGGTGCGCGGCCACCACCGGGACCCCGGCCGCCACCACCGGCCCCCCGCGCCCGGGCCGGACCTGGACCACCTCACCGCGGCGCCGCCTTCAGGACGTACCCCGCCCCGCGCACCGTGTGGATCATCGGCTCCCGGCCCGCGTCGACCTTCCGCCGCAGGTAGCTGATGTACAGCTCCACCACGTGCGCCTGGCCGCCGAAGTCGTAGGACCACACCTGGTCGAGGATCTGCGCCTTGCTCAGCACCCGGCGCGGGTTGCGCATCAGGTAGCGCAGCAGCTCGAACTCCGTCGGCGACAGCTCCACCGGCTCGCCGCCGCGGGTCACCTCGCGGGCGTCCTCGTCCAGGGTGAGGTCGCCGACCACGAGCTGCGCCGAGTCGTCGCGGGCCCGCGTCATGCCCGCCCGGCGCAGCAGCCCCCGCAGCCGGGCCACCACCTCCTCCAGGCTGAAGGGCTTGGTGACGTAGTCGTCGCCGCCCGCCGTCAGCCCGGAGATCCGGTCCTCCACGGAGTCCCGCGCGGTGAGGAAGAGCACGCACACGTCCGGCCGGACCGCCCGCAGGCCGCGCAGCGCGGTCAGCCCGTTGCCGTCGGGCAGCATGACGTCCAGCACCACCGCGTCCGGCCCGAAGTCGCCGGCCTGCGCGAGCGCGGTCGCCACGTCGCCGGCGGTGCGCACCTGCCAGCCCTCGTAGCGCAGCACCCCGGCCAGCACCTCGGTGAGGTCCGGCTCGTCGTCGACGACGAGGACGCGGATCGGGGTGCCGTCGGGCCGGGTCAGGGGCGCGGGCCGGGCGTGGGGCGCGGGCCGGGCGTGCGGTGCGGAGTCCATGGTCACTCCAGCATCCCTCTCGCCGCGGCCCGCGCCACCCCGTTCCGGCTCTGAGTCCGCTGTGGATCTGCCGCGGCAGAGCCGGTTGAGAGCAGGTTCAGAGCTGACTGAGAGGTTCCGGCCGCACAGTGGCCGTGCACGGCGAGGAAAGGACGCACGGCATGACCACCACCTACGACCCGCGCACGACCAGGCACGCCGCCGCCCCCGCGGCGCGGCGCTCGCCGGCCGCGTGGGTGCTGCTGCTCAGCTGGGCGGGGGCGGCCGCAGTGCTCGCACTGTGGTGGCAGGACACCGGCTCCGTGGTCGGCACCGCGGACTGGCTGCTCGGCGCCGGCCGCATCGCCGGTCTGCTGTGCGGCTACTCCTGCGCGCTGCTGATCGGCCTGATGGCCCGGGTGCCGGTGCTGGAGCAGGGCGTCGGCAGCGACCGGGTGGCCCGCTGGCACGCCTCCCTCGGCCGCTACACCGTGTGCCTGCTGCTCGCGCACGTCACCCTGATCCTGTGGGGCTACGCCGTACAGGCCCACAACGGCGTGGTGGGCGAGACGACCACGGTCGTGCTGACCTACCCCGACATGCTCAAGGGCACCATCGGCGGGGCCCTGCTGATCGCCGTCGGGGTGGTCTCCGCCCGCGCGGTGCGCCGCAAGGTCAGCTACGAGACCTGGTACTACCTGCACCTGCTGACGTACCTGGCGGTCTTCCTCGCCTTCTGGCACCAGCTCGCGCTCGGCGCCGACTTCTCCTCCCACCCGCTCGCCCGGGCCTTCTGGTACGCGCTGTACGCCGCGGCCGCCGCCGCGGTGCTCTGGTACCGGGTCGCGGCGCCGCTGCGGCTGAACCTGCGGCACCGGCTGCGGGTCGCCCAGGTGGTGCGGGAGACCCCCGAGGTGGTGTCGGTGATCGTCACCGGCCGGGACCTGGGACGGCTCGCCGCCCGGCCGGGGCAGTTCATGCGGTGGCGGTTCCTTGCCCCCGGGCTGTGGTGGACCTCCAGCCCCTACTCGCTGTCGACCGCGCCGCGCGCGGACCTGCTGCGGATCACCGTCAAGGTGGTCGGCGACCACAGCCAGGAGCTGGCCCGGCTGCGGCCGGGCACCCGGATCTGGGCCGAGGGCCCGTACGGCGCGCTGACCGCGGACCGCCGCAGCCGGCCGAAGGTGCTGCTGCTCGCCGGCGGCGTCGGGGTGACACCGCTGCGCGCGCTGTTCGAGGCGCTGCCCGCCCGCCCCGGCGACCTCACCCTGATCTACCGGGCCCGCACCGCGCAGGAGCTGGCGCTGCGCGGCGAGTTGGAGGCGATCGCCCGCAACCGCGGCGCCCGCCTGCACTACCTGCTCAACGACGCGGACGGCCGCAGCCCGCGGCTGACCGCCGGCTTCCTGCGCGAGGCCGTACCCGACCTCGCCGGGCACGACGTGTACCTGTGCGGGCCGCCCGGCATGGCCCGCGCGTCGTACGAGGCGCTGCGCGCGGCCGGGGTGCCGGCACGCCACATCCACCACGAGTCCTTCGAACTGTGAGCCGGTGAGACGTCCGTGAACACCCTTTCCTCCCGCCCGATGCGGCGGATCGCGCTGAGCGTCGCGGTGACCGTCGGCGGGGTGCTGCTCCTGCTCAGCCTCAAGCCGCACAGCACCGCGGTGGCCGTGGCCGGCACCCCGAGCGGCGGCGCCGCCGCGCCCGCGCCCGCGCCGTCGGCCTCGGCGACCGCCCCGGCGACGTCCCCGGCGACCTCGCCCGCCACCGGCGGCTCCACCGCCAGCCGCAGCGTGACCGGCGACACCATCCAGACCCGCTACGGGCCCGTGCAGCTGCGGATCACCGTCAAGGGCGGCAAGATCACCGCGGTCACCGCCGTCCAGATGCCCACCAACAACCCGCGCGACGAGGAGATCACCGGCTTCGCCGTCCCCCAGCTCACCCAGGAGGCGCTGTCCGCGCAGAGCGCGAGGATCGACACCGTCTCCGGCGCGACCTACACCAGCGAGGGCTACATCCAGTCCCTCCAGAGCGCCCTCGACAAGGCCGGCCTGTGACGGCGCACCGCCCGGGCACCGGCCCGCGGCTGCGGCGGGTCGAGCACACCATGGGCACGGCCTTCTCCTTCGACGTCCGCGGCGCCGGGCCGCGCACCGCCGCCGCCCTGGACGCCGCGGCGGCCTGGCTGCGCCACGTGGACGCGACGTTCTCGACGTACCGGCCCGGCAGCCAGATCAGCCGGCTCGCGGCCGGCTCGCTCGCGCTGTCGGCGTGCTCGCCCGAGGTGTGGGAGGTGATGCGGCGGTGCGAGGCCGCCGAGCGGGAGAGCGACGGCTGGTTCACGGCCGCCTACCGCGGCGGCTTCGACCCGACCGGGCTGGTCAAGGGCTGGGCGGTGGAGCGCGCGGCCGCGATGGTCGCCGCCTCCGGCGCGGACGCGGTGTGCGTCAACGGCGGCGGCGACGTCCAGGTGCACGGCGGCCCCTGGCGGATCGGGGTCAGCGACCCGCTGCACGCGGGGCAGTTGGCGACGGTCGTGGACGCCGACGGCGACCTCGCGGTGGCCACGTCCGGCCCGGCCGAACGCGGCTGCCACATCCTCGACCCGCACACCGGCCGCCCCCCGGCCGGCGCGCTCGCCTCGCTCACCGTGGTCTGCCGCGGCCTGACCGACGCCGACGCCCGCGCCACCGCCGGCTACGCGATGGGCGCCCTCGCCCGGGACTGGCTGGCCGAACTCCCCGGCACCCGCGCGTTCGCGGTCACCGCCGACGGCGCCACCTGGCACACCCGCGGCCCGGACAGCGCCCGGCCCGCGCCGACGCGCGGTTGAAGCCGGAGCACACCGGCCGCGGGCGGCTCGGGCCGGCGGGCGGGCAGGGGCGGCGCGCCCGGGGTCACGCGTCGGCGCGGGTCCCGCGGTCGGCGGGCTCCTCGGCACGCGCCGTGGAGGAGGCCACCACCCCGCGCGGCGGTGTGACCGCCCCGGTGATCAGCGCCGCGACGCAGAGCAGGACGGACACGGAGGTCAGGGCGCGCAGCACGCTCAGGTGGTCGGCGAGCAGGCCGATGGAGGGCGGCCCGGCGAGGAACGCGCAGTAGCCGACCGACGCGATGACGCTGACCCGGCCGGCCGCGTACTGCGGCTCGTCGGCGCCCGCGCTCATGCCGACCGGGAAGCCCAGCGAGACCCCCAGGCCCCACAGCACCGTGCCGAGGAAGGCCAGCGGCGTGGCGGGCGCGAAGACGAACAGCAGCGAGCCCGCGATGCCGAACGCGGCGAGCACCCGCAGCACCGGCACCCGGCCGTACCGGTCCAGCAGCGTCGGCCCGAACCACCGTCCGACCGTCATCGTGGACAGGAAGGCCGCGAACGCCAGGGTGCCGACCAGGGCCGACGTGTCGTAACCGTCGATGGTGGCGATCCCGATCCAGTCGTTGCCGGTGCCCTCGGCGAACGCGAAGGCCAGCACGAACACGCCGATCAGCAGCGTGCGGGGCTCGCGCCAGGCCGCGAGCGGACCGCGCGCGGCGGGCGCGGGGCCCTCGGCGCTGTCCTCGCCGGCCTCGCCGTCCGGACCGGAGTCCTCGGCCGGGGCGGCGTCGATCAGGAAGGACCGCGACCCCCAGGGCACGGCCACCGCGATCGCCGCCGCGGCCAGCAGCAGGTGCGCGGTGACCGGGACGTGCAGCGCGACCATGCCCGCGCCGATCAGCGCGCCCGCGACCGTACCGAGGCTGTAACCGGCGTGGAAGCGGGACATGATCGAGCGGCCGAGGTGCTTCTCGACCAGCGCCCCGTGGACGTTCATCGCCACGTCCCACGCGCCGGTGCCGAAGCCCAGCAGGAACAGGCCGACCACCACCGGGGCGGTGCCGTGGGAGTAGCCGACCGCCACGACCGACAGGCCCACGCACAGCAGCAGCGACATGAAGGCCACCGTGTTGCGCGTGCCGGCCTTGTGGATCACCGGCCCGGCCAGCGGCAGCGCGATGATCGAGCCGGCGGCGATGGCCAGCAGCACCAGGCCGAGCCTGGCCGGCGACAGGTCGAGGTGGTCGCGGACCTGCGGCAGCCGCGAGGCCCAACTCGCGAAGGCGAGACCGCAACCGGTGAAGGCGACGTAGGTGCCGATGACGGCACCGCGTATCCGGTCCGGTGCGGGCACGCCGGCGGTGGCGGGAAGGGACGGCATGGGTGGCAGCTCCGTGGGAGATCGTCGTCGGGCTGCCGCTGTTCCCCTACCTCGCCAGCCGATCCACCGTAGCAGCACCCGGACGGTGTATCGGCCCTGGTCGGCAGCTTTTTCGGGCCCGGCCGGCAAAGTTTCCCCGGCCGGTTGGCGGCCGGTTCGCGGCCGGTTCGCGCCGCTCTCTACGCGGGTGGCGGGGCGGTGGTGGCGCGGACGGTGAGGCGGACCGGCAGCATCGTGGTCTCGGGGACGGCGGCGCCCTGGAGTTTGGCCATCAGCAGGTCGACCGCGCGGGCGCCGACCTCCGCGCTGGGCATGGCGACCGACGTGATCGGGGTGGCGGCCGGCTCGGCGATCTCGTCGGGGCAGATCGCGGCGACCGAGATGTCCCGCGGCACCCGCAGCCCCAGCGCGGCCAGGGCCGCCAGGAGCGGCTGGACGATCGGCTCGTTGTGCACCACGACCGCCGTCAGGTCCGGGTGGTCGCGCACCAGTTGCCCGGCCAGCGCGTGCGCCGCCACGGGCGTGTCCACGCACGGGTGCACCGAGGAGGCCAGGCGGTGCCGGTCGGCGGCGGCGGTGAAGCCCGCCGCCACCCGCCGCGCGAAGCCGGTCCCGCGGACGTACACCTCCGGGTGCGAGCCGACCAGCGCGACCCGGCGGTGCCCGAGCGCGGCCAGGTGGTCCACGCACACCTCCGCCGCCTGCCGGAAGTCCAGGTCCACACAGGTCAGTCCGGCCGTCTCGGCCGGGTAGCCGATGAGCACCGAGGGCTGCGCCAGGGTGCGCAGCAGCGGCAGCCGGCGGTCGTCGAGCTCGACGTCCATGATCACGAACGCGTCCGCCATCGCGCTGTGCGAGACCCGCAGCAGCCCCTCCTCGCCCTCGCTCTGGGTGAGCAGCAGCACGTCGTGGTCGTGGTCGCGGGCGGCGGTGACCACCGACGTCGCGAACTGCATGACCACCGGCAGGTGCATGCCCTTGCGCAGCGGCAGCACCAGCGCCAGCACCCGGGCCCTGCTGCTGGCCAGCGAGCGGGCACCGGCGTGCGGCCGGTAGCCCAACTCGCGGATGCTGCGCTCGATCCGCAGCCGCGTCTCCTCGGAGATCGGCCGCTTGCCGCTGAGCGCGTAGCTGACGGTGCTCGGCGAGACGCCCGCGTGCGCCGCGACGTCAGTGATCTTGACCATGGTGCTCCCTCGGCCGGTGGCCCCCCGTGCGGACGTCCGTGCCCGGACGCATCTCAGCGGCCCGGCAGATCGATGCTGAGGCTGCGCGTGCCGGCCGCGGCCCGGGCCGCGCCGCCGCCCGCGACCGCCACGCCCCACGGCGCCGACGCGTCCGCGACCTCGGCGCGCAGCACGTCCCCGTCGCGGACCACCACCGCCGTGAGCGCCGCCCCGCCGTCCGGGCGCGGCACCCGCACCTCGGTGCGCTGCCCGTCGGCCGGGCGGAAGACCCGCAGCGTCACGCCGTCCGCCCAGTCGCCGTCGGGGCGGTCGTCGGCCGCCGCCACCGGTACGACGGCGCCGGGGCGGACCAGCAGCGGCACGCTGTCGTAGCCGTGGGTCTCCCGCACCCAGCAAGGGCCGGTGACCTCCTCGCCGGTGGTGAAGTGCGTCCAGGTCCCGGCCGGCACGTAGTACGCCACGTCGCCGGCCGGCGAGAGCACCGGGGCGACCAGCAGGTCGCCGCCGAGCATGTACTGCCGCTCCAGGTGGCTGCACGCCAGGTCGCCGGGGAACTCCAGCACCATCGCGCGCATCACCGGCACGCCCTCGGTGTGCGCCTGGTACGCGGCCTGGTACAGGTAGGGCATCAGGCGGTACTTGAGACGGGTGAAGACGCGCAGCACCTCCACGGCCTCCTCGTCGAACAGCCACGGGGCGCGGTAGGAGGACGAGCCGTGCAGCCGGCTGTGCGAGGAGAGCATCCCGAAGGCGATCCACCGTTTGAACAGGCCGGCGTCCGGGCGCCCTTCGAAGCCGCCGATGTCATGGCTCCAGAAGCCGAATCCGGACAGCCCCAGCGACAGGCCGCCGCGCAGCGACTCGGCCATGGACACCCAGGTCGACTCGCAGTCCCCGCCCCAGTGCACCGGGAACTGCTGGCTGCCCACCGACGCCGAGCGGGCGAAGACCACCGCCTCGGCCGCGCCGCGGTGCTCGCGCAGCAGCTCGAAGACGGTCCGGTTGTACAGGTAGGCGTAGTAGTTGTGCATGCGCTCGGGGTCGGCGCCGTCGTGGTAGACCACGTCGGTGGGCACCCGCTCGCCGAAGTCCGTCTTGAAGCAGTCGACGCCCATGTCCAGCAGGGTGCGCAGCTTGCCGGCGTACCAGGCGCGGGCGGCGGGGTTGGTGAAGTCCACCAGCGCCATGCCCGGCTGCCACAGGTCCCACTGCCACACCGCGCCGTCCGGCCGCCGCAGCAGGTAGCCGGCTGCCTTGCCCTCGGCGAACAGCGGGGAGCGCTGGGCGATGTAGGGGTTGATCCACAGTGAGATCCGCAGGCCGTGCTCCTTCAGCCGGCGCAGCATGCCCTCCGGGTCGGGGAAGACCCGCGGGTCCCAGGCGAAGTCGCACCAGTTGAACTCGCGCATCCAGAAGCAGTCGAAGTGGAAGACCGACAGCGGCAGTTCGCGCTCGGCCATGCCGGAGACGAAGCCGGTGACGGTCTGCTCGTCGTAGGAGGTGGTGAAGGACGTGGTCAGCCACAGCCCGAAGGACCAGGCCGGGGGCAGCGCCGGGCGGCCGGTGAGCGCGGTGTACCTGCGCAGGATCTCCTTGGGGGTCGGCCCGTGGATCACGTAGTACTGGAGGTGCTGGCCCTCGGTGCTGAAGCCGACCCGGGAGACCTGCTCGGAGGCGACCTCGAAGGAGACCCGGCCGGGGTCGTCGACGAAGACGCCGTAGCCGTCGTCGGTGAGGTAGAAGGGGATGTTCTTGTAGGCCTGCTCGCTGCTGGTGCCGCCGTCGGCGTTCCAGATGTCGACGCTCTGCCCGTTCCTGACCAGCGGGCCGAAGCGCTCGCCGAGGCCGTAGACGCTGGTGCCGACGGACAGCCGGAGCTGTTCGCGGACGTAGTGGCGGCCGTCGGCGGTCGTCATGAAGCCCATGGACTTCGGGCCGGAGCCGGTCAGGGTGCGGCCGCCCGCGGTGAAGTCCATCGCCCACTGCTCGCCGCGCCCGAAGCGCACGCTCAACGCGCCGGAGGTCAGCGAGGCCTCCTCGTCGGTGACGGCGACCTCGGGGGTGTCGCCGGTGGTGGCCAGCGCGAAGTGCGGCTGCCGGGGCCGCCCGCCGTCGAAGTGGGTGATGCGCACACCGATCACGTCCGGCATGGGCGCGGTGCACTCCACCGTGACCAGCGGCCCCTTGAGCAGGTCACCGCGGTGCCGGACGGGCTGGGTGGGCGCGTGCACGGTCAGCGTGCCCGGGCCCGCGGTGGCGTCGAGCACCTGGGCCGGGTGGGCCGCGGTGACCCCTTCGCGCAGCAGCCAGTAACCGTCGGTGAACTTCATCGTCAGGGACCCTTTCTGATAGGGCGACCGGTACGCGGGGGTGGCTCACTTGACCGCGCCCACGGCGATGCCGCGGGTGAGCGTGCGCTGGAAGATCAGGAAGAACGCGACCGCGGGCAGCGCGCCCAGCAGGCCGGCCGCGTTCGTCATCGTGGCGTCCATCAGCCGCTGGCCCTGGAGCACCCCGAGCGCGACCGACACCGTCTGGTTGTCGTTGGACGGCAGCAGCACCAGCGGCAGCAGGAACTCGTTCCAGGTCCAGATGAAGAACAGCACCATCAGCACGCCGAGCGTGGAGCGGCTGACCGGCACCACGATCCGCCACAGCACCTGCCAGCTGTTGGCGCCGTCGATCCGGGCCGCCTCGACGATCTCCCGGGGGAAGGCCCCCAGCACCGACGACAGCAGATACGTGCCGAACGCCGACTGGATCACGCTGAAGACGATCACCAGGCTCAACCGGGTGTCGTACAGCCCGAGTTGCTTGGACAGGTAGTACAGCGGGTAGACCAGGGACTCCTGCGGCAGGATGTTCGCCAGCACGAAGAAGGCGAGTATCCAGGCCCGGCCGCGCAGCCGCCCGATGCCGATCGCGTAGGCGTTCAGCACCGACAGCGCCACCCCCGCCAGCGCCACCGACCCGGAGATCAGGGTGGAGTTCAGCAGCACCCGGCCGAAGTCCACCCGGTTCCAGAAGCTCTTCAGGCCGTCGAGGTAGAGGTGGTGCGGCAGGGCGAGCGGGCCGTGCGCGGAGTAGTCGCCGGGCGACTTGAGCGCGTTGTCGAGCACGATCAGCAGCGGCAGCACCATGAGGACGGCGCCCACCACGATCGCGGCCAGCGCCGGGTAGCGCTTGACGGCGGTCACCGCGCGTCCTCCGCCCTGGCCTGGAAGCTCAACCCCGCCACGGTCAGCACGAGGATGAGCACCGTCATCACCGTCGCGATCGCCGAGCCGTAGCCGACCTGCGTCTTCTCGAAGAACGTGGCGAAGGAGAAGTACGACGGCACGTCGGTGGCGTCGGCCGGGCCGCCCTTGGTCAGGACGTAGACCGCGCCGAAGACCTTGAGCGCCGCGATGGTGCACCACAGCATCACCACGTAGATCTCCGGGCGCAGTTGGGGCAGGGTGACGTGCCAGAACCGCTGCCACCAGTTGGTGCCGTCCAGCTCGGCCGCCTCGTGCAGGGCCGGGTCCACGCGTTGCAGCCCGGACATGAAGATGACCACCGGGAAGCCGAGCTGGACCCACACCATGACCGCCATCACGCTGTAGAGCGCGATGTCCGGGTCGCCCAGCCAGTCCTGCCGCAGCCCGCCCAACCCCACCGCTTTGAGCAGGGAGTTGAGCGAGCCGTTCTCCGGCGCCAGAATCCAGCTCCACACGATGCCGGCCACCGTGACCGGCAGCACCTGCGGCAGGTAGAAGCAGGCCCGCAGCACCGCGGCCGGCTTCGACCCGAAGTGCTTGGCGACGAAGTCGAACAGGGCCGCGGCGACCACCAGTCCGATGACGGTCGGCACCACCGCCATCGCCACCACCATGGCCAGGCTGTGCTGGAAGGACTGCCAGAACTGCGTATCGTCCATCAGGCGGCGGTAGTTGGCCAGGCCCGCCCAGCTCGGGGAGCCCACGCCCTGCCAGTTGGTGAAGCTGTACCAGACGTTCATCGCGAACGGGCAGACGATGACCGCGATCAGGGCCAGCGCCCCGGGGAGCAGGTACAGCGGGTAGGTGTTGACCGGGCGGTGCGCGCGGGCCGTCATGAGGCCGGCACGCCCGCGTCGTACGCCTTCTGGAGCTCGTCCAGCACCTGGTCCGGCTTGGCGCTGCCGGTGATCAGCTTCTGCACCGCGGAGACCATCACGTCGTAGAAGCCCGGCACCGGCCAGTCGGGGTAGAAGGCGAGGCCGTCGGCCGCGGTGACCTTGTCGAAGTTCTGGATGAGGGTCTTCGAGGCGGGGTCGGTGACGGCCGTGGGAGAGGCCGCCACCGGGATGCCGCCGTGGTTGCCGAGCGAGTTCTGCACGGCCTGCTTCATCGTGATGTCGATGAAGTCGTAGGCCAGTTGTTTGTTCTTCGCGTTCTTCGGGACCACCCACAGGTTGCCGCCCGAGCCGGGGGTCAGCTTCGAGCCGGGCCACAGGAACGAGCCCCAGGCGAACTTGTTCTCGCTCTTGAAGCGGCCGTACCACCAGCTCCCGGAGAAGAAGACCGGGTACTTGCCGTTGATGAACGACACCCCCGCGTCCTCCGCCTTCGCGCCGCTGGAGGTCTTGGCGATGTAGCCCTTGGCGACCCAGTCGGCGAAGGTGTCCGCCGCGTACGTCCAGGCCGCGTCATGGAAGTCGACCTTGCCCTTGTAGAGCTGGAAGGCGTCGACCCAGGCGCGGTCGGCCTTGCTCAGGGCCAGCTGGTAGAAGTACTGCTGCGCCGGGTACTCCGCGCCCGCGTCGGCGAGCGGGGTGATGCCCTTGGCCTTGAAGGCGGCCAGATCGGCGGTGAACTGGTCGAAGGTGGTGGGGACCGGGATGTTGTTCTTCGCGAACAGGTCCTTGTTGTAGTACACCATCGTGTACTCGCCGTAGTTGGGCACGCCGTACCAGTTGCCCGAGCCCATCACGCCCTGCGCGTCGTAGCGGCTCGTGGTGGTCACGCTCGGGCTGAGCTCCTTGTCCCAGCCGTACTTGGCCACCTGCGGGGTGAGGTCGGTGAGCAGGCCCTGCTTGGCGAGCAGGCCGGTGGTGGAGTTGCCCTTGTTGTACTCCATGACGTCCGGCGCGTCATCGGAGTTGAGCACCATCGAGGCGGTCTTCTGGATCTGCTCGAAGCCCTTGGCCTCGAACTCCACCTTCACGCCCGGGTGGGTCTTCTTGAACTCGGCGATCGCCTGGTTCCAGGCGATGCCCATCGCGCTGTCGGGTGCTTCGTAGTGCCACAGCTTCAGCGTCTTGCCGTCGCCGGTCGAGCCGCCCGAACTCCCGCACGAGGCGAGGAGCAGGGCGCCGGCCAGGGCCATCGCGGTCATTCCGATCCGTTTGCGCGCCTTCGACATCGAAGGACCTCCACGGGGTCGTAAGGAGGGGGCGAACGCTGTCGTCGAATCGCTTCGACGGAGCGTGTCGAAGCGATTCGACGGTGAACCGTAGGGGGGTGGCCCGCATTCGTCAATGGCGTTGACAAATCACGGGGAAGACCGCCGGCGGGGGAGGAGCGGGGCGGTGGTGACGGAGCGTCAGGAGAGGTCGGCGGTCACGCGATCCCGGTCGCGCCGGCCGCCTCGGCGGGCTCCCGCGCCCGCCGGACGGGGTGCCCGGAAGGGTCCGTGGTCAGCCAGGTGCCGTCGCCGAGCGGGCGGACGTCGTACAGGCCGTCGGTGTGCGCGTCGAAGGGAGCGCGGCTTCGCCCGCTCGGGCGGCGGCGGGGCTATGCCCGTTTGAGCAGGGGCGCGTCGCGCGAGAAGAAGCGGAATCCGGCGCCGTAGTACAGCTCGCGGGCGGCGCGGTGGCCGGGCGCGCCCAGGCACGCGACGGTGGCCTGGGTCGCGCCGGCGTCCCGGGCCAGGCGCATGCCGTGGAGCAGCACCGCCCGGGCGAGCCCCCGCCGCCGGTGGCCCGGGTGGGTCCCGACCGGCTCGAACTCCACCGTCCGGTTCGCCGCGTCGAACCACATGATCGCCGAGGCGGCCATGGCGCCGTCCGGGGCCGCCGCGAGGATGTGCAGGTCGGCGCGGTAGGCCGGGGTGGCGAGCAGCCCGGCGTAGCTCTCGGCGGTGAACGCCGTGGGCGCCCAGGCGTCGGTGTGCGCGCGGACCGCGGCGGCCGGTCCGGCCTGCGCGGCGGTCAGGAAGCGGTACCCGGCCGGCAGCACCGGCTCCTCGATGTCGGCGAGGTCGCGGGCGTTGAGCTGGGTCCAGGAGCCGGTGTCGCCGAGCGCGGCCGGGTCGGTGCCGTAGCCGTACGCGGCCCACCGCTCCAGGGCGGCGGTGTCGCAGGCGCTCGGCATCAGGGTGCGGTCGCAGCCCGCGGCGGTGGCCTCGTACCAGCCGATGACGTCCTCCAGCAGCCCCGGACGGCCGGGGTGGACCTGGTAGTCGAGGTAGGCGGCGGTGACGTCCTTGACCGAGCCGTCGCTGCGTTCGAGCCGGTGCGGCAGCTGGGCCCAGCCCCAGGCGGCGAGCTCCCCGTCCGCGTGCCAGGTCCGCAGCCGCCAGCCGGCATGCAGACGGGTGAAGCCCCGGCCCCAGTTCCAGGACAACTCCCCGTAGGAGGCACCGCTGTTGAGGAGGTCCGGCCGGACGGCGGCGACGCGCTGCGCCAGCTCCAGCAGGGGCGGCAGGTCGGCCGGGCGGACGTGGTCGGCATCGTTCACGGCACGCCACGCTCCCAGACCCGCCGGTGCCCGTCGACCGGTTTTCCGCCCGCGGCCGGGGCCCGGTGGCCGATAAGGGACGGTGGTGGCGCGAAAGGGATCTGTTGTCATGGCGACGTCAGTGGGTAGCGTCCCGGGGTGCTGTCACTCACGCGGAGGTCCCGCCCCCACTCGGTGTCCGTCGTCGCGATGGTCCTCGCCGCCCTGGTGTTCGTCCTGCTCGCACCCGTCGCCGCGCACGCCCGCCCGGGCCCGCACGACACCGGCAGCCAGCCGGTCGACTCCTACGCCAACGCCATCCGCCAGTCGGTGTGGGTCGACACCGGCCTCGACAGCGACCACGACGGGAAGACCGACCGGGTCGCGGCCGACATCGTCCGGCCCTCCGAGCCCGCGGCGGCCGGGCAGCAGGTGCCGGTCATCATGGACGCCAGCCCGTACTACTCCTGCTGCGGCCGCGGCAACGAGAGCCAGCTCAAGACCTACGACTCCAGCGGGAACCCGGTCGCCTTCCCGCTCTACTACGACAACTACTTCGTGCCGCGCGGCTACGCGGTGGTGCTCGTCGACCTCGCCGGCACCAACCGCTCCGACGGCTGCGTGGACGTCGGGGGCGCCTCCGACATCACCTCGGCCAAGGCGGTCATCGACTGGCTGGGCGGCCGGGCCACCGCCTACACCACCCGCACCGGCACCACGACCGCGCAGGCGGGCTGGTCCAACGGCTCGGTCGGCATGATCGGCAAGAGCTGGGACGGCACCGTCGCCAACGGCGTCGCCGCAACGGGCGTCCAGGGTCTGAAGACCATCGTGGACATCAGCGGCATCAGCTCCTGGTACGACTACTACTTCGCGCAGGGCGCGGCGCTCTACGACGGCGGGCCAGACGACCTGGCCGGCGCGGTGGAGAGCTCCGGCGCGCAGTCGAAGTGCTCCGCGGAGCAGCAGGCGCTGCGGGACGGCGCGCCGCGCAACGGCGACTGGACCAGTGCCTGGCAGGACCGCGACTACTACGCCAACGCCTCGAAGGTGAAGGCGAGCGTCTTCGTCGCCCAGGGCATGCAGGACCTCAACGTCCGCACCAAGAACTTCGGCCAGTGGTGGGACGCGCTCGCCGCGAACGGGGTGCAGCGCAAGATCTGGCTGTCGCAGACCGGGCACGTGGACCCGTTCGACTACCGCCGCTCGGACTGGGTCGACACCCTGCACCAGTGGTTCGACCACTACCTGATGAACGTCGACAACGGCGTGCAGAACCAGCCGATGGCCGACATCGAGCGCACCCCCGACCACTGGACCACCGACGCGGTCTGGCCCCCGGCGGGCACCACCGCCACCCAGGTCGCGCTGAACGCCGGCGCCACCGCCGGCCTCGGCTCGCTGAGCGCGGGCGCCCCGCCCGCGACCGGCACCGAGCGGTACACCGACAACCCCGCGCACAGCGAGGACGACTGGGCCGCGCAGGCGGACCAGGCCACCGCGGACAAGGTCGCCTTCACCACCGGCGTGCTCGGCAGCGACCTGCGGCTGTCGGGCGGCGGCAGCGTGACGCTCACCGCGACCTCCTCCACCACCAGCGCCCACCTGTCCGCGGTGCTGGTCGACCTCGGCCCGGCGACCATCCGCGATTACGAGGCCGGCGCCGAGGGGATCACCACGCTGGGCACCCGCTCCTGCTGGGGCGACAGCACCTCCGGCGACAGCGCCTGCTACCTCGACACCGCGGCGGACACCGAGAGCGTCCAGCAGACCGTCTTCAGCCGCGGCTGGGCCGACCTCGGGCACTACGACCCGTCGCTCAAGGGCGTGTCGCTCACCCCGGGCAAGGCGTACCGGATCACGATCCAGCTCGCCTCGACCGACCACGTCGTCCCGGCCGGGCACCGGCTCGCGCTGATCGTCGCCGGTACGGACAACGGGCTGATCGTGGCGCCCAGCACCAAGCCGACCATCAGCCTCGACCTGAGCCGGTCCAGCGCCGACCTGCCGCTGGTCGGCGGCCTCCCGGCGCTCGCCCACGCGCTGAAGGGCGGCTCCGGCCACCACCGCGCGGCGGCCCCCGGCGCCCCGGCCGCCACCGCCCCGGCCCGCGGCCACACCCCGACCGCGAACCTCCCCGCCTCCCCGGCGGCCCGCCTCGGCTGACCCTCAGCCCCGCCCGAACGCCGTCGGCCGCCGCCCCCTTCTGCGAACCAGGGGGCGGCGGCCGAGTTGTGCCGGCGGGCCGGCGGGGGAGCGGTCAGTGGTCGGTCGGTGCGGCGGGGCCGGGGGCGTCGGTGGCCGGGGTGGCCGCCGCCGCGGGGGAGGGGGCCGGTGCGGCCTCGGCCTCGCTGCGGGCCTGGTTGCCCGAGACCAGCCGCAGCGGCACCTCCTTCAGGCGGGTGGACAGCACGATCGCCGCCAGCAGCAGCACGGCCACGATCGTGAAGACCACGTCGCCGGCCGCGGAGAAGCCCGCGAAGAAGGGGTGGCTGAGCGGCTTGGCGAGGCTGCTCAGGAAGGACGTGTCGTCCAGGCCGCCGCCCAGGTGCTGGTGGAGCGCCGCGAGCTGGTCCGGGTGCGCCTTGGCGGCCGCCGTGAACGCCGGGTCGCCCGCCGCCTTCGTGTACTCGTGGCCGATCTTGGTGCCGGCCTGCGAGAAGAGCACGGACAGGAAGATCGCCGTCCCCAGGGTGCCGCCGATGGAGCGGAAGAACGTCGAGGACGCGGAGGCCACGCCCATGTCCTTGGCGGGCACGGCGTTCTGCATCGCCAGTACCAGGCTCTGCATGTTCAGGCCCAGGCCGATGCCGAAGACCGCCATGTAGATGTCGGTGTGCCACAGCGGGGTGTCCGCGCCGATGGTGGTCATCAGGCCCATGCCGATGACCATCAGCACCGACCCGACGACGGGGAAGATCTTGTAGCGGCCGGTGCGCGCGATGAGCCGGCCCGAGCCGAGCGAGGCGGACATCAGCCCGGCGACCATCGGCAGCATCAGCAGCCCGGACCGGGTCGGCGAGGCGCCCTTGACGATCTGGAGGTAGAGCGGCAGGACCGACATGCCGCCGAACATCGCCATACCGATGATGGCGACCTGCGCCGAGGCGACCGAGAAGGTGCTGCTCCTGAACAGCCGCAGCGGCAGCAGCGCGTCGTCGCCCATCCGGTGCTCGACCCACACGAACAGCGCCAGGCCCGCGGCGCCCAGGAAGTAGCAGACGAAGGCGCCGGCCGAGGCCCAGCCCCAGCTCTGCCCCTGTTCGGCCACGACCAGCAGCGGCACCAGGCCGAGCGCCAGCAGCGCCGAACCCCACCAGTCGATGCGCCGCTCGCGGCGGACGTGGTCCAGGTGCAGCACCTTGGCGATGACGACCAGCGCGAAGGCCGCGACGGGCACGTTGATGTAGAAGATCCACCGCCAGCCGGCGGTGCCCAGGAAGCTGTCGGTGCCGGAGAACAGCCCGCCCAGCACCGGGCCGAGCACGGAGGCACTGGCGAAGACCGCCATCATGTAGCCCTGGTAGCGGGCGCGCTCGCGCGGCGGGATGATGTCGCCGATCACCGCGAGCGCGAGCGGCATGATCCCGCCGGCGCCGATGCCCTGGAACGCGCGGAACACCGCCAGCTCGTACATCGACTGGGCCAGGCCGCACAGCGCCGAGCCGACGACGAAGAGCACTATGGCGAGCATGAACAGCCGCTTGCGGCCGTAGAGGTCCGACAGCTTGCCGAACAGCGGTGCGGAGATCGTCGAGGTGATCAGGAACGCGGTGGTCACCCACGCCTGCGCCGACAGGTCGTCCAGGTCGTTGCCGATCGTCTTGATCGCGGTCGAGACGATCGTCTGGTCCAGTGCGGCGAGGAACATGCCGAGGACCAGGCCGGACAGGATCGTGAGTATCTGCCGGTGGGTCAGTGCGCCGTCGGACGGCGCACCGGTCCGTCCGGGCGAGGTGGCGCTCATGCGCTGGTGCCTTCCTTCGCTTCGTTGCTCTTGTTGCCGTCGTTGCTGTCGTCGCCGCCGTGACCGGCGTCGCAGTTGCCGCTGCCGGCGCGCGGCGGCGCCGTGTCGGTCAGCCAGTGGGCGTGGGTGGTGTCGTAGGCGGCGGTGAAACGTTCCAGCTGCCGGGCGAACCGGCTGCACTCCTCGGCGGTCCAGTCGCTCACCACCTCCGCGAAGAAGGCCGCCCGGGCCCTCTCGTGCTCGGCGATCACCGCCTGGCCGGCGGCCGTGACCACCAGCAGGCTGGCGCGGCCGTCCACCGGGTCGGCGCGGCGCTCCAGCAGGCCGCGGCCCACGAGCGAGGCGACCTGGCGGCTGACCGTCGACAGGTCGGACTGGACGCACGCGGCCAGCGCGCTCGCCCGCAGCGGTCCCTCGGCCGCGGCGGTACGCAGCAGGATCTGCGTCGCGGAGTCCACGTCCTGGCTCGCCGAGGCCAGCAGCCGGGCCTTGGAGCGGCGTACGGTCCGCAGCAGTTCGACGACCGCGTGGGCGACCGACGCCACCGCCGGGTCCGCCTCTGCCGCCGGCTCCTCGCGGCCGCTGCCGCTGTCGTCCACCACGCGTGGCCACCTCCTCATCCGTCCATTATTTGTATAGCGCAAGTGCTTGCCATGAGCAAGTAATGCTCCCGGCGCCGCCCCCCGGGGCGTACCGGAACCGGCTGTCCGGCAGGTCAGCGCCGGTTCGCCCAGTCGGGCGCCCACGTGCCGGGCCCGCTGTGCGCCGGGGCCACCGCGGCCAGGTGGGCGCGCAGCGCGGCGAGCCCCGGGTGGGGGTCGCCGCGGCGCCACAGCAGGGAGTGCGGGTAGACCGGCACCGGATCGGTCACCGGGATACGGCGCAGGTCGTACCCCGCCGGCCAGACCAGCCGGGTGCGGGCACCCATGAAGGTGGCCAGCGCCGGGGTGTCCGCGACGGTGTCGAGCAGCGCGTCCGAACCGAAGTTCGGGCCGGTGGCCTCGATGGTCAGATCGTACGCGGCCAGCAGCGCGTCGTAGTACGCGGCCCACTCGGTGCCGGGCACGATGCCCGGCATCCAGATCCGCTGCCCGGCCAGCTGCGCCACGCTCACCGAGCGGGCCCCGGCCAGCGCGTGGCCGGGGCCGGTGAGCAGTTCGAGCGGCTCGTCGAGCACCCGGGCCGAATCGACGTCGTCCGGCAGCGGCCGGCCGGGCGCGGTGACCGCGCGGAAAGTCGCGTCGATGGCGCCGGACCGCAGGGACGCCACCGCGGTGTCCATGTCGAAGAGCATCAGCACGTCCAGCTCGACCTCGGGGTGCGCGCGGTGGAAGTCGCGCATCAGCCCCGACGCCGCGCCGCGCGAGGACAGCACGTCCACCCGCAGCCGCCCGCGCCCCGCGCCCACCGAGGCGACGGCGCGCGCGGCGGCCCGCAGCAGCTCGCGCGCGTGCGGCAGGAACGCCCGCCCGTCGATGGTGGGTTCGGCGCCCCGCGCGGTGCGGTCGAACAGCCGCACCCCGAGGGCCCGCTCCAGCGCCGCGATCCGCTTGGACACCGCCTGCTGGGTGACCCCCAGTTCGGCGGCGGCCTCCTGGAACCGCCCGGTGTCCGCGGCCGCCACGAACGTCCGCACGGTCTCGAGATCCATGCGGCCACACTAGGCCGTGCCTGACCACATCCCGGCCGGCCGGCCGGGCCCGGCAGGCACGCTCTCCCCGCGCCTTCGGCGGGAGGCGCCCCGGCGTTGCCCGTCGTCGGCGGGGGCCGCCGCGCTCAATTCCCCCAGTGCTTCGCCCGGGAGGGACCCCACCCTCCGCCCTGCGGTCGGGGGCACCTCCCATGCCGCAGGCCACGGGGGAGCACCAGGGCCTTGTCGGCCCCCGTCCCTCGGGCGGGACGGCGCCATCTGTCGGACCCGTCCTGGACGCCGCCCCCGGGCGCTTCGGCGGCGGTTGCGGGGCGCTGGGCTGGGAAGACCTCGCGGTGACAGGGAGTTGACGCTCCGACAGACAGCGGGGGAGCATCGTCGGTGTCCGCCGCGAGCACGACGTACCACGGGACGTACAGGGGGCCGGCGTATGCGATTCACCAGGCGGGAGAAGGCCCCGGTGCCGGGCGGCGTCCGCTTCCTGCGCACCGAGCGGACCGACCGCGCCACCTACCACGTGCACAGCGGGCCCGGCCGGGCGGCCGCACTGGAGTTCCTGCGCCGCACCCCGGTCCGGGACGAGCTGGTGTACACCGTCGTGGAGACCCCGGAGGGCACCTTCGGGCGCGACCTGATCTACATCTTCGACGAGGCCGACGGCGCCCTGATCGAGCTGGGCGTCCGCACCGCCGGCAGCACCCTCACCCCGTCGAGCACGCGCTGCGCCTGGTGCGAGCACACCGTGGTGCCCTACGACATCCCGCTCGACGACTGGACGCACGGCAGCGGGCCGCGCTCCTTGGACCCCGACGGCCTGGCCGGGCTGGTGCGGACCGGCGGCGGATTCGGCTGCGGGTCCTGCGCGCTGCTCCAGTGCGCCGTGTGCAGCGGCCTTTCGGCGCCCGACCGCGCTGCCGGGGTGCCCCACTGCCGCGCCTGCGGCCGGCGGCTGTCGGTGCACACCGTGCTGGGGGTCGGCGCCCGGGCGCCGCGCAGGGCCGCGCGCGGGCCGGCCGGCGGGGCCGGCGGCACCGTCACGCTGCCCGCGGACCCGCTCGGCGACGAACTGTGGGGCATGGCGCCGCTGCGGGTGCGCTGGAGCATCGACGTCACCGCGTTCCTCGCCGACACCCCGCTGCCGTACCTGTGGCCGGACAACGCCCGCTACCGCGAGTACATGGGCAGCCGGCGCAGCGCGCAGGCGCTGCTGCGGGAGAGCTGGACCAACGTCTTCCTGCACCACCCCAACCCCGACGTCGTCCGGCAGTGCCTGCGCGCCGCGCCGCCGCGCACCATGCTCAGCGTCAACTCCCTGGCGGACGTGCTGGAATCGCCCTCGTTCGAGCCGGAGCTGCGGGAGGAGGCCGCGCGGGCCTTCTGGGGGCTGCCGGAGGGCCTGGCCGGCCACGCGCTGGGCGTACTGCGCTCCCGCGGCATCGTCGTCTCCGGCTACGACAGCGACTCCGTGCACCTCGCGCTCGGCGCCCTGCGCGCCACCTGCCCGCCGGACCGGACCGGTTGGCTGGACGCCCAACTGGCGCGGCCCGAGGACGACTGACCCGGCGCGGCCTTCGCCGCCGGGCTGACGTGAGGGGCGCACGGAGCTGTCGCGCGCCGTGTGCAACGTTGTAAAGTCGGCTCGGCTCGAACGTGATCAGACGTGTACACCCCCCACCACCGTCTATCCAAGGAGGCGGTCATGCGCCGCGAGGCGTCCGGCCTTCCGCTGAGAACCCTGGGCAACATCGCCCTCGTCCTGCTGCTCACCGCACTGTGCTGCATGGGCCTGAAACCGTCGAGCGCGCACGCCGCCGCCGGTACGTTCCGCAACCCGCTGGGCACCAGCCCCGACCCGTACATGACCTACTACCAGGGCAACTACTACCTGGCCGCCACCGAGGGCGACGCGGTGCGGATCGCCGTCGCGCCGACCCTCGGGGAACTGCTCACCGCGCCGCGCGTCACCGTCTGGAAGGACACCGACGCCTCGCGGAACCAGCAGGTGTGGGCGCCGTCGTTCTACCTGATCAACGGGCACTGGTACATCTACTACACCGCCGACGACGGGGTGGACGACCACCACCGCCTCTACGTCGTGGAGTCCGAGGGCACGAATCCGCTCGGCCCCTACCACTTCAAGGCCGAACTCCAGCCGCCCAACGCGCCCGACGAGTGGGCGATCGACCCGGTGCTGCTGCGGCAGAGCGACAACAGCCTCTACCTGCTGTGGTCCGGCGCCGGCAGCGAGGGCCACAACCTGATCTACATCGCCCCGATGTCCGACCCGTGGACGGTCTCCGGCAACCGCGTCTACCTGCCCACCGCCGGCGGCTGCTCCACCATCCGCGAGGCCCCCTCGATCCTCCAGCACGGCAGCACCACCTACCTGGTGTACTCCACCTGCGACACCGGACTGCCGGACTACCAGCTGTGGATGCAGTCCATCCCGCAGAGTGCCGATCCGCTGCGACCGGCGAACTGGACCCAGCACTCCGGCGCCGTGTTCTCCCGCAACGACTCCACCGGCGTGTGGGGCCCGGGCTCCAACGGCTTCTTCAAGAGCCCGGACGGCACCCAGGACTGGATCGTCTACCACGGCAAGAACACCTCGGACTACACCTACACCGGGCGCACCACCCGCGCGCAGAAGATCAGCTGGAATGCCGACGGCACCCCGAACTTCGGGTCCCCGCTGGCCGCCGGCGCCACCCAGGACCTGCCCTCCGGCGACCCCGGCGGCGGCCCGTACTGGATCAACGACACCAACAGCAGCAGCGGCGCGGGCTCCGTCGCCTACACCGGCGCCTGGAACTCCGGCTCCGGGTGCGGCGTCCAGTGCTTCTGGGGCGACGACCACTGGAGCGCGACCACCGGCGCCACCGCCACCTGGACGTTCACCGGCACCCGGATCGCCCTGCTGTCGGTACGCGACACCGGCAACGGCATCGCCGCCTTCTCCGTGGACGGCGGCGCCGAGACCACCAGCGACTACTACGGCCCGATCCGCATGGGCGAGCAGCTGAACTACGTCAGCCCCGAACTGCCCTACGGCACCCACACGCTGCGGGTGCGGGTGACCGGCGACAAGGACGCCTCCTCGGGCGCCGCGTACGTCTCCATCGACCGCGCGGAGGTGTACACCAACTGACCGCGGGTGTCGGGCCGTCCACCGGGCGGCCCGACACCCGGCGCCGCTCAGTCGCCGAGGACCAGCCGCTCCAGCGCCGCCCGCGCCCGCGCGTCCGAGCGGGCCCGCGCCGCCAGCGCCGCGGCCAGTTCGGCGACCCACGCGTCCAGCGCGACCGGCGTACGGGACAGCACCACCCCGCGCACCACCGTGGCCACCTCGCCCTGCGGCCGCCCCTGCGTCAGCGTGAGCGTCAACCGCCGGTCGTCCAGGGCGACATCGAGCTTCTCCAGCCGGCCCGCCCGCCCCGCGAGCCGGTCGCCCACGGTCCGCCTGCGCGCCAGGGCCACCGCACCGGGCGGCAGCGCGTCGGCCAGCGACCCGGTGAGCACCTTCGCGTACAGCTCCAGATCCGCCGCGTCCCGCCGCAGCGCGGCTGCCAGCACCTCGATCGACGCGCCCGAGTCCGGCCCCGCGCCGCCGTCCTGGTCCCGCGCCGGCTCTCGCTCGCTCATGGCTCTTCCCCACTCCCAGATGTCGTACGGTCCGCCGGATGCCGGGCCGGGTCAGCCGTCCAGGCCCAGCACCATGGTGGGCCGCTCGATCTCGTGGTCGGGGCGCAGCGGCCGGACCGCCGTGCCGATCGAGAAGAACTCCGTGGTGTGGCCGCCCCAGCGGTGGTTGTGCGCGTTGAGCTGCACCCCGACCACCCCCTCCGCCTGCAGCGCCTCCGCCTCGGCCTGCATGCGCGCCATGGCCAGCTCCCGGGCGTCGTAGAGGGCCTGGGTGAACTGCTCGATCTCCACGTTCCGGCCCATGTTCGACACCACCGAGCCCATCTTCTGGTGCGCGATGTGGTAAACGCAGGTGCCCATCACCATCCCGAGCGGCGCGTAGCCGGCCCGGATCAGCGTCCAGAAGTCCTGACCCGACAGGTCCGAGGTGAACGGCTGCCCCTTGTTGTTGCGCCAGGTCCCGCCGCCGGGAGGCGCCGCGTCGCCCCTGACCGCGGTGCCGATCGCGATGAACTCCGCGACGTCCTTGCCGAACTCCCGTGCCTCCACGGTCAGTCGGACCCCCACGATGCCGTCGGCACCCAGCGCCGCCGCTTCGGCCTCCATCCGGGACATCGCCAGCTCCCGGGCGTGGTACATCGCCTGGCTGAGGGTGTCCAGCTCCTGGTTCCTGCCCCAGCGGCCCAGCTGGATGCCGACGTGGTAGATGGAGCTGCCGAGCACCAGGCCGATCGGTGTGAAGCCGGCCTCCCGCACCAGCAGGAACTCGTTCACCGACAGGTCGCTGGTGAAGATCGACCCCGGGCGTCCGGGCGTCAGCTCCGACAACCGGCGCATCGCGTCCGCGGGAACACCGTCGGCGCCCGGCTGCTGGTTCGTCATGTCAAGTACCCCTCGTGAGACGTGCGGTGGTGCGGTGCGGCCCTTGGGACGGGTGCGGCCGTGCGTGGCGGCCGGGCGGTGCGCGGCGGTGCGCGTGCGCGGTCCGGGTGAGCGGTCCGCGCGGGCGGTGTGCGCGGATCGCCGCCGTCGAAGCCGGCTAACCGTCGAACTCGTGGATCTCCTCGACCAGCCGCCGGTACTGCGCGTTGTCCACGTACGGGCTGGCGGCGGCCGTCGCCAGCCGCCTGCGCAGCTTCGCGCCGCGGTCGCCCAGCGGCAGCACCGACAGCGTCCGCGGCGGCGGCGTGCGGACCTGGAAGCGCGCGATGCTGGTACCCACCATCGTGGCCTCCGCGATGTGGTCCTCCTGGTCGCTCCTGTTCGACCGGAAGCACTTCTCCGACCACACCCGCAGGTCGCCGGCGGCCATCACGACGCCGTCACCGCCGCACCGGGCGGCCTGCGCGCCGAGCTGCTGCCGCGCGTCGGACCGCACACCGTGCACCAGGTCGCTCCAGCCGCGCATCTCCACGTTGCGCCAGGAGTACGCCTGCGAGGTGGTCCGGTAGTCGTCGTGCCGCACCCCGACGGACATGCCCACCAGCAACCCCACCGGCACCCACCCGGCGCCGAGCAGCTTCGCGAACCCCTGCCCGTCCAGGTGCGAGGTGAACGGCTGCCGCGCGTGCCGGCCGCCCCGCGCCCGGACCGCCGTGCCGATCACCTTGAACTCCAGGCTGCCGGCGCTGCCGACGAACGGCGCCATGGTCAGCGCCGCGGACACCACGCCGTCGCCCCCCAGCGCGCGGCACTCCGCCGTCATCCGGTCCAGCGCGGTCCGCCGGGCCCGGTCGAAGACCTCGACGAGCGCGCGCGACGGGGCACCGCCGCCCGACAGCGCGACCGGCGCGTCCTGACGCGAGGTGCGGTAGAGGTAGCGGGCACCGGCGTACTGGCAGTCGTGGTAGCCCCAGTACCGGCCGGCGCGGCCGATCCGGAAGACCGCCGAGCCCATCACCTGGCCGACCGGCTCGAAACCGACCGAGCGGATCGCGGCGAACTCGCCGGTGGACAGCGCGGACGTCCAGGTCCCGCTCCGTTCCGCCGACGCCAACCGCTCGGCCGCGGCGGGCGGCAGGCCCCCACTGCTCCATGGCTCGGACATGGGTCCCCCGTCTCCCGTCAGGCGCGCAGCACTGCTCTGCCCTGAACTTTAGGGCCTCCGCGCGCGCGGCGCCCACGGGCCCGCGCCGTTCCGCACCACCCCCTGCCGCCCCGGCCCGCCACCGCCGCCGGGCTCAGTACGGGTTGCCGATCCGCCAGCCGTCGGCGATCAGCGCGGCCACGGGCGGGTACTCCGCCGGGGCGCGGCGCGGGTGGCGCCACATGTACAGCCGGGCCGGCACCAGGACGGCCAGCAGCGCCGCGGCCATGAAGGCGGCGACGACCAGCGCGCCGTAGCGGTGCACCGTCAGCGCCGCCAGCGCGCCGCAGAACGCCATGAAGCCCACGAAGCCGCCGCCGGCCCTGAGCACCCTGCCGTACACCGCGTACGCCACGTTGGTCCGGCGGCAGCGCGCGCAGCGCGGCACGACCACCTCCCGGGCGCTCCAGCGGTACTGGTGCCCCACGACGACGAAGCGCGTGCGCACGTCCCGGCTCAGCCGCACCCGGTGCGCGGCGTCCGGCCGCGCGGGCGCGGTACGGCAGTTCCAGCACATCGTCCGCTCGCCCATCGCCCGCTCCCTTCCGGCCGGCGCCCACGACACGGCCGGCGCGCGGACAAGTGTGGCGCGCCGCGGTCGTGACGGGTCCCGACACCGGCCCGGGACCGTACGGCGCGGAAGGCGGCCCCACGGTCCAGGCCCTACCGCGCGTACGCCCGGACGGCGACCACATGGGCGTGCCGCGCGCCGTACACGGCGTCCACGGCGATCCGCAGCGCGCCGGTCCGCAGCGGCTGCGCGAACCGGTGGACGCGGTGGCGGCGGCGGTTGCCGCGCACGGTCTGCACCGTCTGCCACTGCCCGTCCTCGCCGCGCGCCAGCAGCCGGTAGTCGCGGACCAGTTCGGGCATCACCTCGAACGGCGTGCGGTGCCGGTGCAGGTTGTTGAGGTACTCGTCCACGTCGTCGTCGAACACCACCTGGACGGTGCGCAGTTCGGCCGGCTCGTCCCACTCCAGCTGGAGCCACTCGCCGGTCGGGTCCGCGTCGCCCAGCGCGGCCGAGGACCACATCTGCGGCCCGCCGTAAGGGCGTTGGTAGCCGCCGACGGCCTTGTCCGGCGCGAACGCGGCCGTGGCGGGCTCGGCGCGGAAGCAGAAGGAGCGGCGGCGCAGCTCGCGCGCGGACCACTCCAGCACGCTCTGCCCCTCCTCCTCGGGGATGTCGTGGTCCACGGCGGCGTCGCCCTCGGCCCGGCGGCGCAGCGACAGCGCCCCGTCCACCCGCCCGTCCCACAGGTGCAGTGCGGTGCCCGGCCGGGCGCGGACGACGACCACCACGTTCTGCGGCCGCTCGGGCCGGTGGCCGAAGTGGGCGCGCACCCAGTGCGGGCCGCCGGGCGGCACCGGCACGGTGGCGGTGGCCAGGTGGTCGGCCGGCACCCCGTTCTCCGGCAGCCCGGTGCCCCACAGCTCCACCGTCAGCTCGGTGCCGCCCGGCTCCTCGGTGCGGGCCAGCAGCTCCACCGCGTCCAGCGCCGGGTCGGCCGGCAGCAGCAGCGCCACGTCCCGGGTGAGCGGGTAGGGCTCGGCGTCCGCGTCCGGCGGCGTGCCGAGCACGTTCTGCGCGGAGGACGCGGTGACGCGGGCGGTACGGGCGAGGTCGGCGTCGTCGGTGTTCTTCACGCCGATCACGGAGGCGTCCTGGCGCAGCAGCGTCTGCGCCATCAACTCCAACCGTTCGTGGGCGAGTTGCCGTGGGGTGAGGCGGTGGGTGACGCACAGCGAGGCGGCGGTGCCGGCCGCCTCGCCCAGCGTCGCGCAGGTCGCCATGACCCGGGTCGCGCCGAAGGCGATGTGCGTGGCGGAGATGTTCCGCCCGGCGAAGAGCAGATTGCCGACGTTCGCCGAGTACAGGCTGCGCAGCGGGATGTGGAAGACGCCGTCGGCGTAGCGCTGGCGGGCGCCGGGCTCGTCCGCGTACATGCCCTGCACCGGGTGCAGGTCCACCGACCAGCCGCCGAACGCGATCCGGTCGTCGAACTGCCGCTGGCCGAGGATGTCCTGCTGGGTGAGGGTGTGGTCGCCGACGAAGCGGCGGTACTCCCGCTTGCCGGGCAGCGAGCCGACCCACTCCAGCGTCAGGTGGTCCGCGTCGAACTCCCCGGAGTTCTTGATGTGGTCCCACACCCCCATGACCACCGACTGCAACTCGTCGCGGATGCGCTCGTTGTCGTGGACGGTGTCCAGCTCGCCGCCCCACTCGATCCACCAGTAGTCGCAGCCGTTGTCGCCGGTGCGCAGCACCCGGTTGCGCAGGATCGGCGTGGTGGACAGGTCCTTGGCGTACGAGGGCGGCACGAACTTCACCGGGCGGCCCGCGTCCTTGGTGGAGAACAGGATCGTGGAGCCGAGCAGCGCCTGGTCGGCGACCTCCGGGGCCCAGCTCTCGCCGTACTGCGAGCGCGCCTCGCGGCCGATCCGGTAGCGGGCGCCGGCCAGGTGGCCGACCAGGCCGTCCCCGGTGCAGTCCAGGAACTGGGCGGCGCGGAAGACGGTGGTGCGCTCGGCGCCCATGGTCCAGCCGGTGACCGAGCGTACGGTCCGCGCGTCCTGCGGGCCGTCCGCCGCCACCTGCCGCACGTCGGTGTTGAGGAACAGGTCCACCAGCGGCTCGGCGAGCACCGCGTCCAGCACGACCTGGTCCCAGTAGTGCGGGTTGCCCTCGGGGTTGCGGTACTGGTTCTCGGTGTACAGCTCGCCCATGATGCCGGTCTCGCGGGCGTAGCGGTGCACGCCGTGCGCGGTCGCCCCGCACACCCACACCCGCACCTCGCTGCTGGAGTTGCCGCCCAGCACCGGGCGGTTGTGCACCAGCGCGACGCTGCTGCCCAGCCGGGCCGCGGCCACCGCCGCGCACACCCCGGCCAGCCCGCCGCCGACCACCACGATGTCGTACGTGCGCTCCTCAGCGAGCACCGACGGCCTCCGTCCCGGCTGCGGCGGCCGCCAACTGCTGCGGCAGCCACCTGAGTTGGCGCAGCACCTGGAAGGGCCCGCCGCCCTCGTGGCCGTTGAAGGGGTAGACCTCGATCGACTTGGCGGCGGCGCCGTAGGCGTTGAAGGCCGCGAAGACCGTGGAGGGCGGGCAGGTCTGGTCCTCCTGGGCGACGGAGAACAGCGCGGGCGCGGTGGCGCGCGCGGCGAAGTGCACCCCGTCGAAGTACGCCAGCGTGCGGAAGGCGGCCTCGGTGTGGTCGCGGTGCGCGCTCAGGTAGGCGGCGATCTCGCGGTACGGGCCCTGGGCCGCGACCGCGAGGGCCCGCGGGTAGTGGCACAGGAAGGGCACGTCCACCGCGACCGCGGCGAGGTCGGGGACCAGCCCGGCGACGGCCAGGGTGATGCCGCCGCCCTGGCTGCCGCCGGCAGCCGCGACCCGGGCGGGGTCCACCCGCGGGTGGCTGCGCACCGCCTCCACCGCGCGGACGGCGTCGGTGAACAGCCGCCGGTAGTAGTAGGCGTCGCGGTCGAGGATGCCGCGGGTCATCTGGCCGGGGTAGGCCGGCCCGCCGCCCACCGGGTCGGGGGTGTCGCCGACCGAGCCGCCGCTGCCCTGGCCGCGGGAGTCCATCACGAAGCACGCGAAGCCGGCCGCGGGCCACACCAGGTGCTCGTGCGGCAGGCCGCGCCCGCCGTTGTAGCCGATGTACTTCACCACCGCCGGCAGCGGTCCCTCGGTGTGGGCCGGCAGCAGCAGCCAGCCCCTGACCGGGTGGCCGCCGTATCCGGCGAACGTGGCGTCCAGCACCTCGACCCCGGTCAGCGGAGCGTCGAACGGCGTGAAGCGCGCGTCGAGGGCGGTGGTGCGGGCCTCGGCCAGGGTGGCGGCCCAGAAGGCGTCGAAGTCGTCGGGCTCCGGCTGGTCCGGGCGGTACCGGCGGAGTTCTTCCAGCGGCAGGTCGAATTGGGGCATCGCGGGCTCTCTGTCGGGTCCGGCCCCGGGTGGGGCGCCGGCGCGTGCGGGCGGTTGGGCGGTCCGCCTCGGAACGCTAGGAGTAAGCGCTTTCCAAGTCAATGGCGCAGCGCAGCGGGTATGTGCGGGGCGCCGGGGTCGCTTGCCCATAGAGGGCGCTTTCTGGCAGCGTGCGGCGGGCCCCAGCCCCAGTCGGCCCGCCCGGCCGCCGACCCCGCACGGAGACACCGATGGACCGCCCGACCCCGCCGCGCACCCACCCCTTCGCCTTCGACCCGACCTACGGCCACGACCTGGACGCCCTGCTGGCCGTACCCGCCCCCGGCAACGAACCGCCCGACTTCGCCGCCTTCTGGCAGGAGCTGTACGCGCGCGCCCGGGCCGTGGCGGTCGACGCGCGGATCGAGGAGCGCCTGCCCGCGGGCCGGCCGGGCGAGCCCGGCCCGGACGGGCCGGCCCCGGCCGCCCTGGAGGCGTACCGGATCAGCTACACCTCGCTCGGCGGCGTACGGCTCGGCGGCTGGCTCACCCTGCCGGCCGGCGCCGAACCCACCCGCGCCGCGGTGCTCACCCACGGCTACGGCGGCCGCGCCGCGCCGGACCCCCGGGTGCCGATCGACGGGGCCGCCGTCCTCCAGCCCTGCCTGCGCGGCCTGCCCGCCCTCAGCGAACTGCCGCAGATCGGCACCCCGCACGTCGTGCAGGGCCTCGCCTCACGCGAGACCTACGTGCACGGCGGGTGCGCCGCCGACATCTGGTGCGCCGCCACCGCCCTGCACGAACTGCTCCCCGCCACCCGCGGACTGCGCCTGGACTACCTCGGCGGCAGCTTCGGCGGCGGCATCGGCGCGCTCGCCCTGCCCTGGGACGACCGCTTCGCCTCCGGCCACCTCACCGTCCCCAGCTTCGGCAACCACCCGCTGCGCGTCGGCCTGGAGTGCCTCGGCAGCGGCTCCCACATCCGCGCCCGCCACCTCGCCGACCCGTCCGTCCTCGACGTCCTCGCCTACTTCGACGCCGCCACCGCCGCGCGCCACCTGCGCATCCCCGTCCACGTCGGCGCCGCCCTCTTCGACGCCTACGTGCCGCCGCCCGGCCAGTTCGCCGTCCACAACGCCCTGGCCGGCCCCAAGCAGTTGTACGTCATGCCCTTCGGCCACTTCTTCGACCACCCCGACGACGCCGCCGAGCACGCCCGCCTCCAGAGCGCGGTCCGCGCCTTCTTCGCCGAGCCCGCCGCCTGCGCGGCCTGACGTCCCCCCAGCCGTGCGGCGCCCGGGGGGCGGTGACGGAGTGTCACCATCGGGCGGTCGGGGCAGGTGGGCGGCGCGGTGCGGGGCGGCCGGGGAGGGGTCTGGACGGCGATTGCGTATATGAACAACGAACTGCACTGTGAACTCAAGGGGGTTGGAGGCGTCATTACAACGTGAGAGATGGTCAGTTCCCAGCCTCTTCTTCACATGGATGAACCGCGGCCGGCCGGTGATTCTTCGTCGCGCGTCTTGACCGCCTCGCCCGCACCGCTCCACACTGAGCGTCATTCCGGCCGTCCCCCCTTCACGGCCGCCACGGCGCACCACCGTCACGCGCACGTCCTCCGCACCTCTCCCCACCAGCGAACACCGCCGCTCGCCCCGGCGCCGCGCGCACCCTTCGCTGCCCCGCAACGAGACGAGGAGCACCCCCCATGACAGGAATCAGCCGTCGTGTCTTCATCCGGGCCGCGGGAGTCGGCTCGGCCGCCCTGGCCCTGCCGCTGGCGGGCGCCGCGGGACCGGCGGGAGCCGCGGACGCGGCCGCGGCCAAGCCGCGGGTCCTGTCGGGCACCGTCTCCGCGTCCGGCGCCTGGACGGTGCGGGCGAGCGCGCTGGGCTGGACCTTCGGCGGCTCGGTCGGCGCGGCCACCGCCATCACCACCGCGTCCGGGACCGACGCGCTGGGCGCCTGGACCGAGACGACGTTCACCTTCCAGTCCGGCGCGCGCAAGGGCGGCATCCGCGTCTACGACGCCGCCTCGGCGGTGGTCTTCACCGACACCTACGTCAAGGCCGCCGCCAACGCCACGGCCTTCCCGACGTTCACCGCCTACCCGGACCTCGCCCACCAGGTCAGCCACGCCGACTGCTTCGGCGCCTACCAGTTCAACACCTTCGCCGGCGCCTCCGACAGCCCCTGGGTCTACTTCGACGACTCCGGCAACGCCTTCGTGCTGTCCGCGGCCGACCACTTCCAGGAGGCGCGGACCAGCAAGGCGTCCGACGGCTCCATCGCGGCCGGCGTGGTCACCGCCGTCGGCAGCCTGCCGGCCGGCTACACCCGCAGAACCATCCTGACCACGAAGAACGGCGTCGGCGCCGCCTACCGCGCCTGGGGCGCCGCGATCCGCACGCTGGCCGGCAAGACCGTGCCGGCCAACGACACCGGCATCGTGCTGAGCACCCTGGGCTACTGGACCGACAACGGCGCCGACTACTACTACAAGTACGACGAATCCAAGGGCTACACCGGCACCCTGCTCGCGGTGCGCGACGAATGGGCCGCGCAGAAGATCCCGATGGGCTACATGCAACTGGACAGCTGGTGGTACCCCAAGGGCCCGAACGGCGACTGGAACGACCTGCCCGACGGCACCTCGCTGTACGAGGCGGACGCGGACCTGTTCCCCGAGGGCCTCGCCGCCTTCCGCAAGGACCTCGGCCTGCCCCTGGTCACGCACGCCCGGTGGATGGACGCCTCCAGCCCGTACCACGAGGACTACGCGTTCTCCAACAACGTTGTCATCGACCCGGGTTGGTGGCAGGACATCATGGCCTACCTCAAGGAGGGCGGTGTCGTCGTCTACGAGCAGGACTGGCTGTGCAACAACGCCAAGCCCGCCGAGAACCTCACCGACGCCGACGCGTTCTTCGACAACATGGCCCACCAGGCCGCCGTCAACGGCATGGACCTCCAGTACTGCATGGCGCTGCCGCGCGACTACCTGCAAAGCGTCCGCTACCAGAACCTCACCACGATCCGGGTCAGCGGCGACCGCTTCGACCGGCCCAAGTGGGACCAGTTCCTGTACGACGCGCAGTTCGCCGCGTCGCTGGGCATCTGGCCCTGGGTCGACGTGTTCCTGAGCGGCGAGACGAACAACCTGCTGCTGGCGAACCTGTCGGCCGGCCCGGTCGGCGTCGGCGACGCGCTGGGCAAGGTCGACGCCGGCAACCTCTTCCAGGTGGCCCGCGCCGACGGGATCATCGTCAAACCGGACAGCCCGATCGTGCCCACCGACGCGACCTACGTCGCCGAGGCGGCCGGGAAGAACCCCGCGATGGTCGCGACCGCCCACGTCCAGCACGCCGGCGGCCTCGGCTACGGCTACGTCTTCGCCTACGCCCGCCAGACCCCCGCCCCCACCACGGTCTACCAGGCCGAGAGCGCCACCCTGTCCGGGGCGGTGGTCGGCAGCGACAACTCCGGCTACAGCGGCAGCGGCTACGCGGACTACCAGCACGACTCCGGCGACTACGTCGAGTGGACCGTGACGGCGCCCGCGGCCGGCACCTACACGCTCCAGTTCCGGTACGCCAACGCCGCGTTCACCGACCGCCCGCTGGCCGTCTCGGTCAACGGCGGCGCCGCGAAGTCCCTGTCCTTCCCCTCCACCGGCTGGTGGAACGCGTGGACGGTCGTCGGCATGACGACCACGCTCACCCAGGGCAGCAACACCGTGCGGGCGACCGCCACCGGCGCCAGCGGCGGCAACATCGACTGGCTCGGCGTCACCCGGGGCACCGCCGCCACCGGCCCGACCCAGAGCGCGTCCTTCACGCTCGCCGAGGCCGGCGTCAGCGGCAAGGCGTACGCCTACGACTACTTCGGGCACACCGGCGCCCTCGTCGCCGCGGGCGGCAGCGTCACGGCCACCGTCAGCACCGGCACCTACTGGGTGGTCGCCCCGGTCGGCCCGTCCGGCATCGCGTTCCTCGGCGACGCCGGCAAGTTCGTCGCCCACGGCGACCAGCGCATCGCGCACCTCAGCGACGACGGGACGGTGCGCACCACCGTCGCCTTCGCCGCCGGCGAGGGCCCGATCACCCTGCACGGCTACGCGCCGAGCAAACCGGTGGCCACCGCGTCCACCGGCAGCGTCGGCGCCGTCGGCTACACCGCGTCCACCGGGCTGTTCACGGTGGCGGTCACCGCGGGCGCGGACCACCAGGCCGTGGTCGCGCTCGCCCTCTGAACACGCGGCAGGACCGCACAGACGGTGGCACCCGCGGGTACCACCGCAGCACCCCCCTTGTACGACCAGCGGTCCGCGGCCGCCCGCCCCGCCCGCGGGCGCCCGCGCACCGGTGCCGCACCACCCCGCCCCCGACGGAAGGTGAGGACTGGCGATGAAAAGACTCCTCGCGGCGGCCGCGGCGGCAGCCGCCGCGCTGCTCGCCGCGGCCGGCGTACTCGCGCCGAACGCACTGGCCGCCGCCCCGGCGGCCGCACCCGCCTCCGCCGCCCAACCGGCGGCCCTGCGGGTGATGCCGCTGGGCGACTCGATCACCTGGGGCGTCGGCAGCAGCGCCGGCAACGGCTACCGCGTCCCGCTGCGCGACGAACTCACCGGCGAGGGCCACACCCTGGACTACGTCGGCGGCCTCCAGAGCGGCAGCATGGCCGACCCGGACAACGAAGGCCACCGCGGCTGGCGGATCGACCAGATCGCCGGCATCGCCGACGCCACGCTCAGCATCTACCGGCCGAACGTCATCACGCTGATGATCGGCACCAACGACCTCAACCAGGCCTACGAGGTCTCCACCGCCACGCAGCGGCTGCACGACCTGGTCGACCGGATCACCGCCGACGACCCGGGCGTCACTGTGCTGCTCGCCACGCTGATCGTGTCCACCAACTCCATCGAGGAGCCCTACCGGCCGGCGTTCAACGCCGACGTGCCCGGCATCGCCCGCGCCGAGCAGGCGGCCGGCAAGCACGTCCGCTACGTCAACATGGGCGCCCTGACCACCGCCGACCTGTCGGACGCGCTGCACCCCGACGACGCCGGCTACCAGAAGATGGCCGACGCCTTCGACACCGGCATCCAGGCCGCCGACGCGGCCGGCTGGATCACCGCCCCCGGCGCCGACGGCACCGTCCACTCCGGCCTCAGCGGCCTGTGCCTCAACGACGACCACGCCAGGACCGACAACGGCACCCCGATCGAGATCCGCGGCTGCAACCGGACCAACGCGCAGTGGTGGACCCGGCGCAGCGACGGCACCCTCCAGATCTACGGCAAGTGCGTGGACGCCGCCGACGGCGGCACCGCCGCCGGCACCCTGGTGCAGCTCTACGACTGCAACGGCACCGCCGCGCAGGTCTGGCAGCCGTACGGCGGCGGCTACCGCAACCCGCAGTCCGGCCGCTGCCTGGACGACCCCGGCTCCAGCACGGTGGACAACACCCAGCTCCAGCTGTGGGACTGCAACGGCACCGACGCCCAGCAGTGGACCGCCCTCCCGGTCACCTGACCCGCCCCCGCGCCATCCGAATAGGGAGGGGCCGCCGCGGCCGAGAGCCGGTCGCGGGGGACCCGCGCCGCCACCACGTCTGCCGCTCCTCC